>NZ_JBRIQO010000034.1:0-88011 GCF_052983175.1 Streptosporangium sp. G12 | reverse complement strand
CCGGAGCCTGTGAACCGTGAACCTCAACGCGACCTCCTCCTTGTGGGGTAGTTGCTGTTGGAATCCCCCGCCTTCAGACGGGGGAGGATGTCAAGCCGTTCCGCTACGTGCTGGAGGCCATGCGCGAGCTGTTCAACGGCGACTACGCGAGCGGCACCGTCGGCCTCGGCGTCGCGGTGACCGTGACCCTGTCGGTGCTCTGCGTCGTCGTGGGAACCCGCGTCTTCAACCGCGAGAACGCCTGACCGCCCTTCTCTCCGATCGGCTCTCGCGGCCGCGCCGCCGCCGGGCCGGAACAGGGGCCGGCCCGGAACAAAGGGCCCCACCCGGCGAGCGCGGTGTTCAGCCCGGGGGGCCGTACGGCTCGATCCTCGGGTCGGAGTAGGGGCCCCCGTCCGCCCCCGGGGCGACCCGGCGGGCGGCGGACTCGCTCACCCGCAGGCCGTACAGGCCCTGGTCGGGGTCGATGAGCACCAGGCCGTAGTCGGTGTCGACGTCCTCCTCGGGTAACTCCAGGCGCCGCATGGCCTGCGCGAGCGTCGCGTCGGGCGGAAGCCGTACGGTGATCAGGAGCATGCACTCACGCTACGCGTTTGGCGCGGCGGCGCAACGAGGCGAGCATTCCGGCGGTGTCGACGACGCCGTAGCCGTAGTCGTGGTCGAACCCGACGGCGCCGTGGTCGTCGGCGGTACGCCGGAGCAGGGTGCGCAGCTGGGCGGGTGACAGGCGCGAGGAGGGCCACAGGGTGCGCACGGCCGCGACCAGCCCGGCGGCGACGGGACACGCGGCTGAGGTGCCCGAGTCGGCCTCATCGTCGCCGAAGGCCCCCGAGCCGGAGAAGTGGGTGTAGGCGCAGAGGTCGGGCTTGCGGGCGGTGAGGCGGCCCGGACCCTGTGAGGAGTAACCGACCCGCTGGCCCCGGATGTCGACGCCGCCGATCGACAGGACACGCGGGTGGGAGTTGGCGCCCGTGATCGGCCGGTCGGGGTACGCGCACCGGCCGTCGGGACAGTCACGCCCGCAGTTTCCCGCGGCGAACAGCACGTCGGCGCCCGCCCGCTCCAGGCTGGAGACGATCAGGTTGAACGGGTGGGCCGGGTTGTCGGAGTAGTTGCCGGGGTGGCCCGCGGGGAAGTCCCAGTCGGGAGAGAAGGAACCCCAGCTGTTGCTGACGACCAGGGAGCGCGAGGCGGCGGGCTGGGCCTCGAGGACGGTGCGCAGGTGGGCGAAGGCCGCCACCGCGTCCGACAGCAGGCCGTCCAGCGCGCTGCCTCCGGGGCGCCGGGACAGCAGCACGGGCACGTCGATCAGTGACGCCCCGGGGGCGGCGATGAGCGCGTCGAAGGCGCACATCGTGCCGTGGTCGACGGGGAACTCGCCCGCCGTGCCCCGTACCCCCGAGGGCTTCCAGCTGTGCTGTGCGTCGAGGGCCACGGCGCGGTCGAGGCGCCGGGCCACGTGCGCGGCGTTGATGCCGGTGTCGAGCACCGCGAGCGCGACGCCCGCGCCGTCGAGACCCTCGCGGGCCAGCTCGGCGACGTTCAGCAGTCGCCCCACGTCGCGCCAGTCGCCCACCGGGGCCGTTCCGCCGCAGGTGAGACCCCGCTCGATCACCGGGTCGGCGAAGACTCCCACGACGTCCGGACGGAGCGAGGGCAGCAGGGTGATCCGGGTGGAGACCTCGTCGTCGGAGATCTCCCCGCGGACCAGGACGGAGGCCTCGTCGTCGGCGAAGGAGAACGTCAGCGGCTGGTTGAGCGAGAGGGGGTCGCCCCCGGCGACGGGAACCGGCCGGGGCGCGACGACCGGGGTGAAGGAGGGGTCCACGACGACCCCGGGCAGCGCGTCGACGACGTCGGCGGCCGCCGTGCTCACCGTGGGGTCGGCCACGGCCGCGACGACGTCGGGGGAGGGACGGAGCTGGAGCAGGACCCGCATGTGCACCACCGGGGCTCGAGGGGATCGGGTCCCACCACGTTCCTGCATCCGCCTGGATCACGTCCAGCCGTTGAAACCACTCCCTATCCGGACTCATGGCATGTAACCCGTGCAAACGATGGGCGTGGATTTCCTTCCCTGCGCGGGTGCCGATCACTAGCGTTGGGCGTCATGACCGCAGCGGCGGAGACGACTCCACCCCCCAGCCCCGATGTCCGGCACACACACTGGCTGAGCACGCGGCCCAGACTGATAGTGGCCAGTGGCTTCATGCTCTTCCTGGAGCTGGCCCTGATCCGGTGGACCGGGTCGAACATCGTTCATCTGAGTTACTTCACGAACTTCGTCCTGCTGGGGTCCTTCCTCGGCATCGGACTCGGCTTCCTGCGGGTGGGACGCAGCACCCGGCAGCCGTACTACTCGCCGATCGTGCTGGCCGTCCTGGTCGTGGTCGTGTGGCTCTTCCCGGTCACCGTGGACCGCCAGACCGAGGGGGTCCTGTACTGGACGAGCCTGAGCGCGAGCGGGCCGCCCCCCTGGCTGATCCTGCCGGTGATCTTCGCCGCGGCGGCGATCGTGCTGATGGGCCCGGCCGAGCTGGTCGGGCGGTGCTTCCCCGAGCTCGAACGGCTGGAGGCCTACCGCTACGACCTGATCGGCAGCCTCAGCGGCATCGCGCTGTTCACCGCGCTGTCGTTCCTCAGCGCGCCCCCGGTGGTGTGGGGCACGATCGCCGCGATCGCCTACGCGGTGCTGCTCTGGCCTCGCAAGGTCTGGGCCCGCGCGGCGCTGCTCGTGCCGTCGCTGATCGTCGTCGGCGTCCTCGCGACGGAGACGCTGACGGCCGGGGCGCTGTGGTCGCCCTACTACAAGGTGACCTACGTGCGCGGCTACTGGGAGGGTGTGCCGCTGATGAACATCGACGTCAACGGCATCCCGCACCAGCAGGCCACCCCGGCCAAGAACCGCCTGGAGTGGGAGCGCCAGTACGCCCTGCCGTACGAGCGGGCGGCCTCCGGCAAGCTGGACAACGTGCTCATCGTGGGCGCGGGCAGCGGCACCGACGTGTCCATCGCGCTGTCGAAGGGCGCCAAGCACGTGGACGCCGTGGAGATCGACCCCAAGCTGCTCGAACTCGGCCGCTCCTACCACCCGGACAAGCCCTACTCCGACCCCCGGGTCACCACCCACGTCACCGACGGCCGCGCCTTCCTGGAACGGACCTCCGACAAGTACGACCTGATCCTCTTCGCGCTGCCCGACTCGCTCACCCTGGTGTCCGGGGCGAGCTCGCTGCGGCTGGAGAGCTACCTGTTCACCCGGCAGGCGATGGAGGCGGCCAGGGACCACCTCAAGCCCGGCGGCGCCTTCTCGATGTACAACTACTACCGCGAGACCTGGCTGGTGGACCGCCTCGGCTCCACCATGCAGGCCGCCTTCGGCCACAAGCCCTGCGTCGACATCGTCAGCGAGACCGGCCAGCAGGCGGTGATCACCGCGGGGCTCACCGCAGAGGCGCAGCGGTGTGAGTCCGAGTGGGCGGGGGTGAAGGCCGACACCCCGCCGCCGGCCAGTGACGACCGGCCCTTCCTCTACCTGAAGGACCGGACGATCCCGCAGATCTACATCATCACCCTCGGCCTGATCCTCATCGTCAGCCTGCTCGCCGTGCGCGCCGTCGCCGGTCCGTACCGGCGGATGCGCCCGTACGCCGACCTCTTCCTGCTCGGGGTGGCGTTCCTGCTGCTGGAGACGAAGAGCGTCACCGGGTTCGCGCTGCTGTTCGGCACCACCTGGGTGGTGAACGCGATCGTGTTCGGCGGGGTGCTGGTCGCCGTGCTCGCCGCGGTGGAGGTGACACGCCGCTTCAGGGTGCCGTCCCTGCCGGTGATGTACGGGGTGCTGCTCGCCGGGCTCGTCCTGGCCTGGCTGGTGCCCAACTCCTGGCTGCTGAGCCTGCCGCTGCCGCTGCGCGCGGTGACCGCCGTGGTCGTGGCGTTCCTGCCGATCTTCGCGGCCAACGTGGTGTTCGCCAAGCGCTTCGCCGACTCCGCGGACGCCACGGTGTCCTTCGGCGCCAACCTGCTGGGCGCGATGGTCGGCGGCTGCCTGGAGTATCTGGCGCTGGTCATCGGCTACCAGGCGCTGCTGATCGTGGCGGGCCTGGTCTATCTGGGCGCCTTCGCCCTGCTGCCCAGGACCTCCGGGGCCGTCGCGGGCGGCGGGGGAGCCGGGGGCGGCGGCGCGGTCAAGGTCGGCTGAGCCGGTGGGCTCCGGGCGGGGAGCCCGGAGCCCACCGGAGTCCCGGGGGCCCGAAGTTCCGGGGGCCCTGAAGGCTCGGGGGTCCTGAACCCGGGGTTTCGAACCCGGGGTTTCGAAGGCCCGCATCCCGGGGCCCGGAAAAGCGTTGTGGCCCGTCCTCCCGCGAAGGAGGGCGGGCCACAACGCGTGTGGCGATCGCGCGGGGCCGTCAGCGGCGGCGCCGCTCGCGCGGGGCGGTCAGAACCCGCAGAGCTCGTCCAGGGACTGGGCCTCGGCCTTGCCGTTCTGGGTGGGCGTCTGGCTCGGCTTGGCCACCGCCGACCTGGAGGGCTTGGGCGTGGCGGCGGGCGTCGCGCCGCTCGTGCCGGGCGAGGCCGTCGCGGCCAGGGGGCGGCGGGCGGGCTGCAGCGACTGGCGCAGCGTCCTGGCGGTCGCCGTACGGATCTTCTGCCAGTCGGGCGAGCCGGTGTAGAACTCCGGCGGCACGAACTGGAGGCTGACGATCCTGGCGTCCTTGACCTTCAGTCCCAGCTCGATGATGTGCTCCAGCAGCTCGCGGGGGATGTCGGTCTTGGCCATCTTCTTGGCCACGCCCGCGATCTTGGCGAAGTTGGTGAGCACGACCGACGGGGTGGCCTGCTGGGCGAAGGCGCCGATGACGCAGCGCTGGCGGGCCATCCGGGAGAAGTCGTCGCTGCCGACGCGGGAGCGCCCGTACCAGAGCGCCTCCTCGCCGGAGAGCTTCCGGTATCCGGCCTTGATGGTTCCGGCGGTGCCGTAGAGGCCGCCCCACGGGACGTCGCGCTCCACCCTGATCCTGAGGCCGCCGATGGCGTCCACCAGGTGGGCGAAGCCGAACATGTTGACCAGGGCGTAGTAGTCGATCTTCAGGTTGAGCGTGTAGCCGATGGCGTCCATGAGCGCCCGGGGGCCCCGATGCCCGTCCTTGACCCCGGGCATCAGCTCGGGGTGGTCCTCGGCGTACTGCCAGACCTCGTTGAGCAGGCCGCCGTTGGGCAGCTCGCGCATGAAACCGTCGGGGAACCGCTTGCCGAGCGCGCTGCCGGGCGGGAAGCGGACGTGCTGGAGGTTGCGGGGGAGGCTGAACATGGCGGTGTTGCCGGTCGCGACGTGCACGCTGGCCATGGTCATGCTGTCGGTCCGCACACCCTCCCGGTTCCCGGCGCCGTCGCCGCCGACGAGCAGGAAGTTCACCCGCTTGCGCCCGCCCCACGGATCCTCGTCCTTGACGGGGACGGCCGTGGGGTTGCCCGCGGAGGATTGGAAGATGGCGTTGGCCGTCTCCTTGCCGGTCATCACGGTGCTCGCGGTCAGCGCGAACGGCGCCATCACCGACACGCACAGCACGCCGACCGCGATGCCCGACACGATCTGCCCCCTGCCGCTGAGCCGGTGGGGCCCGAGGGAGATGTAGGAGAAGAGCACCAGCAGGAACCAGGTGATCGCGCCGACGACGGCCAGGACCACCGCGGTCGTCAGAATGCCGTCGCGGGCCACGAAGCCCGCGTTCTCCGTACCGCCGAGGGCGAACCAGCCGACCAGGGCGGCCAGCAGCAGCGCGCCGAAGATCGTGAGCAGGATGTACCCGGTGCGGCGGTGTCCCGACCGCAGGTGCGCCGCGCCGGGGAGGACCGCCGACAGTGCGGTCCAGCCGATGAGCGCGCCGACCGTCAGCGGCCTGGCGAACTGCGGCCGCTTCCCGGGAGGGGCGGGCGGACCGGGGGGCCCGGGCGGACCGGGAGGTCCGGGGGGAGACCCGGCGGGTCCTCCGGTCTGCCCCGCCGCCGGGCCCGGTCCGGCGCCTTGGCCCGGCCCGGCGGCCTGGCCGGGCCGCGTGCCCGCTCCGGCCTGCGAGGGAGAGGCCATCCGCCCGTCGGGCGCGCCCTGGGCCGGGAGGGTGTCGTGCCCGTTGTGCGCCGGCTGCCCGTTGGGTACGCCCCGCGGGGGAAGGGTCTCCTGCCCGTTGATCCCCTGTCCGTTGATTCCCTGCCCGTTGTGCGCGCCCGGGAGGGGGCGCGCCTCCTGCCCGTTGGCGGCGCCCCGTGCGCCGGGCCGAGGCTGCGGGGGGAGCGTCCCCCGCCCGTCCGGTACGCCCTGGACCAGGTCGGGAACCGCCCGGATCCCGTTGTGCGCGTCCCCGGCGGGAGTGTCCTGGGCCGGTGGCGTGCCGGGTGGGCCAGGGGGGATTCGCGTCTCGGCCGGACCTTGCGCGCCGCCGCGGCCCGCGGCCGGGCCTCCGCTGCGGCGCCGGGGGCGCCGTTTCCCACTGTCGCCGGCGAGATCCCCCGAGTCTTGCCCAAGGCGCATCGTCACACCGCTTCCTACTACGTTTTGCCCCGGTCTACCTGGCAAAACAGCCAAGGTTCCCCGATTGAACGGAATTTGCCAGGATTCTAGTCCCCATACCTGGACATGACAGACAGATAGCCAATCTGTGGTTAATGATCCCTTAAGTCGTGATGTCGCCTAAGACGTGGACGAGGAGGGCGCCAACCAGGTGTTGCACTGGAACGCCTTGTTCTTCTCGTAGCCCTGGCGGAACCACCGGTTGTTGTTCGCCGGGGAGCCGTGGTCACGGGGGTAGCCGGGCCAGTCGCCCACGCGGGAGTAGAAGTAGTAGAGGGTGTTGCGCCGGGCCGGGGTCACCGGGTAGCTGACCGTGACCGAGCGCATGAACATCGCGCCGAAGCAGGTCGCCTGGAGCTCGAACCTGCGGCTCAGCGCGAGCCTCCCGCTCCGGCTGCTGGACCGCAGCGACCGCTGCCACCAGGTGTCGGACAGTCCCGACAGGTGCTGCACGTGGTGCCCGTACTCGTGGGCCATCATGCTGATGACCCCGCCGTGCCACTCGGTGATGGTGCCGTACCCGCCGGAGTTGCCGACCCCCCGCGCCATCGCCCTGGTCGAGGCGTAGATGGTGGTGTTGCGCGGGCAGTAGTACGGCACCATGCTGCCCGGCGAGGGGAAGTCGCCACAGGCGCCGCGGCCCTTCGTCGCGGTGAGGGCGTAGCCGGGCGGGCGCCAGTCCATGCCCTGCTTGCGCATGATCTGCGACCAGCCCCGGTCCATGCACTTGGACGTCCTGAGGATCAGCGCCTTGAGCTGGCTGTGGCTGTAGATGCTGGCCGACCCCGCCGGGCAGTTCACCCGGGGAAGCCCTCCGGCCCGGTAGAGCGTGTTGTTCTCCAGGCTGGTGTTGAGCGTCCGCACCTTGACCGGGGGCGTGATCGTGTCCTCCGAGATGTCGGAGGAGGCCGTCGTCCGTCGCGGCTCGGCGGACGCGGTACGCGCGGGCTCCGCGGTGGGCGTGTACGACGGCCTGCTGTCCGAGAAGGTGGGGATCGCGATCGGCGAGACCGGATCCGGGCGGCGGCTGTTCTTGGCCACCGCGCCCATCACCACGAGCCCGACGAACACCAGCGCGAACACGCCGAAGATCCCGCCGACGATCGCCCCGGCACCGCCGGAGCGAGGGCGCTGCGGCTGCCACTGCGGCGGCGGGTGGGCGTGCCGCTGCCGGGGATCCGGCGGCGGTGGCGGGGCCGGCTGCCCGTACGGCGCCGGGCCCCCGGGCCACGTCGGCGGATGCGGGTGGCCCTGTCCCGGCGGCGGCTGCTGCGGAGGCGCCGGCGGGGGCGGGAAGTGCGGCGGATACCCCGGGGGCGGCGGCTGGGGGTGGCCCTGGGGCGGCCCCGGCGGGTACCCCCGGCCTGGCGGTGGCGGTGGCGGTGGCGGGGGTGCGACCGGCTGCCGGGAGGGAGCGGGCGGGTACCCGTATCCGGGCGGGAATCCCTGTCCTGGCGGCGACGCCGGGTGGCTCCCGTGCCCCGGCGGCGACGCTGGACGGTTTCCCTGTCTCGGTGGTGCCGGTGGATGACCGGCCTGTCCCGGCGGGGGTGCCTGCCCCGGATACGTGGGCAGGTGCGGGTATCCCTGTCCCGGTGGTGGCGGCTGTTGCGGATATCCCGGCGGTGGCGGTTGAGGATGGCCCTGAGCCGTCCATCCGGGTGGTGTCTGAGGTGGTCGCCCCCGAGGTGGAGGGGGCGGTGGGGGGTAGTGCCCGTTGCCTGTCACGCTGTCTCCCCGTTGACCCGAGCGTCCGATGTGAGCTACAGGTCCGGACTTTTGCCGAATTTGGGGCGTAAGCATACTGATTTATCATCCGTCACGGATGTCGCTGCATTCGATTACATTCCGAAATCATCCGAGGTGATCTCCGCGATGTACCGGACCGATCCAGGGCTCGTGACCTAGCTTCAAATCATGAATCTGCAGCAGCTCCGCTATGTGGTCGCGACGGCGGAGCATCGCACCATGACCGACGCGGCCAGGTCGCTGTACATCGCACAACCTGCCCTTTCCCGTGCGATCAGGGATTTGGAACGAGAGCTCGGGATGACGTTGTTCGCACGTTCCGGACGTGGCGTGGTCGTCACGGCGCAGGGACGCCGGGTGGTCAAACTGGCCCGGGAGGCGCTCGACGCCGTCCGCGAGATCGAGTCACTGTCCACGCACGGCCACGCGTCCGAGGCGGAGCTTCGCATCGCCTCGATACCCAGCCTCGAACCGGGGCTGGCAGGACGCCTCCTCCCCGCGTACACCGCCGAACATCCCGGGGTACGCATTCACATCGTCCGCTGTGACGGGCGGGACGGCGTGGTGAGCGCCATCAGGGACCAGCGGGCCGACCTCGGCCTGACGGACCTGCCCGTCCCCACCGATCTGATCAGTCATCCGCTGGAGCGCCAGGAGATCGTGCTGATCTCCCCGCCCGGAGTGGACCTGCCCGACCCGGTGCCGATGAGGAGACTCAACGGCATGCGGCTGGTGCTGCCGGTTCCCGGCAGTTCCCGGCGCAGGGAGTTCGACGCGCTCTTCGCCAAACACGGTGTGGCCCCCGTGGTGGCGACGCAGCTCGACGAGCGCGGCAACTGGCTGAGCACCGTCCGTTCGGGTACGGCCTCGATGCTCTGGTACCGGGGGATGGCCGAGCAGGCCGCCCGCGCCGGGCTCGTGGTCCGCACCCTCGATCCCTCGGTCCGCCGGGTGATCGCCATCGTGCACGCGCGACGGCGGCTGCCCGCCATCGCCCAGGAGTTCCTGTCCGTGGCCGAAAGTGGGTCGGCCGCGTAGGAGCCCCGAGGCTCGTCAGTTCTTCCAGTTTTCCCCCAGAGGCGGCGCAGGTGGGAGCGCCGTCCTCTCCGACACCGGGCTATAGGCTCGGTCTCGATGACTATCTTGCGCCTGCGCGGCCGTGAGTTCCGGCCCGGCGAGTTCGCGATCATGGCGGTGGTCAACCGCACCCCCGACTCCTTCTTCGACAGGGGAAGGACGTACGGCTTCGCGGCGGCCCTGGAGGCGGTGGACGGTGCCGTCGCGGGAGGCGCGGACATCGTCGACATCGGCGGCGTCAAGGCGGGTCCCGGCGACGAGGTCGATCCCGCGGAGGAGATCCGCCGGGTGGCCGACCTGGTCGCGGAGGTGAGGCGTCGTCACCCCCGGCTCATCGTCAGCGTCGACACCTGGCGCGCGGAGGTCGCCGAGGTCGTCGCCGAGGCGGGCGCGGACCTTCTCAACGACACCTGGGGCGGGGTCGACCCCGAACTGGCCGGGGTCGCCGCCAAGCACGGCATCGGCCTGGTCTGCGCGCACGCCGGTCGCGTGACCCCGCGCACCCGCCCGCACCGTATCGCCTACGCCGACGTGGTCGCCGACGTCATCGGCTACACCGTCGACCTCGCCGAGCGCGCCGTCGCCACGGGGGTGCCCAGGGAGTCGATCCTCATCGACCCGGCGCACGACTTCGGCAAGAACACCTGGCACTCCCTGGAGGTCAGCCGCCGTCTGGACGAGATGGTCGCCACCGGCTGGCCGGTGCTGGTCGCGGTCTCCAACAAGGACTTCGTCGGCGAGGCCCTCGGCGGCCTGCCGGTGGACGAGCGCCACGCCGGGACCATGGCCACGCTGGCGGTCTCCGCCTGGCAGGGGGCCCGGGTCTTCCGGGTCCACGACGCCGCGTCCGCCCGCGCCGCCCTGGCCACCGTCGCGAGGCTGCGCCGATGACCGTTCCAGTGCCGCCACCGCTGATGACGCCCGCCTCGCGGGCACACCTCTCCCGCGGGCGCCGCGCCCGCCGCGAACACGGACGGGAGCCCCACCCATGCCGGAAGAACGACTCGACCACCTCGTCTACGCCACCCCCGACCTGTACGCGACCGTACGGGAGATCACCGGCCTGCTCGGCGTCGAGCCCGTGGAAGGCGGGCGCCACGTGGGCCTGGGCACCCGCAACCACCTGCTGGGCCTGGGCGGGCGCCGTTACCTGGAGATCATCGGCCCGGATCCCGACCAGCCCGATCCCGGCCTCGCCCGGCCGTTCGGCCTCGACCTGCTGCCCGGCCCGCGTCTGGTCACCTGGGCGATCCACCCGGCCGACCTCGACGCGACCGTCGCGCGGGCCCGCGAGCGCGGGTACGAGCCGGGCGAGATCCACCCGATGTCGCGCCGCACCCCGGAGGGTGAGCTGCTGGAGTGGCGGCTCACGTCCTCGCCCGACGACACCGGCGACGGCCTGGTCCCGTTCCTGATCGACTGGGGGACGACGGCGCACCCCGCCGAGCGCGGCCTGCCCGTGGTGGAGCTGACCTCCCTCACCGCCAGCCACCCCGACCCCGCGGCCGTCGCCGCGGACCTGGCCGCGCTCGGGGCCGAGCTGGAGGTGGCCGCCGGTGACGAACCCCGCCTGGTGGCCGTGATCGGCGGGGTCACGCTCTTTTAGAGCGTCGTCCCGAGGGAGAGAAGGACCGGGCCACCCTCGGGGGGAAGGGTGGCCCGATCACGAGGCGGGGGCGCGCCTCGCATTCCAGGAGGGTCTACTGCGAGGTGATCTTGACGTCGTCGACCCCGGCCTCCACCAGGCTCGCCCCGGAGGCGTCGGCCGCCTCCACGACGACACGGACGACCTGCCCGGCGTGGCCGGAGACGTTGGCCGTGGCGGTGGCCCAGGCGGCGGCGCGGTTGGACGCGGCACCGGTCTGGTTCAGCACGGTCGTGGTGGTCGTGCCGACCACGCGGACCCGGACGTAGTCCGCGCTGCTCGCGTTGTTCAGGTGGCCGAGGTACCAGGAGAAGGACAGGGTGAGCGTCCCGCTCGCGGGCAGCGTGATCGCCGGCGACTGCGCGCTCGTCACGCCGCCGTCGATGTCGCCGTCACCCGCGCTCGACCCGGCCGCCGCACCGCTGACCAGCCCGTACGTGCCACTGGGGGTGGTGCCGGGCTGGGTGGTCACGCCGCCGCTCGACGTCTGTCCCGGGTCGCCGCGCTCGAAACGGCCCGTGGTCGCGGTGTCGGTGCCGCCGGGGTTGACCGTCCAGCCGCGCTCGGCCTCGAAGTCGTCGGAGTAGACCACCGTGGGCTCGGGGCCGGGGCCGCCTCCCCCGACGTGCAGCAGCAGGTTCGGCGATCCGGTGCCGGGGTTGGTCACCACGCCGGGCGTGGCATTGGTGACGATCGTGTCGCGCACCTGCGCCGGGGTGGCGGCGGGGCTGCCGCTCAGGACCAGCGCCGCCGCGCCCGCGACGTGCGGGGAGGCCATCGAGGTGCCGTTGATCGTGTTGGCGGCGGTGTCGTTCGTGTTCCAGGCCGAGGTGATGGCCGAACCGGGGGCGAACAGGTCCAGGCAGGTGCCGAAGTTGGAGTAGGACGCGCGGGCGTCGGTACTGGTGGTGGCGCCCACCGTGATCGCGGCGGGAAGCCGCGCGGGGGAGCGGGTGCACGCGTTGGTGCTCTCGTTGCCCGCGGCGAGCGCGTACACGACGCCGGAGGCGATGGAGTTGGAGACCGCGGTGTCGAGCGCGGTGCTCGCGCTGCCGCCCAGGCTCATGTTGGCCACGGCGGGCTTGACCGCGTTGGCGGTGACCCAGTCCACGCCCTCGATGATGATCGAGGTGGAGGTGCTGTTGCCGCAGCCGAACACCCGCACGCCGACCAGCGTGACGGCCTTGGCGATGCCGTACTGGCCGCCGCCGACCGTTCCCGAGACGTGGGTGCCGTGACCGTTGCAGTCGGCCACGTCGTTGTCGTCGTCGTAGACGTCGCGTCCGGCCTGCGCCCGCCCGCCGAAGTCGGAGTGGGTGACCCGGATGCCGGTGTCGATGATGTAGGCCCGCACGCCGGAACCGGTGTTCGGCGCGGTGTAGGTGCCGTCGAGCGGCAGGTTTCGCTGGTCGACCCGGTCCAGGCCCCACGAGGACACGGCCTGGTTGACCAGGGTGAACTCCTGGTCCTGCTCGACGTAGGCGACGTCGGGCCGCGCGGCGATCCGCCGGGCCTGCTCCTCGCTCGCCCGGATGGCGAAGCCGTTGATGGCACGCTGGTAGACGGTGCCGACCTGCGCGCCCTCGCCTTCTGCGACCTCGCGCGCCCTGCGGTCGCGGTCGACGAGGCTGAAGCGGCCCTTGAGGACCACGATGTAGCTGTCGGCGAGCGCGGTCGCGCTGTCCGCCTTGACGATGGAACCGGTGGAACCCGTGGAACCGGCGGGATCCGTGTGCTGCAGCGCCGAGGCCGGGGTGACCGGCCCGAGGGCGAGCAGGAGTGCGGCGGTGACCAAGCCCGCTAATCGGAGGGCGGGGGTCTTGCTCATGTTCGCGGACCTCCTGGAGGGGGGTGGGCCCGGCATCCCGGTCGGGGATCCCGGGCGGCGGTGGAGCGTCCCCATCGTCGGCCAGCCTGATATTTACTGCAATATCGTGACAGAGGTAAACCAATTTGTTATGTAGTTGTCCTCGGGCGATCGGGAGTGGAGAGCTGACGATCAGGAGTAGATGACCGAAAGGAAGCGGATCAGGATCGCCTCTCGCCGGTCGGCGGGCAGGGCGTCGAGAACCGCGTTGACCACGGCCATCTCCGGCTGCCCCGAGCCGCCCAGGTCCACCCCGACCGCCGCCGCCAGCTCGCCGAACGCGGCGTCGTCGAGCGCGTCCAGGTCCAGGCCCGCCACCAGCTCCACCAGCCCCTCCGGCAGCTCCGCGGGACCCCGCTCGCGGGCCGCCTCCACGGCCTCCGCGATCACCTCCAGCATCGCCTCGACGCCCCGCAGGGTCACCCCGGTCACCGTGATGTGGATGTTGGCCGGGATGCCCGCGTAGGACAGCTGCGGCTGCAGGAACCACCCGCGCTTCCTGGCCTCGTCCGACAGCACGAACACGTCCACCCCGTCCACGTCGTCCGTGGAGCCGAAGGCGACCAGTGCCGACTCCGGGTCGCCGAGCACCCGCAGTCCGGGGATCTTCGCGATCCCCTCTCGGAGCTCGCGGGCCGCCGCCAGGGTGGTGCGGCCGAGCTCCAGGTAGCCCTCCCGGCCCAGGGCCTGGAAGGTGGCCCACGCCCCGCCCAGCGGGCCCGCGGACTTCGAGCTCTGCACGGTGGCGTTGATCACCGTGTAGCCGGGCCACGACGCCGAGGCGAAGTACGCCCTGCGCCGCAGCGCGGGGTCGGCGAACAGCACGACCGAGGCGCCCTTGGGCGCGTACCCGAACTTGTGCAGATCGCAGGAGAGCGACGTGACCCCGGGAACCGACAGGTCGAAGGGCGGGACGTCCGCCCCGGCCTCGCGCAGCCAGGGCAGCAGCCACCCGCCCACGCAGGCGTCCACGTGGCAGAGCACGCCGCGCGCGGCGGCGATCCCGGCGATCTCGGCGATCGGGTCGATCACGCCCTGTGGGTAGGACGGCGCCGAGGCGACCACCAGGACGGTGTCCTCGGTGATCACGGCCTCGACGTCCGCGGGGGAGGCCCGGAACGTCACCGGGTCCACCGGTACGGCGTCCACCACGACCCCCAGGTAGTGCCCGGCCTTGTGGAAGGCGGGGTGCGCGGTCACCGGCACCGCCATCCGGGGGCGGCCCGCCGTCTCGCGGGAGTCCCGCGCGGCCTTCACCGCCAGCATGATCGACTCGGTGCCTCCGCTGGTGAAGATGCCCGACCCCCCGCCGAGCAGCTCGGCGACCGCGCCGACGACCTGCTTCTCCATCTCCACCACGCTGGGGAAGGCCGTCGGGTCGAGGGTGTTGACCTCCAGCATCTCGAAGTAGGCCCTGGCGGCGGCCTCGTGCACCTCGGGCCGTCCGGTGTCGTAGACGTACGCGGTCACCTTGCCGCCGCGTACCGGCAGGTCGTCCTGCTTGAGGCGGGCGATCTCGGCCAGCAGTTCATCGGTGTTGCGGCCCTTGTCAGGCAGGCTCATCGGTCTCCTCGGGGATACGGCTCGCGCGGGCCGGAAGGACGCGGCCCGCAGGGGCCGCCGGGGAAATGCCAGCATCACACGAAATCACACGGAATCGTGCCGTACGGAGATCCGGTGGCGCGCACCGGCCCGGCATACGCGACGGAGCCGGGAAACCGGGCGGAGGCCGGGATGGAGGCCGGGATGGAGGCGGGGAGCCGGGCGGAGGTCAGGGCGGGGGCGGGGAGCCGGGCAGGGCGGCGACGCGGTGGACCATCCGGTGCAGGTGGGTGCGGAACCGCCGTAGAACGGCGGGATCCTCAGCGTCCTGGCGGTTGCCCTCCCGGCCCAGCACCCCGCCCTGGCAGAAGCCGTGCACGCACCACACCACCGACCAGAAGGCGTACTTCATGTCGACGTCGGCGTCCACGTGCCCGGCCTCCACCGCGGGATCGATCACGCTGGAGACGAGGTCGATCTGCGGCTGGACGTATCTCCGTTCCAGCTCGGTGACGTCACCGGCGTCCGCGAGCCACCGGTGCATCCAGAGGGAGGGGAACTCGGGATGGGCGAGGCAGAAGTCGAGGTAGTGGTCGACGATCCGGTGGATCACCACCGCCGTCTGCTCGGGGGTCGTCGCGGGCATCCCCTCCAGCGCCCGCACCAGGGACGCCCGCTCGGCCCGGTACCCGCGCTCCATGATCTCCAGGTAGAGCTCACGCTTGCCGTCGAACTCCTCGCCGAGGGCCTCGACGCTCAGCCCGGCGGCCTCGGCGACCTGGCTCGCGGACGTGCTGTCGTACCCCAGCGCGGCGAACAGGCCGGTGGCGACCCGCAGGATGAGCTCCCGCCGGCTGCCGTCAACGGAAGTCATGAGTGTGACGCTAGGTCCCGATCGACCGCCCGGCCAAGCGGATGACTCACAAGCCTCGGTCAAGATAGCGGAAGCCGTACGACCGCCCGGAGGCCCGGGGAGGCGTCCTCCAGGTGGACGGCGCCGCCGTGGGCGTGGACCGTCTCGCGCACGATGGCCAGGCCCAGCCCGGCTCCGCCCTCGTCGCGGCTGCGCGCGCTGTCCAGCCGGGTGAACCGGTCGAACACCCGCTCCCGGTCGGCCTCGGGGATGCCCGGCCCGTCGTCGGTGACGGTCAGCACGGCGTCGGCTCCCTCGGCCCGCAGCTCGACCACCACGGGGGCGGAGGTGTGCCGCAGCGCGTTGTCGACCAGGTTGACCAGCACCCGGCTCAGGTCCAGCGCGTCCCCGGTGACCCTGACCGGCCCGCTCCCCGGCCCGTCGGCCGCGCCGGGTGCGCTCCCCGGTCCGTTCCTTGGTCCGTCGGCCCTGCCGGGTCCGTTCCTCGGTGCGCCTGCCGTTCGGGGTCCGCTTTCCGGCCTGTCGCCGGCCGCGCCGGGTGCGTTCCCCGGTTCCCTCTCCGGTTCGCCCGCGATCCGCACCGTGACGGCCTCGCCGTACCGCTCGACGGTCTGCGCGACCAGCTGGTCCAGCTCCACCGGCTCCCCCCGCGCGGGCGTGCCGCCGCGCTCGTCCAGCCGGGCCAGCGAGAGCAGGTCCTCGGCCAGCCTGGACAGGCGCATGGTGTCCTCCAGCACGCCCTCCGCCGTCTCCCGCCAGTCCTGCCCCTCGGGGTGGCCGAGCGCCACCTCCAGCTGGAGCCGGATGCTCGCCAGCGGGCTGCGCAGCTCGTGCGCCGCGTCCGAGACCAGGGCCCGCTGCCGGACACCGGCCTTCTCCAGCCGGGCCAGCATCGCGTTCAGCGTCGTGGCCAGGCTGTGCACCTCGTCGCGCGCCTCGGGCACCGGCAGGCGGCGCGAGCGGGCGGTGTCGGTGATCTCGTCCGCGCCCCGGCGCAGCGCCGCGATCGGCCGCAGGGTCCGGCCGATGATCACCCAGCTGGCTCCCGCGAGCAGGATCAGCAGCAGCGGCGTGCCGACGATCAGCACGTGCCCGGCCGTGGAGATGCTGGTCTGCACCTCGCTGAAGGGGCGCGCCGCGATCACCGTCTGCCCCCGGTCGGCGCTGAGCACCCGGACTCGGAGCATGTGCGGGATGCCGTACGGCTTCCCGTCCAGGAAGCGCGCCTCGCCCATGCCGATGGCCGCCGCCCGCTCCCCGGCGCCCAGCAGCGGTACCAGCCTGTCGGTGCCGGTGGTCGTGTGGGTGATCCGTCCCGTGCCGTCGATCACCTGCAGGAGCGTGCCGTCAGGCGAGGTCATCTCGTCGGGCAGCCGTCCCGCGTCGGCCAGCGAGACCGTGTCCCTGGCCCGCTGGTAGATCGAGTCGTCGATGGTGGCCAGCAGCGCGTTGCCGAGCACGGTGATCATCACGTAGGCCGAGACCACCAGCGCCACCGCCAGCACGGCCGAGGCGACCGCCGTCAGCCGGAAGCGCAGGCTCTTGCGCCGCCACCGGCCGACCGCGCGCCCTCCCCCGTGCGCGACCGCGCCGGCCGGGGAGGCCGTGCCGGCGGGGCGTCCCGCGTCCGCTCCGGCGGCGGGCCGGTCCTGGCGGGCACGGGGGTCCCTGCGGGCCGGGGAGGCCGGATCAGCCGCCATCGCCGGCCAGCCGGTATCCCGCTCCCCGCACCGTCTGCAGCGCGTTCCGGGAGAACGGCACGTCGATCTTGCGTCGCAGGTAGCCGACGTAGACCTCGACCACGTTGGGGTCGGTGTCGAAGGTGTCCCAGACGTGCTCCAGGATCTCCGTCTTGGAGACCACCTCGTCGTGGTGGCGGATCAGGAACTCCAGCAGCGCGAACTCCCTGGGCGTCAGCTCGATCGGCGTCTCGCCCCTGGTGACCCGCCGCCGCGCCGGGTCGAGCGCCAGGTCCCCGGCCCTCAGCACGGACGGGCGCCGGTTCGCCCCGCGCCTCAGCAACGCCCTCAGCCTGGCCACCAGCACCACGTACGAGAACGGCTTGGTCAGGTAGTCGTCGGCGCCGAGGTCGAGCCCGTCGGCCATGTCGTACTCGCCGTCCTTGGCCGACAGCATCAGGATCGGCACCCAGTTCTCCTCGGCCCGCAGCTGCTTGCAGACGTTGTAGCCGGAGATCCTGGGCAGCATGATGTCCAGGACCACGACGTCGTACTCGCCGTGCCTGGCCTGGTGCAGGCCGTCCTCCCCGTCGTGCGCGAGGTCGACCGCGAACCCCTCGGCCTGCAGGCCGCGCTGCAGGGCGGCCGCCATCCTCCGCTCGTCCTCCACGACGAGAACCCGCATGTGAACGCCCCTTTCGCCACCCGCCGCCACCTGGACGTGCCCATCCTCGACCACCCCGCCTGAGAGGCGGCTGAGAAGCCTGTGAGCACTCTCAGTCTGTCTCAGCTTCGGCACAGGACCTGTCACGCAGTCTGCTGTCGACAGGGATTGACGGCATACCGTGGAGGAATGAGATGTCTGAGCAAGCGAGACGGGGCCGCGCGGTGAGGTGGGCCGTGCCGGCCGCCGCGATCGCGCTGGTCGCCGGAGCCATCGGAGCCGGACCGGTCATCGCCGCCGTACAGGGGGATCCCACGCTGCCCGAGCGCACCGCGGAGCAACTGCTGGCGAGCGCCGCCCAGGCGAGCCGGAGCGGGCTGAAGCCCATGTCGGGCACCGTCATGCAGACCGCCTCGCTCGGGCTGCCCGCACTGCCCGGCGTGCCGGGCATGGGGGGATCCTCGCCCGCCGCCCTGCTGGCGGGCTCGCACGAGCTCAAGGTCTGGTACGGCGGGGAGGACAGGTTCCGCTTCGCCCTCCCCGGGCGGATGAGCGAGACCGACCTGATCGCCAACGGTGACCAGGTATGGCTGTGGCAGAGCGACGTCAACAAGGCCACCCGCGTCAAGGCGGGAGGCGCCGAGGGCCTCGGAGAAGGGAAGCCCGGTGCCGTCGACGCGCACAGGGCGCTGCCCACGGCGGCCACACCGCAGCAGCTCGCCCAGGAGCTGCTGGGGCGGATCGGCGCCGACACCGTGGTCAGCGTGACCAACACCGAGAAGGTCGCCGACCGCGCGGCCTACCAGCTCGTCCTCGCGCCCAAGGACGCCTCGTCCCTGGTCAAGGAGGTCAAGCTGGCGCTGGACGGGGAGACCTTCGTCCCGCTGCGGATCCAGGTGTACGCCAGGAGCGCGGCCGAGCCCGCCTTCGAGGTCGGCTTCACCTCGGTCACCTTCACCCCGCCCGCCGCGGAGAACTTCACCTTCACCCCGCCCGCGGGGGCCAAGATCGAGGAGGCGTCGATCGGCGAACTCGCCGAGAAGCGAGGCGCGCGGCAGGGCGAGAAGCTCAGGCAGGGCGAGGAGATCAGGGAGAAGGCCAGGACCGTCGGTACGGGCTGGACCACGGTCGCGGTGATCCCCGCCTCGGAGATGGCGAAGCTGGCCTCGGCGCCCCGGGGTGAGGGACCCGCGGGGCAGGGCGCGGGACAGGACGCCGCTGCGATCACCGACACCCTGCTGAAGTCGGCCAAGCCGATCAGCGGCACGTGGGGCAGTGGCAAGGTCATCCAGACCAAGCTGGTCTCCGCGCTGCTGACCGACGACGGCCGCCTGCTGGTCGGCGCCGTCACCCCGGAGAAGCTGTCCGAGGCGGCCGGTCAGAAGTGAGCCCGGCGCCGGGACCCTGACGTCCCCGCACGGGGCGTCAGGGTCCACGGCCAGGGTCCACGGCCAGGGTCCACGGCCAGGGTCCACGGCCAGGGTCCACGGCCAGGGTCCACGGCCAGGGTCCGGTGGCGTGAATCGGGGACGCCGTCCGGGCCGCGTACGACGTTCCGGAAATCAGCGCATACGACGTATCAGCCGCTTCATGGGTGCTCGGGGGCGCTCGTGAACGTCCAGGGCACGAACCCTGACCGGGACGGCCGCGCGGCCGTCCCGGAACCGACGAGCAGTGGAGAAGAAGTGCCGATCGTCCAGAACGTGAGGAACAGCGGGAGCGGGGAGAACCCGGCCGGCGAGGTCCGGGAGGACCCGGCGGGAGGGAGCGCCGTGCTGACCGGCGAGAGACCGGTCCCGAGCCCCTCCGGCGGGGAGTTCGCCATCGTCACCAGCGGGCTGACCAAGCGCTTCGGAGGCGGCCAGGTGGCCGTGGACACCCTCGACCTGGCCGTCCCCGGCGGGTCGGTGTTCGGCTTCCTCGGTCCCAACGGCTCGGGCAAGACCACCACGATCCGCATGCTGCTCGGCCTGGTGACCCCGACGGCCGGGGACTGGCGACTGCTCGGCACGCCGATGCCCGGCGGGGCGGGCGGCGTGCTGCCCAGGGTGGGTGCCCTGGTCGAGGGGCCGGCCTTCTACCCCTACCTGTCGGGCGAGACCAACCTGCGCCGCTACGACGCCGCCGACCCCTCGGCCGACCCGCGCACCGTCTCGGCCAGGATCGGGTACGCGCTGGAGCGGGTGGGCCTGGCCGCCGCGGCCCGCAAGCGCTACCGGGCCTACTCGCTCGGCATGCGCCAGCGGCTGGCCATCGCCGCCGCGCTGCTCGGCCCGAGGGAGCTGCTGATCCTCGACGAGCCGACCAACGGCCTGGACCCGCAGGGCACCCGCGAGGTGCGCGGCCTGGTCAAGGAGATCGCCGCCGAGGGGACGACGGTGTTCGTCTCCTCCCACCTGCTGGCCGAGGTGGAGCAGATGTGCTCCCACATCGCCGTCATGCGGACCGGGCGGCTCGTCGCCCAGGGATCCATCGCCGAACTGCGCGCGGGGGAGACGGTCAGGATCCGGGTGGAGACCCCCGACACCGTCGAGGCGGCGGCCGTGCTGGCCGGGCTCGGCCTGCCGGAGATCCGTCTCGGCGACGGCGACGTCAGCGCCGCGCTGGGCACCGACGCGCCGGAGCGGGTGTGCGCCGCCCTGGTCGCAGGCGGCGTCGCCGTCCGCGGCCTGGCCGTCCAGCGGCCCAGCCTTGAGGACATGTTCGTGGGCCTGACCGGGGAGGGATTCGATGTCGACGGTTAGCGGGAAGGAAGCCGTGTCCACCGAGAACGCCACACGCACCACTCCCGGCGGGGAGCCCGCCACGGGGGCGGGCCTCGCGCCGGAAACGGCCCTTACCCCGGAAACGGCCCTTACCCCGGAAACGGCCCTTACGCCGGGAACGGGCCTCGCGGGCGGGCACGTCTCCGGGGGCCCGGCCCCCGCCGGGCGGGCGGTGGGCGCCCCCCGGGCGTGGCTGCGGCTGCTCGGCTCGGAGGTCGGCCTGATCTTCCGGCGGCCGAGGAACCTCGCCATGCTCGCGGTGCTCGCCGTGATCCCGGCGCTGATCGGGATCACGCTGCTGACCTTCAGCGGATCCATGGGCGACGGGCCCGGTGGGCCCGGTGGCGGGTCGGCGATCTTCGAGCGGGTCACCGGCAACGGGCTGTTCCTCACCTTCGCCGCGCTCTCGGTCCTGGTGCAGTTGCTGCTGCCGGTCACCGTCGCCGTCGTCGCCGGAGACTCGATCGCCGGGGAGGCGGGCATCGGCACGTTGCGCTACCTGCTCGCGGCCCCGGCCGGCCGGACCCGCCTGCTGGCCGTCAAGTACGTCGGCGTGATCTTCTTCTGTCTGGCCGCCGTCACCGCCGTGGCGCTGTCCGCGCTGCTCACCGGCCTGCTGCTGTTCCCCGCCGGCCCGATCACGCTGCTGTCGGGAGGGACGATCCCCTTCCTCGACGGCGTGCTGCGAATCGGCGTCGTCGTGCTGTACGTCACCGCGGGCATGGCCGCGCTGGCCGCCATCGCGCTGGCCCTGTCGACCCTGACCGAGGTGTCCGTCGGGGCCATCGCCTCGACCGTGGTCGTCGTCATCGTGGCCCAGGTGCTGGGAGTCATCCCTCAGCTGTCGGTGATCCGGCCGTACCTGCTCACCGACTGGTGGAACGGCTTCGACGGGGTCCTGCGGGATCCGGTCGCGACCGGCGAGATGGGGCAGGGGCTGCTGGTCTTCGCCGCCTACGTCACCGTCTTCGGCTCCATCGCCTGGGCGCGCTTCACCGGCAAGGACATCACCGCCTGACCCCACCGCACGCCTTCTCCGTCCTGTCCCGGATCTCGTCCTTCGCCGGTCCCCGCGTCCCCTGAGGCGCGGGCGTCCGGAGGCCGTGCGGGAGGTCGCGCCGAGTCATGCGGAGGGAGTGCCGGGTCCGGGGAGCGGAACGGCCGGCTTTCCGTGCCCTGCGGTCCGGAATCGCGCGACGCCGGGGTTCCGGACCGCCGCCCCTGCTTCTCGCGCCGTCTCCGGTCGGGAAAGACAGGGAAAGACAGGGAAAGACCGGGAAAGAGGTGACGGGAAACTCATTTTCCGGTGGAGACCTCGAAGCCCTGCCGCCGCGCGTAGGCGCTGAGCTGCAGCTGCCAGGCCCTCAGGCCGATGTCGAGGTCGGTGGCGTTCGAGAGCGACCGTCCCACGCTGTCGCCGAAGAGACTGTTGGCGTAGAGCTGGAACGGCAGGTACTGCCAGCCCTTCGCCACCTGCGTGGAGCCCTTGCTGAACAGCCTGTTGGCCCGCTGACCCCCCAGGATCGGGATCTCGACGTCGAGGAACCTCTTGTTCCTCAGCAGGCCGGTCGTCGCGGGGAACACCCCGGAGACGGTGTTCAGCGACCTGACAGCCTCGGGATCGGAGTTCAGCCACCGGGCGAACCCGAAGGCGGCGAGCCGGTGCTTGCTCGTCGAGAGCACGGACACGCCGGAGCCGCCGTTCTCCGCGTTGACCGGTTTCCCGGCGTCCCAGCGCGGGATGGGCGCGGCGCGCCACTGGCCTTTGGTCTGCGGGATCGCGCCCTCGATGACGCCGGGTGCCCAGGCGCCCGTTATCCACAGCGCGTACCTGCCGCTCGCCATGTTCTTCCACCACGCGTCGCTCCAGGTCACGGCAGGTTCGACGAGCTTTTTCCGCGTCAGTCCGGTCCACAGCCTCGCCCACCGCCTGGTCCCTCTGTCCTGCAGGTCGATCCGGAGGGTCATGGCGTTCTCGATGCCGAACGGCCGCCCGCCCGCCTGCCAGATCAGGCTGTCGGTGATGCCGGAGTCGGTCGGGTCGACGCTGGTGACGAAGACGCGGGGGTCCTTCTTCCTGATCTTCTCGGCGACCGTCACGAACTCCCCCCAGGTTTTCGGCGGCGTCAGGCCGAGCCGATCGAAGACGTCCTTTCGGTAGATCATGGTCATCGGGCCGGTGTCCTGGGGGATCGCGTAGACGCTGCCGTTGAGGTCCACCTGGTCCCAGGCCGAGGGACTGAACTCCTTCACCAGTTCTTCGGCGCCGTAAGGGTTGAGATCGGTCACGACTCCGGAGAACGCGAAGCGGGGCAGCG
This sequence comes from Streptosporangium sp. G12, assembly GCF_052983175.1. Lineage (NCBI taxonomy): Bacteria > Bacillati > Actinomycetota > Actinomycetes > Streptosporangiales > Streptosporangiaceae > Streptosporangium > Streptosporangium sp. G12. Next base: position 65,263 of record NZ_JBRIQO010000034.1, on the reverse strand, counting down.
CGAAGTACTCGATCTGCGCCACGTCGGGAATGCCGATGCCGGTCTTCAGCGCCATCCGGAGCCTGGCGTACTCGCCTCTGGATCGGCCGGCGTTGACCAGATTGATCTTGACCTTGGGGTACTTCCGCTGGAACAGCGCCACCGTCCTTCGGAGGTTGGGCACCCACGACCAGAACGTCAGCGTGGTCTCGGTCCGCAGGGCCCTCTCGATGTCGGCGGCTCTGATCTCGGGTGGCGGAGACTGCGAGGGGTGGTGGGGCGGCACGCCGCAGGCCGCCAGGGCGAGCAGGACGATGGAGAGCGCGGCGAGCGCTGTGGCGCGCGTGCTGTGCCGCATGACGAGGACCTCCATGAGGGGCGGGAGAACGTTGCCCGGCGGCTTCGGCCGACGGAACAGGCTGTGCCGCGGGAGGGGGAGGCGATGGGCCGGCATAAGGGAGGTGATGTGACGGGCATAACGGTAGAACGCTGCCCTGAGCTGCAAACATTTCCGAAACGTGCGGCCCGCCGCCCCGTTTTACGGCACGGTGACGGGCCGGCGCCGCCGTGAAAGACCGGGAGGTGCGTGACGCGGCACCCTCCCGCGAGGCGGGCGGCCGGTGACGGAAAACGCGGGGCGGCCCCGGGAAAGGAGGTTCCCCGGGGCCGCCCCGCGCGCTCGGAAGGAGACCGGAAGACGGTCGGAAGGCGATCAGGAGGCGATCAGGAGGCGCGGCCCCGGCGCAGGCCGAACGCCGCGACCACGAGCCCGGCGAGCCCGAGCACCAGCCCGGCCCCGCCGAGCAGGCGGGCGGTGCCGTCCGAGCTCTCCGAGGCGGCGACGGGGGCCACCGACGGCGCCGACGCCGCCGGGGCCGTGGCCGAGGGGGTGGCGGAGGCGCCGTGGCCGTCTCCCCCGGCGGGGGCGGGGGTGAGCTTCAACGTCGGGGCCGGGCGCTCGGGCTCGGAGCCGTCGGCCTTGGGCTCGTCCGCCCACTTGACGACCTCGCCGCCGCTGTAGGTCTGGGTGGCGGGGAAGACGAGCTGGTCGGTGTCGGTGGGCAGCGCGCCCATGGACACCTCGAATTCCTGGAACTGGCCGGGATCGATCTTCCCGCCCGACCAGGTGACCTTCGTGACCGCCTCGGTGAGCTCGCCGTACTCGGTGGTGATCGGCTTGGGCAGCTTGCCCTCGACCACCTTGACGTCCCAGCCCGGCACCGGCTTGACCGAGACGAAGGCCAGCGGGTGGTCGGTGGGGAAGGTCACCTCCAGCTTGGTCGTCGAGGCGTCGTCGCGCTCGTTCGGGACCCGGAAGGCGACCTTGGTGAAGCCGCCCTGCTGGGCGCTGCCGGGATTGATGGTGACGTGCGCGAGGGCGGGAAGGGCGAGACCGAGGGTGATGGCGGCGGCACCGGCGGTGACGGCGGCCAGACGGCGGCAGGCGTGCGTGAGCGACACGGGGTTCTCCACTTCGGGATGTCGGGATTTCGGGTTTTCCGGGGTCGGGTCAGGCGGCGGGAAGCGGAGGACCGCGCCGGCTGACGGAGTGACGGAGGACGGCGCGCGCGGGAACGGGCGCGGCCGGGACGTACGCGGGACCCGGCGGGCGGGCGACGGCGGCGGCGGACCGCAGCCGCGGGAACATGGCGCCGAGGCGGCGGCCGGCCGAGCGGAGCAGCACCCACAGGGCGCTCTCGCCGCGGGCCAGCCACCATCCGGTGATCAAGGTCGCGGTGAGGTGCGCGACGAGCATGCCGAGGCTCTCACCCAGCCCCCTGACGTGTGGATGCGGGGGCGGTATCCCCGCGACGCCACCGAGCGCGAACAGCTCGTGCAGCGACAGCTGCAGGGTGGCGAGCCCGGCGTTGATCGTCATCATCGACCGCTCACGCCCGGCGAGCAGCACGGCCGTCGCCATGACCGCCGCTCCCGCCGCGGCCACCACCCACGGCCGCGGCCAGGAACCGCCCGCGGCCACGTGGCCGAGGACGGCGAGTGCCAGGCAGACGGCCGAGAAGGTGGCCGCGCGCATGAGGCGTAACGGGAGGCGGGCGCGCATGGTGCCCCATATGTTCTCACGCCCTGGGATGTCTGCCGTTCTGGAGTTTTTGTCGCTATGGTTGCCGCGACCGTGACCGGTCCTTCGAGCCGAGGTGGTGGCGATGCGGCACGTCGTTGGGGTGCTTGTCGGGCTGGTCGTGACAGCCGTGCTTCTCTTCGGCGCGGGCTGGGCCGTGCAGGAGGCGGGGGCGAGTCTGGTGCCCCTCCCCGCGGAGAGCGGTTCGAAGACCTGGGTCGCCCTCGGGGTGATGGCCGGGATCGGTCTCCTGGTCGGCCTGGTGGTCGCCGGTCGCGTCTCCCCGCTGGCGACCTTCGTCCCGTCGATGGTCCTGCTCGCCTGGACCGTGGTCTACGCCCTGGACGTCAGGCGAGCCATGGGCCTGGTCCCCGACGATCCGACCTTCCACGAGGTGCTCCTGCAGGCCGGTCGTGGCATGGGCCTGCTGCTGACCACCGGCGTCTACGCGCTCCTCGGCATCCTGCTGTTCCTGCCGGTGCTGATGCCCTCCCGCTGGGCGCCGCGGTTCCGGGGCGACGAGGAGGAGTACGAGGAGTCCGACGCACAGGGTTACCGCTGAGCCCTGGATCGCCGGGGCCGCACCCGTCGCCGCGCGTCCGCAGGGCCCGCGCCGTCCCCCCGGTCACCGCCGGCGGTGACCGGCCGAGCTGACCGAGCCCTCCGCGCCGGTGTCCTCCTCGCGGTCCCCCTCATCCCGGGGGGTCTTCTCCTTGCGAGCGGCCTCCTCGCGGGCAGGCTCCCTACCGCTCGCCCTCCCGGAGGGCGGGGCGGCCTTCCCCACGCCGGCGTGCCGGCCCTCCGGGTCGGCCCCGAGCGGCTGCGCCTCCTCCAGGGGGAGCCGGAGGACGAACCGGGCCCCTCGCGGCGAGTCCTCGATCAGCAGGGTTCCCTCGTGGGCGTGGGCGATGTCGCGGGAGATGGCGAGGCCGAGCCCGCTGCCGCCGGAGTCGCGCAGACGTCCGTCGTCCAGGCGGGTGAAGCGTTCGAAGACGCGCTCGCGGTCGGCCGGCGCGATGCCCGCGCCGTCGTCGACCACGGCCACGACGGCCTTGCCGTCCGCGAAGCCGACGGAGACCTCGACGCGGCTGTCGGCGTGCCGCCGCGCGTTGCTCAGCAGGTTGTTCACCACCCGGATCAGCTGGATCCGGGAGCCCCGGACCGTTACGCGGGCGGTCACCTGGACCCGTACGGGCATACCGGTGCCCTGGGCCGCCTCCTCCGTCACGAGGGCGCCGAGATCGATCAGCTCCTTCGGCGCCGGTTCGGGGGCGCGCAGCCGGGCCAGTTGCAGCAGGTCGTTGACGATCGCCTCGAGCCGGCCGCTGGCCGTCAGCGCGCTCCGGATGGTGTCGCGCGGATCGACGTCGTCGGGGTAGAGCAGGGCCTCCTCCAACTGCACGCGCAGGCCCGCGATCGGGGTCCTAAGCTCGTGGGAGGCGGTGGAGGCGAAACGGCGCTGCTGCTCCACGGCCTCCTCCAGGCGGGCCAGGGTCTGGTTGGCGGTGCGGGCGAGCAGCGCGATCTCGTCCTCGCCCGAGGGGATGGGCACCCGCAGGCTCAGGTCGCTCACCGTGATCTCGGACATCCGCGCGCGGATCGCCGCCACCGGGCGTAGCGTCCGCCCCACGACGCACCAGGTCATCCAGGCCGCGAGGGCCAGGAGGATGAGAACGCCCGCGGCGATGAAGTACTCCAGGTGGTGCTCGTGCAGGATGGCGGGCTCCTCGAGGCCCGCGTAGACCACCGGGGAGTCGGCCGCCGGAGAGACCCGGATGGCCATGACCATGACGGATCCCTCGGTCAGCTGCTGGAACCGGTCGTCGGCGGGGGGGCGGCTCGTGCTGATCGGCGGCAGGCCCGTGGCCTGCCTGCTGGAGTTGACGACCACGCCGTGGGCGTTCACCAGCTGGACGAGGTCGACCGGGGCGGTGGCGGGGATCGGGTCGGGGATGTTGCCGATCCGCACCAGCGCGCTCCACTGGCTGGCGACCCGCTCGGCGTTGCCGAAGCCGTCCTCCTGGATCCGGTAGCGGATCGCCATGTCGATGCTCGTTCCCACCAGGGCGAGGATGACCAGCAACAGCATCGTCGTGATGATCGTGTAGCGCGCTTGGATCGAGCGCATGCGCCGCCCCCTCATGGTGACGTCAGCGCCGAGAGGCTGCCCAGCAGGTTCAGGGCGTGCGCGGAAGGGCTTCCGGGCTCGGCCTGGAAGACGATCAGTTTCTGGCCGGAAGAGCCGTTGATGTTGAACACCTCGTACGTGAGCGTCAGGTCGCCGACGTCATGATGGCGGAAGCGTTTGGTCGCGACGTTCTCGCCGGAGACCTCGTGGCGCGCCCACATCCGCCGGAAGTCCGTGCTCTTGAGCGAGAGTTCGCCGACCAGCTCGGTCAGGCAGGGATCGTCGAGGTCCGCGCCCGCGATGGCGCGCAGCTGGGCCACCTTGGAGCGGGCGGACTCCTCCCAGTCGCGGTAGAACCGGCGGGAGGCGGGGTTCAGGAAGATCAGCCGGAGCAGGTTGTCCCGGTGGTCCAGCCCGTCGTAGAGCGCGTCGGCCATCTGGTTCGAGGCCAGCACGTCCATCCAGCGGCTGGTCACGATCGCCGGGGTGTAGGGCCAGCTCCGTATCAGCCGTACCAGTGCCGGTTTGACCTGGGCCGGCTGGTCGGCGGTTCTGGACCGCCGCGGCCCGGGGTGCGCCAGCTGGTGCATGTGAGCCGCGGCGTCGGCGGTGAGGTCGAGGACCTGCATGAGGGCGCCGAGCACTCGCTCGGACGGGTGACGTTCCCGTCCCTGCTCCAAGCGAATGTAGTAGTCGGTGCTGACTCCGGCCAGCATCGCCACCTCTTCCCGGCGCAGCCCCGGTGTGCGCCGGGAACCGGCAGGCAGGAGCCCCACCTGTTCGGGGGTGGTGAGTTCACGCCGAGCGCGCAGGAACTCACCCAGGAGATTGTCGCTGTCCATAGCGTTACGGTATGTCAGAACCCATTTGACAAGGTGGCAGTATTACTCCCACGAACGCTCCCCAGTCTTGACGAACGCCCTGGTGGGAGCTTTTTCTAAGGTTTCTTTCCGATCGTTTCCCCCTCCGGGCCGATGATCGTCGAGCCTTGTCCGATCGCGTTTTACCTTTGTCCCTCCGATGCCATTTGCGGCTACGCGCGGGGGATTCCAGTGGTAAAGGGCGACGGGAAACGGTCACCGGAAAGCGGGTTTTCGCATGGAGGGGAGCCGGGGGGTCAAGAGGGTTCCAAGCGCGAGTGAAGGATGGCCCCACGCCATCGGGATCATGGAAATGTGATTAACGTCACTCTTGCTTCGCCAGAGATTGTCGGGTGGGCATCTTGACCTTCTGCCGGCGGGTGGCGTACAAGGTCGTTCGCTCCGTCCGGCCCCGGCCCCGGCCCCGGCCGCTCGCGGTGACGCGCCCCGGGGTGCCGCCCCCGGACGTCCGGCGGTCAGCCGGAGTAGAGGCGGGTGACCACCTCCTCGATGGAATCCCCCTCGGGGGCGGTGGCGCGCAGGTCGTCGAGGGTGCCGTCGAAGGCCAGGCTGCCGTGGTCGATCAGCATCACGCGGTGGCAGAGCTTCTCGATGTCGCCCATGTCGTGGGTGGTGAGCAGGACGGTGGTGCCCCGGTCGGCGTTGAGATGCCGCAGGAAGTCGCGCATGGCGGCCTTGCTCACCACGTCCAGGCCGATCGTGGGCTCGTCGAGCACCAGCACGGCGGGGTCGTGCAGGAGGGCGGCGGTGATGTCGCCGCGCATGCGCTGGCCGAGGCTGAGCTGGCGGACCGGGGTGGCCATGAAGGGGGCGAGGCCGAGGATCTCGGTCAGCTCGGCCAGCCTCCGCCGGAAATCCGGCTGATCTACTTTGTAAAGGTGCCGGATCAGCTCGAAACTGTCCCGCAGCGGAAGATCCCACCACAGGGTCGTGCGCTGGCCGAACACCACCCCGATCCTGCGCGCCAGGGCCACGCGGCGGCGGGTCGGATCGAGCCCGGCGACCCGGATGCTGCCCGAGGTCGGCGCCAGGATGCCGGTGAGCATCTTGATCGTGGTGGACTTGCCCGCGCCGTTGGGGCCGAGGTAGCCGACGAACTCCCCGGCCTCCACGGTGAACGACAGGTCCCGTACGGCGTGCACGGTCTTCCTGGCCCTGCGGCGGCCCACGGTGAACGAGCGGCCGACCCGGTCGAGTTCGATCATGTGTCAACTTCCCGTCGAGCGGTAGCGGCGGATGCCCGCCCGCCAGGCGAGGGCGGCGACGGCGGCCAGCAGGACGGCCGCCAGGGGCGAGGCGAAGCGGAGCCAGTACGGCAGGCCGAGGGGATCGTCGCGGTCGAGCACGAACAGCGCGGGCTGCCAGTTCACGAACGCCAGCGGCACGACGAAGGTGACGCCCTTGACGAGTTCGGAGCCGTAGACGCTCAGGGGGTACTGGGTGAGGGTGCCGCCTCCGTAGGTGAAGGCGTTGGCCACCTCGGGCGCGTCGGTCAGCAGGAACTGCACGGCCCCGCCGAGGGCGAAGACCGAGGTGAAGATGACGAGCCCGCACACGACCATCAGCGGGATCATCCAGGCCCTGCCCCAGCTGAGGCCGAGCTGGGGCAGGGCGACGGCGAGCACGACGGCCGCCTGGGCCAGTCTGCCGAAGCGGTGCACCCCGAAGCGGTCGACGGCCATCTGCGTGAACGCGCTCGCCGGGCGGATCAGCATGGTGTCGAAGCTGCCGCTTCTGATGTGCTGGCTGAGCCGGTCGACGTTGCCGAAGAGCATGTCGGCCAGTGCGAAGGACAGGCCGGCGGTACCGTACAGGAACATCACCTCGGCCAGGGTGAAGCCGCCGAGCGATCCGGTGTGCTCGAAGATCACCCAGATCGCCGCCACGTCCAGCGCGTTGACCGCGAACGAGCCCAGCGTCATCATGATCAGCGGTCCCGGGTACTGTGCGGAGGCCCTCAGCCAGGTCCAGGCCAGCAGGAGGTACGTCCTCACCATCGGGCGCCTCCCCCGGCCGTCTCCCATGCGTGGTCCCGGGGGTCCCGGCCGTTGTCGTCACCCACCCTGGATCACGACCTTCCTGCGGGCCGCGTTCGTGACCAGGGCTCCCAGGGCCAGCAGCGCCACCGCCCACATGGCCTGGAACCCCAGGGCCTCGAGGGCGTCGCGCTTGCCGAGGTAGAGGTCGGCGGGGACCTGGACCATGGCCGACCAGGGGAGTGCCTCGGCGAGGGTGCCGAGCCAGCCGGGGAAGAGGTTGAGGGGCAGGACCATGCCGCTGAAGAAGAAGGTCATCACCAGCGAGATGGTGTGCACCCCCCGGTCGTCGATGATCCAGCAGGCGGACAGCGCGACCAGGTAGCGCAGGGCGAAGCTGACGATTATCCCGAGGATGAGGCCGGCCATGAAGGACAGCCAGGTCAGCGGGTCGCCCGGTACGACGAGGCCGAACAGGGCGGCGCCGACGACCGTGGGCGGCAGGCTGCGGCCGAGGAAGAGGTAGCAGGCCCGGCCGAGGTCGTCGGCGAGATTCCACATCTGCAGGGACGCGGGGCGGAGCAGGTCGAGGGCCACGTCCCCGCTGCGCACGCGTTCGGAGAGCTCCAGGCCGCCGCCGAAGACCTGCATGGGGCCGATGAAGGCCTGGCTGAGGAAGCAGAAGGTCACGGCGTCGGCGAGGTCGTACCCGGCGAGACCGGGACGGGCCTGCCAGAGGGCGATCAGGACGTAGGCGCGGAGGATGCCGAAGACGGTGTTGGTGAATGCTCCGGCGACGGCGGCGGCGCGGTAGGTGGAGTGGCGGCGGAAGCCGTACCCGGCGATGCGCGCGTAGAGCAGGAAGGCTGCCTCCTGGAGGGTGTCAGGACAACCCTCCTATCCTCCTTGGCGCTTCGAGGGGAGGCAATGGATTTTCGGTGGCGCGCGGGGGCGGGGCGCGGCGGGACCGGTCGTCGATGTGGTCTGTTTCCGGGTTTGGAGGGATGGTGACGTTCGGTGTGCGGGCGTGTCTTGAGAGTGATGTATACATGCGTGATACTTAGTTGTAATCTCTCCGATATGTTCAATCGCCGATAAAAGACCATTCTGAGGGGAATGTCCTTTTTTGGAGGTCCCCCATGCGCGACGAGATCGATATGGATGTCAGTCCGGTCTACCCCTTCAGCTGGCAGGCCGCGACCCTCAACGCGATCATGCGCGGCACGTTCAAGCCCATCTCCGACCTGCTGCTGAGGAACGACGTCGGCTTCGCCGCGGCCTCCCGCATCGTCGCGCTGGCCGGCAGGGTGCCGTTTCGCCTGCCCGTCCACGTGCGCGTGACCCCCGACGAGGCGGGGGCGTGCCCGGGGGAGTGGATCCGCGCGGGGGAGGAACTCGACGAGGGCAAGGTGCTGCTCTACTTCCACGGCGGAGGCTACTTCTCCTGCTCCCCGGCGACCCACCGGCCGATCACCTGGCGTCTGTCGGCCGCGACCCGGCGCCCGGTGCTGGCGGTCGACTACCGCCAGGGCCCCGTCCACCGGCCGGCCGAGGCCCTCGAGGACGCGATCGCCGCCTACCGATGTCTCCTGGAGCACGGCTACGGCCCCGGCGACGTCGTCTTCGGCGGGGACTCCGCCGGGGGTCACCTCACCCTGGCCGCCCTTCTGGCGCTCCGTGACCAGGACATGCCGCTGCCGGCCGCCGCCGTGTGCCTGTCCCCGTGGGCGGACCTGACCGGCGCGCCCCGCAGGGTCAACCGGCTGCTCGACCCGATGATCCCGGCCGGCCGTGTCGACTGGCTCGCCCGCCGCTGGACCGCGGGGCTCGACCCCCAGGACCCCCTGCTCTCCCCGGTCCTCGGCGACTACACCGGCCTGCCCCCGCTGATGATCGTCACGGGCTCCACCGAGGTCCTGCGCGACGAGGGCCGCCGGGTGGCCGAGCGGGCCCGTGCCGCGGGGGTGCCGGTCATGTACGAGGAGTGGCCCCGCATGCCGCACGTCTTCGCCATCCTCGCCGACGTCGTCCCCGAGGCCCGCGAGGTGTACCCGCACATCGCCCGCTTCCTCGTCGCGACCCAGGACCTCATGCCCGGCCACGCCACCTCGAAGGGGAGCCGCGCTCCGGCCGCCCTGGAGGTGCCCGACCTCTCGGCCTCGGACCTTTCCGTGTCGGACCTGCCCGTCCCGGACCTTCTCCTGCCGGGCCTCGCCGTCCCCGGTCTCGCCCAGCCGGTCGCCTCCCCCGAGGAGACCTCCGCCCCGGCTCCGCGGAACCCGTCCGCGCGCTCCGCCTCCACCGCCGCCTGAGGCGTTCCCGGGCGTGCGCCCGAGAGCCGGCGCGCGCCCTTGCCGCTGGTCACACCGTCCCGCCCCGTCCCAGGGGCATCCCGTACACCACGGATTCCTTACCCCGGGGGATCATTCGCCTTACCTCTCATATCCCTTCTGACCGGTCGGGAGCGAAGGACGCTCGAATCCCGCCACAGTGTGCTTGCCGTAGCCCGCGCACGAGAGGCTCAACGAGGATGGCACGTGGGGGAGCAGGTCCCGTGAACGGCATGCCGACCGGTGTGCGGCCGCTGACCGTCGGGGACCCGGTCATCATCGGCCGCTACCTTCTGCTCGGCCGCCTCGGAGTAGGTGGGATGGGCATCGTCTACCTGGCCGAACACCCGCAGGGTGGGGTGGTGGCACTCAAGACGCCGCACCCGATGCATCTCAACGATGCCACGCTCCGCGCCCGTTTCGCCGAAGAAGTGCGATTCTCCCGGAGAGTGGTGCCTTTCTGCACCGCCGCGGTGATCGAGGACGGCACCGACAAGGACCGTCCCTACCTGGTGTCGGAGTACGTCCCGGGCCCCGCGCTGTCCCAGGTGGTCTCCGCGCACGGCCCCCTCACCCCCGACCTGGCGTACGGCGTCGCCCTGGGGGTGGCCGCCGCGCTGGTGGCGGTGCACGAGGCGGGGCTGGTCCACCGCGACCTCAAACCCGGCAACGTGCTTTTGTCCGACACCGGCCCCCGGGTGATCGACTTCGGTATCGCCAGGGACGTCGACGTGCTCGCCGCCCACACGCAGGCGGGACAGGTCATGGGCAGCCCCGGCTGGGTCGCCCCCGAGCGGCTCACCGGCGGGCTCGCGCTGCCCGCCTCCGACGTCTTCGCCTGGGGCTGCCTGATCGCCTACGCGGCCGCCGGCCACCACCCCTTCGGCGCGGGGGAGGCGGACGTGCTGACCCGGCGCATCCTGGTCGAGCCGCCGAGGGTGGCCTCGGTGCCCGCGCTGCTGCGCCCGGCGGTCGAGGCGTCCCTGGCCAAGAACCCCGCCGAGCGGCCCAGGGCCGCCGACCTGCTCGGCGCGCTGCTCGCCGCGGGCGGCGTGGGCGACCCGTGGGACCTGCGCGAGGCGGTCGCCGAGGTGCTGGCGGCGATCTGGACGCCGGTGCCCTGCACCCCGGGAGCCGGGAGGGTCCGGCTCGCGGCAGCACCTTCGCCACCCTCGCCGTACTCGTCGTCCCTGCCCTCGTCGCCCTCGTCGCTCCACGACGAGCCCTCGGTACCGGTGAGGATCCCCGGCAGGGGGTCCCGCAGGGCCGGGCCGCGTAAGGGGGCGCACCTGTCGCAGGCCGGGTTCGCGGCGCTGGCCACGGTCTCCATGGCGGCGGTCACCGTGGCCGCCGCGACCGGTGGCGGCGGGCCCGGTCCCGTCGGCGACCCCGGCGTTCCCGAGCCCGTTCCGCTGGTCCTTCCCGCCGACGGCACGCCCTCCGCCTCCGTCTTCGGCGCCGGCACCCGCCCGCCCACCGGCAGGCCGCGGGTGCCGGCGCCGACCACCCCCTCCACCGTCCAGATCACCACCACCAGGACCGTCTCGCTGCCCACCGCGGGCCATGACGGCCACGACGGCCGGGAGGACCCGCTGCCGGAGCGCCCCCGGGGACCTCGTGGCTCGGGCGGCTCGCCGGACGACGGCGACGACCCGCGGAACTGCGCGGACACGACCGCCAAGGGCAAGGGCAAGGGCCGGGCCAGGGACTGCCCGACGGCCTCGAGCGATCCCAAGCCCTCCTTCACCCAGATCCCGCAGACCGGCGACGGGGAGAGCCCGTCCCCGACACCCACCGCCCCGGCCCCCTCGGGGACGACCATCACCCCGCAGCCCACCCCCGGCCCCTCCATGCAGATGGGCTGAGTCATCCTTTTAGGACGATTTACAAGGAGATATCGGTGCATCGGTTAAAGTGAGCGCCGCGAATCGAGGCGGAGGGGGATACCGATGGGCGGGCCTGTGGCCGGTGCGGTGGAACTGAGCGGCGTCGGGGTCCGGGTGGTCGGCCGTACCCTGCTGGACGGCATCGGCTGGCGGGTCGGATACGGGGAGCACTGGGTGGTCCTCGGCCCCAACGGGGCCGGGAAGACCACGCTGCTCTCGCTGGCCGCCGCCGTACGCCATCCCACCGAGGGGGCCGTCACCGTGCTCGGCCAGCGGCTGGGCCGGGTCGACCTGCGGGAGCTGCGCCGCCACATCGGCCTCGTCGCGGCCAGCCAGCGGCTCGTCGACGAGGAGCTGCTGGAGGAGGAGGGCGCCACCGCGCACACCGTCGTCCTGACCGGCCACACCGGGACCAGCGCCCCGCTCTGGGACCGCTACGGCCCCGCCGAGCACGAGCGTGCCCACCACCTGCTGGCCGACATGGGCTGCAAGGACCTCGCCGACCGGCTTTTCCGCGTCTGCTCCCAGGGTGAGCGGGCCCGTGTCCGCGTCGCCAGGGCGCTGATGGCCGATCCGGTGATCCTGCTGCTGGACGAGCCGTTCGCCGGCCTCGACCTGCCCGCCCGCGAGGACCTGATCACCGCGGTGGAGGACCTGGCGGCGACCCGCCCGGCGCTGACCACGGTCACCGTCACCCACCACCTGGAGGAGGTCCCGGCCACCACGACCCACGCCCTGCTGATGCGCGACGCCCGTGTCCAGGCGGGCGGGCCGGTGGCGGAGATCCTGACCGCGGAGAACCTGTCGGAGTGCTTCGGGCGTCCGCTGCGCGTCGACCACCTCGACGGCCGCTGGTCCGCCCGCGCGGTGCGCGGCTGAAGGTCCCGCGGCGGGCGGGGCGCCGGCCGGCCGTGAGGCGGGCGGGCCATGCCGGCGACGGAGCGACCGGAACGCGGGGCTATCTGCGGAAAAAGCGGTGTTATGCGGGTGATCTTCCCGGTACGGTGTCACGCATGGCGACCAAGCTGAACCAGATCCTCGCCGTGGAGAAGGGCGTCAAGTCCGACACCCAGCGCAAGGTGACCGACGCTTACCACACGATCCAGAAGAACGCCCTGCTGTCGGGCCTCTCGCGGACCTACCAGCCCATCGACGACGAGGGCGAGCGGCTGCCCCCGGAGTCGACCCGGGTCCAGGTGCAGGGCGAGGACCTGCTCAAGCAGGTCGGCGCCGCGCTCACCCGGCTGTTCGACGTCACCGCCACCAAGGACTGGGCCAACTGCTCGGCGCGGGCCGACGTGAAGGTCGACGGTTCCACCCTCCTGGAGGACGTGCCCGTCACCTATCTCCTGTTCCTGGAGAAGCAGCTGGTCGACCTGCACACCTTCATCGCCAAGCTGCCCGTCCTGGACGCCGCCGAGGCCTGGACGCTGGACCAGTCGACCGACTGCTGGCGGACCGAGCCGGTCAAGACGACCCGGACCAAGAAGGTGCCCCGCAACCACGTCAAGGCGGAGGCCACCGACAAGCACCCCGCCCAGGTCGAGGTCTACCACGAGGACATCGTCGTCGGCTTCTGGACCAAGGTCACCTTCTCCGGGGCCGTGCCGCAGAAGCGGGTCAACGAGCTCCTGGAGCGGGTCGGCAGGCTCCAGAACGCGGTGAAGTTCGCCCGGGAGGAGGCCAACGGCACCGAGATCACCTACCAGCGCGTCGGTGAGAAGGTGATGGGCTACCTGCTCGGGTAAGATCACAGGACTCCCCGTCGGAGCGCGGGGATGCGCGAAAGCGCGAAAGCTGAAACTGAAACCGTCAGACTGACACGCGGCCACAGTGGGGGTTCGAATCCCTCCCCCGGCACCACCTGCCGGGGTAGCCCAACCGGTAGAGGCAACCGCTCAAGCTCAGGCTCTCGCTCCAGATTCAGCATTCGCCGCCGGGCGCCGGATCGAACGGATGCGGGCGACGATGGTCGAGTGCGGGTTCGAGTCCCGCTGGACGCTCCACGTGCGTCTATAACTTAACGGCAGAGTGCGACCTCATCATGAGTGACCCGGATCCTTAAACGTGCCGGTGCCGCGATATGGCGGCACTCCAGGCCCTCGGGGAATGGATACTTCCCCGGGGGCCGTCGCCTTCCCGCCGCCGGTCTCCGGCCGAGGGGGTCAGTCCTTCTTGCGCTGGCGGATCAGGCCCATGAACCCCGGGCTGGGCTTGAACCTCGCCGTCCAGGTCTCCGCGATCTCCAGCGGTTCCCCGGTCTGCGGGTTGCGCCCGCTCCGCGCGGGCCTGTGCACCATCTCGAAGGAACCGAATCCGGGAATCGCCACCTTGTCCTCGGCCGCCACGGCCGTCTGGATCGTCCCCAGGATCGCGTCGAGAGCCGCGGCCGTCTGCCTCCGGGTGAGCCCGGCCTCGGCGGCGGCCTTCTCGATCAGCTCGCGCTTGTTCATGGGAACAGTTAACGCCATCACCACCCGGTGAATCGAGCCCCGTTCCCCACTCGTCGCGCGGGTGTGACGTCCCCGCGGTGACCGGGTCCTCGCGCGGCCGCCCGTCTTGCGCTCGCCGCGCGGGTGCCCGCCGTTTCGGGTGGCGGGCACCCGGCCTCGTTCAGCGGTCGGGCTGGGCGGCCAGCCGTTCCGCCTCCGTGTGCAGTGCCTCGACGAGGATGAGCTCCAGAAGGAGATCTTCGTCAACGAGGCCGATCAGAACATCCATCGAGCCTCCCTGACTACTCGACGCCTCAGAGGTCGCGGAAGTTGACACGCGTACCGAACAAGACTCGGACATGATCCACTGTTGATCGTTCGCATACGCGGGGGCTCGCTAAGCGGGGACCAGTTCGGCCAGGTCGACGTGCTCTCCGACCTCGCGGATGTTCATGCAGTACGCCACCAGGACCCGCCGCCCGTCGATCCGGCGGGTGACCAGCAGACAGGGGCCGTCGTGGACCACGATCGCCTCAACCTCGATGCCCTGGGGGCTTCGCCAGATACCCATGAGCTCGAGGCTACGGAGAACCGGGTAAGGGCGGGGTAACCAAACGGGCATATCGTGCTACACGGCATGGAGGCTGTGGATCTATATGTATGCCCTCTGATGATTAACCTGGTGGCTTTGGGTAGCAGGACGCTGGAATTACCGTCATCAGGGAGAAAACACCATGGCTTTGCCCAAGCTCACCCCCGAACAGCGTCAGGCCGCCCTGGTCAAGGCCGCCGAGATCCGTACAGCTCGCGCCAAGCTTCTCGCCGAGGTCAAGACCGGCGCGCTCAGCCTGGAGCAACTGCTTGGCCGTGAGGACGACATCGCCAAGCGCATCAAGGTGTCGCAGGCTCTGCGGGCCCTGCCCGGAGTCGGGACCGTCAAGGCCGCGCAGTTGATGGCGCAGGCCGACGTGGACGAGGCGCGCCGTCTGGGAGGCCTCGGTACCCAGCAGCGCCGCAAGCTCATCGAGGCCGTCGGCCGCTGAGATGCCGCCCGCCGCCCGCCGCCGCGTCCCCGGGGGAGAGGCTCCCGGGGACGCGGGCCGTGGGGAACGGGTACGGGAGGGGCCGCCGTGGCCGGTGCGCTGAGCGCGAGGCGCGGGAAGGGGCCGAGGCGGGGAGGCCCCGCCGCGCGGACTCGGGGGAGATCCGCGCGGCGGGGCCCCTCGACCTGGCCGTCGGGCTCGTCCGGGGAACCGTCCCATGCCCTGGGAGCGTCCGGTCGAGCCCGGTCCGGAGAGTCAGTGAGCCTCTGCGAACTGCTGCTCCTCCGTCGACCCCTTCAGGGCCGTGGTGGAGGAGTCCGGCGCGATGGCCGTGCTGACCAGGTCGAAGTATCCGGTGCCGACCTCGCGCTGGTGGCGGGTGGCGGTGTAGCCGCGCGCCTCGGAGGCGAACTCGGCCTCCTGGAGCTCGACGTAGGAGGTCATGCCGTCCTCGGCGTAGCCGCGGGCGAGGTCGAACATCGAGTGGTTCAGTGAGTGGAAGCCCGCCAGCGTGATGAACTGGAACTTGTAGCCCATGTGGCCGAGCTCGCGCTGGAACTTGGCGATGGTGGAGTCGTCCAGGTGCTTCTTCCAGTTGAACGAGGGCGAGCAGTTGTAGGACAGCATCTGGTCGGGGTGCTCGGCCTTGATGGCCTCGGCGAACTCGCGGGCCACGTCCAGGTCCGGGGTGGAGGTCTCCATCCAGAGCAGGTCGGAGTGGGGCGCGTAGGCCAGGCCGCGGGCGATACAGGCGTCCACGCCGTTGCGGACCCGGTAGAAGCCCTCCGCGGTACGGTCGCCGGTGGTGAACGCCTGGTCGCGGGGGTCGACGTCGGTGGTCAGCAGGGTCGCGGCCTGAGCGTCGGTCCGCGCGATGACCAGGGTCGGCACGCCCAGCACGTCCGCGGCGAGGCGGGCGGCGCTGAGGGTCTTGATGTGCTGGCCGGTGGGGATGAGCACCTTGCCGCCCAGGTGGCCGCACTTCTTCTCCGAGGCGAGCTGGTCCTCCCAGTGCACCCCGGCCGCGCCCGCGGCGATCATGCCCTTCATCAGCTCGAAGGCGTTCAGCACGCCGCCGAAGCCGGCCTCGGCGTCGGCCACGATCGGCGCCAGCCAGTGCGGCGCGTCCCGGTCGTCCTCCGACCAGGTGATCTGGTCGGCGCGGAGCAGCGCGTTGTTGATGCGCCGCACGACGGCCGGGACCGAGTTGGCCGGGTAGAGGCTCTGGTCGGGGTAGGTCTGGCCGCCGAGGTTGGCGTCGGCGGCGACCTGCCAGCCGGACAGGTAGATGGCCTTGAGCCCGGCCTTGACCTGCTGCACGGCCTGGTTGCCGGTCAGCGCGCCCAGGGCGTGCACGTATTCCTCGGTGTTCAGCAGGTCCCACAGCCGCTCGGCGCCGAGCCGGGCGAGGGTGTGCTCCTCCTGGACGGAGCCCCGGAGCCGAACCACGTCCTCGGCCGTGTAGGTCCGCGTCGTCCCCTTCCAGCGAGGGTTGGTCTCCCACTCGCGCCGCAGCTCGTCTGCGGCTCCCTTGAGGCGATCATTCATGATGCGACTCCTTTTCGTCCCCTGGGTGCCTAGTTCGAGTGTGTGCCTCGGCGAAACGGTCAAACAAGGTCGACTCGGACGAAATAATGAAGATTATTCTCCTAGGATCAATACTCATCGGTATTTGGAGGGGAAGAAGTTAATAGTTTTCTCTAAGGACTAGACCAATTCTTGTGCGGGGATCAGGTGTTCGCAGGCCGGCACCGGGGGTGCGCACCGGTTTCGGGGTGGCGGAGATCTCCGGCGGGCCGGCGCGGTGATCGCCACCGGTGGACCGGGGCCCCCGCGCGGGCGCGCCCGGCGGGGCGACACTCCCGCCTACCGCTACCTCGTCATGGGAGCCCCCGCGCGGGCGCGCCCGGCGGGCTCCGGCGGCGAGCGCGGCGGACGCTCCAGGACGAGTGCGGCGACATCCGTCCGGGTGACCCGCAAGGAGATGAAATTTCCTCGGAAATTTCGTTTAGCATCGGGTCATGGCATCTTTGGTGGGTGAAGAACCGCTTTCCTTGACGCAGGAGCTCGATCTCATCGCGTTCGGCCAGCGGCTGAGACACCTGCGCAAGCAGCGCGGCCTCACCCTTTCCGACCTGGGCGAACGCGTGAACCGCGCGCCCAGCCAGCTCTCCCTGCTGGAGAACGGCAAGCGCGAGCCGAAGCTGTCGCTGCTGAAGTCCCTGGCCGCCGCGCTCAACGTGCCGATCGAGGAGCTGCTCCGCAGGCAGGCCCCCAACCGGCGGGCCCAGCTGGAGATGGCCCTGGAGGAGGCCCAGCGCGACCCCCTGTACGCCGGGCTCGGCCTGGCCAGGCTGAAGATCTCCGCGCGGGTCCCCAACGACGTGCTCGAACACATCCTCGGCCTCTACGGCGAGCTGCGCTCACGTCAGGCCAGGGGGACCGCCACCCCCGAGGAGGCCCGCGCCGCCAACGCCGAGCTCCGCCGCAAGCAGCGTGAGCAGGGCAACTACTTCGCGGAGATCGAGCAGGCCGCCGCCGAGGCGCTCGCCGCGGTCGGCTACCGCTCGGGCGCGCTGTCGCAGAGCACGGTCCAGGCGCTGGTCGGCCACTTCGGCTACACCGTCCAGACGGTCCAGGACCTGCCGCGCACCGTGCGCTCCATCTCCGACCTGCGCAACCGGCGCATCTACGTCAAGCACGAGCAGGTCGGCATGCACACCCCGCGGACGATCCTGCTGCAGACCCTCGGCCACCTCTCCCTCGGCCACCACCGGCCCCGCGACTTCGCCGACTTCCTGCGCCAGCGGACCGAGGCCAACTACTTCGCCGCCGCCGTCCTGGTGCCCGAGGCCGCCGCCGTGCCGTACCTGCGGGAGGCCAAGAAGGACCGCGCGCTGAGCGTGGAGGACCTGCGCGACGTGTTCGCCGTCTCCTACGAGATGGCCGCGCACCGCTTCACCAACCTGGCCACCCATTTCCTGGACCTGGTCTGCCACTTCGTCCGCAACAACGCCGACGGGATCATCTACAAGGCGTACGAGAACGACGGCATCGTCTTCCCCGCCGACGAGCAGGGCGCGATCGAGGGCCAGCGCATGTGCCTGCAGTGGTCGGGACGCCAGGTCTTCCTGTCACCCGACCGCTTCTCCGTCCACTACCAGTACTCCGACTCGCCCACCGGCACCTACTTCTGTCTCGCCCACGTCGACATCTCACGTGAGCGCGACTTCGCCATCACCCTGGGCGTCCCGTACCGGGAGTCGCGCTGGTTCCGCGGCCGGGAGGTCACCACCCGCACCAAGTCCGGCTGCCCCACCGGCGACTGCTGCCGCCGCCCGCCCGCCGAGCTGACCCAGCGCTGGGAGGGGTACGCCTGGCCCTCGGCCCGCGGCAACTCCCACATCCTGGCCGCGCTGCCGCCCGGGTCCTTCCCCGGGGTGGACGAGGCCGACGTCTACACCTTCCTGGAGCGCCACGCCGCGGGCTGAACGCGCGGGTCCCGGCCTCACCCCGCGGGCGGGGCGGTCCGGTGCAACGTCAGGGACGGGTGGCCGTGGAACTGGTAGGCGCCCGCGCTGTCGGGGGCCTGCGCGCGCATGGACCGCAGCACCTCGGCCGGCGGCTCACCGGCGAAGCAGCGCCGGTAGAACTCCGGCGCCGGCCCGCCACCGGTGGACCAGAGCGGGACGACGACCCCGCTCGCGCCCGCGAGCAGGAACGCCCGGGCGTCCCCCGGCTCCTCCAGGAAGACGAACGGGCTCCCGGCCAGATCGTGGCCCAGCACCTCGGACGCGGCCCCGCCGTCCGTGAAGTGGACGACCTCGGGACCCTGGCCGAGCACGCCCAGGACGTCGCCGAGCGCGGGGGAGACCTGCGTGGCGCCGTACTCCGTCACCAGCGGGTGCGCCTGCGCCTCGCCGTGCACCACCGCGACGCGGTCGGCACGCGCGTCCGAGGGAGGGGGCAGCTCGGGACGCCGCCCGCCGAGGGGCCAGCGGCCGGTCACCGTCTGGCAGTTCAGGTAACCGGGGAGCGAGGGGTCGTAGGGATGCTCCAGCACGGCCAGCTCCCAGGGGACGTGCGGCTCCTGGGAGAGGATCAGCACGCTCGGGCGGCGCGGCGCCACCCGGCCGGCCACCGCGTTCAGCAACTCCCAGAAACCCCACGGCACGCGCGAGCCGACCTCCCGTCCCAGCTCCTCGGAGAGACGGCCCCGCCCCGTCAGACGCCCGCCGAACTCCGAGGCCCGCGTGCCGAGGTCGCAGAGCTCGGCGCGGTCGGGGGTGACGAAGTGCGGCGACTGGTAGGTCCACCACAGCCGTCCCGGCCTGTCGCCGTGCACGATGATCGCCGTGACGTCCGCGGGCTCGCCCATCAGGGCCGGGCGGATGCGGGTACCCGAGACCGGCTCCAGCGCCTCGTGCCCGCTCAGGCTGCCGGGCGAGCCGTGGACCGTGATCGCGCGCAGGCCGAACCCGATCACCTGGCCGCGTACCGTGTAGGTCGCCTGGATCTGCCGGGAGACCTCGGGCTCCTCCTGGGCGAGGGCGATCAGGTTGACCGCGGCGCGCGGGTACGGTGCCGTCTCGTCGGCGCGCAGCCGCACCCGCCACCCGCCGGGCGCGTCGAAGCCCTCGGCGACGATCTGGATGTCCAGGTCGAGCGGCTCGCGCGGTGTCGCGGTGCCGTCCTGCCCCTGGCCGGGGGCGACGCCGATCGCCACCTCGGCACCCCAGCCCGCGACCGCCTCGGCGGGGGACTCGATCAGCGGGATCCCCTTCCACTCCGATCCCGGCGCCACGGCGGGCGTCTCCTTGCGCCGCCTGCGGAAGGCGCCGGTCAGCCGGTCGAGGACCGAGGGGCCCCGCCCCTCGGTGGGAGCCGGCGCCACGGCGGGCGGTTCGGCCGGTGCCGGCGGCGACGGTGGCGGTGACGGTGACCCTTGGGGGGCCTGTGGTGTCCCCGGGAGCGGGGATGGGGATGGGGTCTGGGGGGCCTGCGGTTCCCGGGACGGCGACGGCCGGGGGAACGGCGGTTCCTGCGACGGTTCCTGCGACAGCCACGACGACGGCGACGGGAACGGCGGGGACTGGGGGGACACGGGGGGCACGGGGGGTGCGGGGTCCGACACCTGGTCGGGACGCAGCCAGTCGGCGCTCATGGCGCCGGTGGACGGCATGTCGCCGTACCCGTTGTCGCGCTCGGTGTCGCGCGGGTCCCCGCCCCGGTCCCGCGGTGCCCGCCCGGGACCCGGCGCCGGATGCCCCTGCCCTTCCGCGCCGGGAAGCGTCCAGTCCGGGGTGTAGGCGGCGGTCTGCGGAGCGTCGGCCGGATCCCGGCCGGAGGGGTCCGTACCGGTCGGCGGCGCCGCGCCCCAGGAGGGCGGCGTGGGACCCGCGCCGCCCGGCGTCGGAGGGCTGAGGCTGCTCCCGCCGCCCCCGTGCGGGCCGGACTCGGCGCCCGCTCCCTGGGACAGCAGGGGAAGCACCTGTTCGGCGGTGATGCCCCGGTCCAGGCTCAGCAGCGTGGTGAGCCGTTCCCAGGCGGGGCCGTACTCGGCGATGAGCATGATGACCGCGTCGGCCAGCTGCCCGGGAGGCCGGCTGCCCGCCTCGGCGAGCAGCGGATCCAGCCGGTCGCGAAGCTCGCCGGAGGCGCCGCCCATCAAGCTGTCGAGCTCGTCGCGGACGCCGCGCGCCGCCCGCATCACGGCTACCGGGTTCATGCCGTCCCCCCTCGTTCCGGACTGGACTGATCTTCCCACCTGCGCGATGGGGACGGGAGCCGGTAGGTGTGCGGAATCGGCGCCACATAAGGTGATACCCCTAACCACCGAGGTGATGGAAAGGACGGGTCGTGCTGCCTGAGGTCGAGGCGTGGCTACGCGGGCGCACCTCATCCTCGGCCGACTGGGCGCTGCCGGAGCTGCTGAGGGCCAAGGGGGAGACGACGATCAGCGTCGTGCTGCCCGCCCGCGACGAGGAGGAGACGGTCGGGGAGATCGTCGCCGCGATCCGCCGCGATCTCATGGAGGCCGTGCCGCTCGTCGACGAGCTCGTGGTCATCGACTCCCGCTCCGTCGACGACACCGCCGCGCGCGCCGCGCGGGCCGGGGCGACGGTGATCGCCCAGGACGAGGTCCTGCCCGATCTCAAACCGCTGGACGGCAAGGGTGAGGCGCTCTGGAAGTCCCTCGCCGCGACCTCCGGCGACCTGCTGGTCTTCGTCGACGCCGACCTGCGCGAGTTCCGCACGTCCTTCGTGACCGGGCTGCTCGGCCCGCTGCTCGCCGACCCGGCGGTGGTCTACGTCAAGGGCTGCTACGACCGGCCCCTGCGGAACGTGCAGAGCGGCGGCGGGCGGGTCACCGAGCTGGTCGCGCGCCCCCTGCTCAACCTGCACTGGCCGCGGCTGGCCGGGTTCGTGCAACCCCTCGCGGGGGAGTACGCCGGGCGCAGGTCCGTACTGGAGAGCGTCCCGTTCGTCACCGGCTACGGGGTGGAACTCGCCCTGCTGATCGACCTGCTCGACCTCGCCGGTCTCGACGCCCTGGCCCAGGTCGACCTGGGCCGCCGGGTGCACTCCCACCAGTCGACGGAGGCGCTCGGCGGGATGGCCGCCCAGATCCTGCAGACCTCGTGGTCACGCCTGGAACGCCAGAACATGATGGTCTCCCTGCACCGGCCCTCTCCCAGCCTCGCCCAGTTCCGCCGGGGCGCGGACGGCCACCAGGTGAGCGTCCGGGACGTCGCCGTCGCCGAACGCCCCCCGATGGTCACGATCCCGGCCTACCGCTCCGCCCGCTGAGCACGCGGTGGCCCGGCATCGGCACGGGCGGCGGAGTGGCGACGCGCCGACGGCCGACCCGGGTTCCGTCGTCGGCGACGCGTTCGGCGTCTGCCGTCGTCCCATTTTTAGATGATGGCTGACAGTTAAATTGCCGCGGCCATCTTCAAGGGATAGATTACATTCATCACCTAACGGGCCTCCGGAGAAGTGCGCCCACCACTGGTGGGACCTCCCGGCCCGACATCCCGATCCGGCGCCCGAGGCGCCGAGGGGGCCACTCCACGCCCGCTGTCGGCACCTCCCCGGCTCGCGTGCGGCCCTCGCGTGTGACCGGCCGTATGAATCTCAGAGAAGAGTCACCATGAAGCCCGCCCGCCCGCTCGCCCTGCTCGGCGCCGTCGCCGCCCTCACCGCCGTGGTCGCCACTCCGGCGGGCGCGGCCGGGGAAATCCACCGCGCGACGGCGAAGAAGCCCACCGTGGTTCTGGTGCACGGGTCGTTCGCCGACGCCTCCACCTGGAACAGCGTTACGCAACTCCTGCAGAAGGACGGTTACACCGTCGTCGCCACCGCCAATCCCCTGCGGGGGCCGGTCTCCGACGGTGCCTACACCTCAAGCATCCTGAAGAGCATCAAGGGCCCGATCGTGCTGGTCGGTCATTCCTACGGTGGAGCGGTGATCACCAACGCGGCCGCCCGCAACCCCCAGGTGAAGTCGCTGGTCTACGTCTCCGCGTTCATGCCCGACAAGGGTGAGACACTCGGCGAACTGGTGACGAGGTTCCCGGGCAGCGAGCTCGACGCGGCACTCAAGTCCGTGTCGTTCCAGAACGCCGACGGCACCAAGGGCACCGAACTCTACCTCCGGCCCGACAGGTTCGCAGGGATCGTCGCGCCCGACTTCCCCGCGCAGGACCTGGCCGTGGGGGCGGCCTCCCAGCGCCCCATCGTCGCCTCAGCGTTCACGGAGAAGGCCACGGTGGCAGCCTGGAGGACCATCCCCTCCTGGGTCCTGGTCTCCAGGCAGGACAAGGCCATCCCCGCCGCCCTCCAGCGCTTCGAGGCCAAACGCGCCCACTCCCACACCGTGGAGATCGACTCCAACCATGTCTCCCCGCTCTCCCACCCCGACGCCGTCACCGATCTCATCCTCGACGCCGCCGGAGCCTGATCGCCCGGTGGCCCTCGCTCCGGCGGGGACGGGCTCCGGCACCTTGTGGGACGCCCCGCTCGCGCGCCGGTGACACGTGTCGACCACAGGGGGACGCCGTACGTCGAAGTCGCGGACCCGGAGGACCGGCCGCTCCACGTCGAGGTGAGACTGGGGCGGGCGCCGGAGTGTCCGTACACCGGGACCGAACCGCGCGCGGTTCGCGGCCGGGAGCGAAGCCGGGCGCGGTGCGATCGTCGTGCCTCCCGATGCCGCCGACCCCGAGCCGCACGTTTTCATGAACAGCCGGAAGCGCCACGGGACAACGACCTCCTCACCCGCGGACGGCGAGCCCGGCACGACCAAGGACAGGTGAAGACAGTGACGGACACCAGGAAAGAGCTTGATCAGGACCGCCTCGCGGAGTTCCTGGGACGCGTGGTGGTCGACAGCGGTGCCGCGTTCGCGGGGCTGGCCACGTCGATCGGCGCCCGCCTCGGTCTGTACACGGCGATGGCCGGAGCCGGACCTCTCACATCGCGGCAACTGGCCGAGCGCACCGGGCTGGTCGAGCGTTACGTGAGGGAGTGGCTGGCGGCGCAGGTGGCCGGCGAGTACGTGCTCTACGAACCCGGGACGAGTACCTATCTGCTGCCGGACGAGCATGCCGCCGTCCTCGCGGACCCGGCGGCGCCCACGTACGCGGTCGGCGCCTTCACGATGCTCGCCTCCCTCTACGCCACCGAGGACGCGTTGGTGGACGCCTACCGCACGGGCGAGGGCGTGGGCTGGCAGGAGCATGGGCCGGAGCTGTACGAAGGGGTCGCTGCGTTCTTCCGTCCGGGCTACGCGGCCTCGTTGGTGCGGGAGTGGCTGCCGGCTCTGGACGGTGTCGTGGACATGTTGCAGTGGGGCGGGTCGGTCGCGGACGTCGGGTGCGGCTTCGGCCACACCACGCTGCTCATGGCTCAGGCGTTCCCGAAGTCCCGGTTCCACGGTTTCGACTTCCACGGCCCGTCGATCGAGGCCGCCCGGCGCACGGCGGCGGAGCAGGGACTCGGCGACCGGGTGAGCTTCTCGGTCGCGACCGCTCAGGATTTCCCCGGCGGTGAGTACGACCTGATCACCTTCTTCGACTGCCTGCACGATCTCGGTGATCCCGGCGGCGCTTTCCGCCGTGTCAGGCAGACGCTGGCCCCTGACGGCAGCTGCATGGTCGTCGAACCGAACACCTCGGACAATCCGCTGGACAGCATCAACCCGATCGGCCGGTCCTTCGCGTCCACCTCCGCCACGCTCTGCCTGCCGGCGGCGACAGCTCAGAAGGGTCCGTACGCGCTGGGGAACCACGCGGGCGAGGAGATCATGAGGGAGATCGCCGATGAGGCGGGCCTGCACAGGTGGAGACTCGTCACGGAGACCCTCACCAACCGCGTATACGACGTCAAACGGTGATCATCGTCGAACGGCGGGCCGACAGTACTCGGCCGCGGGGTCGTTCCGACGTGGTGACGATCGACGACGTCGCGATCCCTCGGACCGTGACGCTCGGCACGGTCGTGCCCGCCGCAGTGCTCTCGCGGATGACCTGTCTCGGGTCTTTCGGACGACTCGCCCCGTGATAGGCCGTGCCACGGGGACGGTCACGGCCCACGCCTGACCGATATATGACGTTCATCACGTAATTCGCAGATTCCCTCGGCATAATTTAGATTATGTACAACATCTAATACGGACAGGAAGATCTCTCATGAGCACCTATCTCATCAATCACCTCCGAATCCCGGGTGACGTCCCCAACGAGCAGGGGCTGGCGTACCTGGAGCAGGTGGAGGCCACCGTGGAACCCTTCGGGGGCAGGTGGCTCGCCCAGGGCGGTGCCGACGTGATCGAGGGCGCCTGGCCCGGCTCCGTCGTGCTCATCGAGTTCCCCGACCGCGCGGCCGCGACGGACTGGTACAACTCCTCCGCCTACCAGGAGATCCTGCCCCTTCGGACCATGAACTCGATCTCCGATCTCGTCTTCGTCGACAGCCTCCCCGCGGGCTTCACGGTCGCCGGCTTCGCCGGCGAGGTCCGCGCGGCGATCGCGGCCACGAGCAGGTGACCGGGCGGCGACCCGGATCGCCCTCGCCCGTCATGAAGCAGGTCGCGCGACAGGGCCGAGAGGCCTCACCGGGAGTGGGCGCCACCGCGCCGCAGAAGGGTGTCCTGGACGACCTGAAGTATCTCGTCCGACACGGGATCATCGGCTGCCGCCCGCGCGAGTGTCATCGCGCCGACCATGGTGGCGAGGCACACGATCGCCCGCTCGCGTGCCGTGCCGTCGTCGGCGACCTGCGGGTCCTGAAGCTCCGCCAGGAGCTCGATCGTGTTTCGCAGTCCGGTCGTGTAGGAGACGCGCAGCGGGCTTCCGCTCCCGGCCCGGGCGGCGTCGGCGGCGATGCCGGCGTTGGCGCAGCCGGTCCCGGGTGAATCACGGTGCTTCGACGACAGATAGCTGGAGATCAGTTCCGACCTCGCCTCCGCGCCGTCGGAGTGGTCCTGGCGCAGTTGTCGCAGCAAGGAGGCCAGTTCGCCGAACGCGGAGTCCGTCGCGATCCCCATCAGCTCGTCCTTCGAGCCGAAGTGCTTGTAGAAGCCGCCGTGCGTCAGGCCCGCGGCCGACATGACGTCCTGCACGCTCACGCCGCCGACGCCGCGCTCGCGGAGCAGTCGTGCCGTCGCCGCCACTATCTCTTCCCGGTGCTTGGCGGCGTCCGCCCGCGAGGCCCTGCTCATGTGTCATCGCGCCTTCCGTATGGCGTCATGATATGACGCTTATCATCTAATTAACAGTCGATCCCGGCGGCTGTGACTCCGGTGGATTCCAGTACCGGGAACGACCCCCCCTCGCGTCCCGGCCGGGACGACAACTTCACCAAGGCTCACCGCATTCCCCGATCACCGCATCAAGGAGAACGACATCATGGATCTGAAACTCGAAGTTCTGGTCATTCCCGTCTCCGACGTCGACCGCGCCAAGGCCTTCTACGAGAAGCTTGGTTTCCGTCTGGACGCCGACTTCCCCGGCGGCGGCGACTTCCGGGTCGTGCAGGTCACCCCGCCCGGGTCGGAAGCGTCGATCATCTTCGGGACCGGCGTCTCCGCGGCCGCCCCCGGATCGGCACAGGGCCTGCACCTGATCGTCACCGACATCGAAGCCGCCCGTGCCGAACTGCTCGCCCGCGGCGCCGAGGTCAGCGAGGTCTGGCACGACGCCGACGGCGTCTTCCACCACGCCGGCACGGCGAACCGCGTCGCCGGACCGCATCCCGATCGCGCCGACTACGGCTCCTTCGCCTCGTTCGACGATCCCGACGGCAACGAATGGATCCTCCAGGAAGTCGTCACCCGCGCCCCCGGCCGCTGAACCGGTCGAACGGACAAGGAGCAGACGATGGAACCCACGACAGACCCGAACGCGGGTCCTGTGCGAGACCTCACGACGACGGAGATCATCCTTGACGTCCTCAAGCGGGCGGCGACCGCCCACGGTGTCCATGAGGCGGAAGTCCTCGGCGGACGGCACGACGAGGACTGGCCGCAGTGGTACGCCGAGCACATGGCCCGCACCTTGGCCGAGAGCGGCTACCGCATCGTCGGCCCGTCGGCCTGACCGGCCGGCCACAGCCGTCGACCGTGCCGGCGACGGGTTCCCGTCACGACGACGGGAAACCGGAGATCCGGGTGCCGGCGTCCAGGCCGTACGACGACGACGGGCCGGCACCCTCCGGCCCCGCGATCGCCGACGTCCTCCGGGGCCCGGTCACTAGGCCAGCAGTGACGCGTAGCGCTCCAGGTCGACGTTGCCCCCGCTGACGATCACACCGACCCGTTTCCCCCTCAGCTCGGCGGCGAGGTTGCGGACGGCGGCCAGGCCGAGGCAGCCGGTGGGCTCGACGACGATCTTCATGACGGATCCGAAGAGCCTCATGGCGTCGACGAGTTCGGCGTCGGTGGCGGTGACGATGTCGTCGACCTCGCGGCGGATGATCTCGAAGGGGTGGGCGCCGAGGTGCTGGGTCTGCGCGCCGTCGGCGATGGTCTTCGGCGTGTCGATGTGGACGATGGAGCCCTCGCGCAGCGACCGCCGCCCGTCGTCGCCCGCTTCCGGCTCGACCCCGTACAGCGCGCAGCCGGGCGACAGCGCCCGGGCCGACAGCGCCGTACCGGAGAGCAGGCCGCCCCCGCCCAGGGGGACGAAGAGCGCGTCGAGGTCGCCGACCTCCTCGAACAGCTCCTTGGCGGCGGTGCCCTGACCGGCGATCACGTGGGGGTGGTCGTACGGCGGGATCAGCGTGAGGCCGCGGTCGGCGGCCAGCGCGCGGCCGATCTCCTCGCGGTCCTCGGTGTAGCGGTCGTAGCGGACGACCTGCCCGCCGTACCCCTCGGTGGCGGCCACCTTCGAGGCCGGCGCGTCGTGCGGCATGACGATCGTGGCCGGGATGTCGAGCAGCCGGGCGGCGAGGGCGATCGCCTGGGCGTGGTTGCCCGAGGAGTAGGCGACCACGCCCGAGCGTCGCTGGTCGGGGGTGAACCGCGACAGCGCGTTGAACGCGCCGCGGAACTTGAAGGCGCCCATCCGCTGGAAGTTCTCGCACTTGAACACCACGTCGGTGCCGACGCTCTCGTTGATGCGGCGTGAGCGCAGCACGGGGGTGCGATGGGCCCGCGGCGCGATGTGGGCGGCGGCGCTCAGGACGTCGTCATAGGTCGGTGACGCCGGTGACGGGGACATCGGCTACCTCTTCTTCTCGGGGCACGGCTACGGACCCGAAGCCTGCCATCCCCGCCGGGCAGCCGGTGTACCGGGCGGTGTCATGGAATCGGCTCGGACATGGCGCGCCGTCCGGTCTAGCATCGGGTCGTCCGGTGTGACAGGCAGGCGGACTCACTGTCCGGACAGTTCCGGAAAGTGACAGTGAAGCGGTGCGATTCTCTGTGCAGGTGGTGTTGTTGTGGCAGTCGGTACGATTCTTCGTTTCGATGAGGTGCGCGGGTACGGTTTCATCGCCGCCGTCGGCGGGGGCGAGGATGTGTTCTTCCACGCCAACGACTTCGGTGAGAGCCGGCACGCCGTCCAGCCCGGTCTGCGGGTGGAGTACGAGGTCATGGAGGGCGAGCGCGGCCTGAAGGTCTCGACCGTCACCCTTCTGGACCCGCCGCCGGTCCGGCGGCCGGTCGCGGCGGCGTCCCCGGTCGCCACCGCCGCCCCGCAGCAGCTCGGTGACGACGACGGTGTGTGCGACGTGTTGTCGGCGAAGTCCTTCAGCGGTGCGGTGACCGAGCTGCTCATCGAGCACGCGCCCACGCTGACGGGCGCGCAGATCGGGCAGGTCAGGCATCGTTTCCTGGCGTTCGCCCGGTCCCACGGCTGGGTCGACGACTGAGGCCGGCCGGCGCGCCTTCCGGTGACCCGGATCGCGGTGGGCGCGATCCGGGTTCTGCCCGCCGCTGTCGGTGGTGGCTCCGGCGACGTGCCCGTCGACGTACCGGCGCGACTGGTTCGGGGTGACGGCGCGGTCCCACTCGAAGCCGCCGCGCGTCGCGGAACGGGTGCGGGACGGCGTGGTTCACAGTCCCGGACGCTCTTTGGTCGGATGCGCACCCAAGTTCTGTTCATATGGGACAAAAGCGGCTACTCTCGACGGGAATTGACCTTGAGCGGTCGGAATCGCCCGCGGTTTCCAGGGCCAGTGGGCCTTCCCGGTGGAGAGCAGAGGTGGCGATGGCGCGCTG
Organism: Streptosporangium sp. G12; assembly: GCF_052983175.1. Taxonomy (NCBI): domain Bacteria; kingdom Bacillati; phylum Actinomycetota; class Actinomycetes; order Streptosporangiales; family Streptosporangiaceae; genus Streptosporangium; species Streptosporangium sp. G12. The sequence continues at coordinate 36,805 of NZ_JBRIQO010000034.1, read as the reverse complement.
GTTGGGTCAGCTGCTCGTGCTGGCCGTCGTCGCCGGCGTCGCGCTGACCGCCCTCGCGACGCCCGCGTCCGCGCACGGCCAGCTCGCGATGTCGACGCCGGCCAAGGACAGCACGGTGACCGAGCCGATGGAGTCGCTCGCGCTCTACTTCACCGAGAAGCCCGCCCCGAACGCGTACTTCACCGTCACCACCCCCAGCGGTGCCCGCGTCGACCAGCCGTGGTCGCACGGGCAGCCCAAGCGCCTCGACGAGCCGGTCACGGAGTACAACCTCGTGGACGGCACCTGGCAGCCGAACCTCTACCACACCGGGTTCCCGGCGATGGTCCCGGTCGCGTACTGGCCGGAGCAGGGCCTGTACGTCGCCCGTTACATGTCGGTCGCCTCGGACGGCGAGAAGGTCACCGGAGAGGTCAAGTTCACCTACAAGGGCAAGATGTCGAAGGCGCCCAAGGGCTGGAAGGCCCCCACGAACGAGCCCGACCCCGCGCTGCTCAACCCGGCGGAACCCAGCGCCGTACCGTCGGCCGGAGCGGCCGCCCCCGCCACCCCCCAGACCACGCCGCAGGCGGCGGCTTCGAACGCGCCCCAGGCCGCCTCGGGTTTCGATCTGTCGGTGTGGCTGCTGCCCGCCGTCCTCGTCGTCGGAGTGGCGTTCATGGTGGTCCGGGCGGCACGGAGGCCGTCGCCCCGCGGCGCGGAGGTCCGGCGGCGTCCCACCGGGCCACCCGCGCGAACGCCTCCTGGCCGGTCCGCGACCGCGTCGCGCAAGGCGGCCAAGAGCGCCAAGGGCGCCAAGGCGGTCAAGAGCGCCAAGCGACGCTGACCGGCCCGCCCCCGCCGCCGTGCCGGCTCGCCGCCTCCGCGCCGGCCTGACACCCCCACCCCCCAGGAGAACAGCCATGACGTCACCCCCTGCCCGCCGCCGCCCGCTGCTCGCCGCGCTCATGCTCGGCGTGGCCCTGCTGATGGCCCTGCCGATGGCCACGGCCTGCGGCTCGCCCAGCGCGGCCCCCGGCGCCTCGACGGTCAAGGAGATCGCGGTGACCATCGCCGGACGGCAGGTGACGCCCCCGCCCGGACGGATCGACGTGACCAAGGGGCAGACGGTACGGATCACGGTGACCGGTGACGCGGCCGACGAGGCGCACGTCCACGGCTACGACAAGGCGGCGGACCTGAAGCCGGGCGTCCCCGCGACGATCGAGTTCGTCGCGGACCGGGACGGGCTGTTCGAGGTCGAGACCCACGACTCGAAGCTGCAGCTCTTCCAGCTCGTGGTGCGCTAGGCCGGCGTGATGTTCCTGGCTCACGGCATCGGCGGTCGCCAGGACCTGCCGATCCCCTTCGAGGCCGCGCTGACCGGCGCGATCCTCGCCCTGCTGGTGTCGTTCGTGGCCTTGGGCGCCCTGTGGACCGAGCCGCGGCTGGGCGCCGACGTCCGCCGTCCCCGCCCGCTGGCCTCCGTCGTCCAGGGGGTGGTGTCCGCGCGGGCGTGGCCGTGGTTCTGGCGTGCCGCCGGGCTCGTCGCCGCGGCGTACTTCTGCGTGGGCCTGCTCTTCGGCCCGGACCAGGTCGAGAACCCCACGGCGGGGGTGTTCTACGTCCTGTTCTGGGTCGGCCTGGTGCCGCTCTCGCTGCTGTTCGGGCCGGTGTGGCCGGTCCTCAACCCGCTGCGGACGCTGCACCTGCTGGCCTGCAAGGGGCTCGGGCGCGACCCCGCCACCGGGCTGCGCCCGCTGCCGGGCGGGCTGGGTTACTGGCCCGCCGCGGGCGGTCTCCTCGCTTTCGTCTGGCTGGAACTGGTCGCCCCCGAGCGGGCCACCCTGCCCGTCATCGGGGCCTGGCTCGCCGCCTACGTCGTGTTCATGCTCGGGGGAGCGGTGCTCTTCGGGTCGCGCTGGTTCGACCACGCGGACGCGTTCGAGGTCTACAGCACCCTCGTCGGCCGGCTCGCCCCGATCGCAAGACGCCCCGACGGCGTCGTGACCTGGCGTAACTCGCTGGACGGCATGGCCGGGCTCCGGCCGGTGCCGGGGCTGACGGTGCTGGTGGTGGTGCTCCTCGGCTCCACCATGTACGACAGTCTCTCCAACGCCCCGGTCTGGGTGCGCTTCGTGCAGGAGAGTTCGGTGCCGGCTCCGGTCATGGGGTCGGTGGGCCTGCTCACCGTCATCGGCCTGGTGCTCGCGGCGTACCGCGGCGCGACCTCGCTGGCCGGCCGGTGGGGCGCGGCGGAGCCGGGGACGACGGCGGGCGAGCTCGCCCACGCGGTGGTTCCGATCGCCGTCGGGTACGTGGTCGCCCACTACTACACGCTTCTCCTCCTGGAGGGGCAGCGGACCCTCGCCCTGCTCTCCGATCCGCTGGTCACCGGCGCTGACTGGCTGGGCACCGCGGGGTGGACCGTGCAGGCGGCCGGTACCTCCCCGGCCGGGATCGCCATGCTCCAGGTGACGGTCATCGTCGTCGGTCACGTGGTCGGCACCGTGCTCGCCCACGACCGCGCGCTGGCCCTGTTCCCGCGGCGCACCGCCGTCCTCGGGCAGATTCCCCTCCTGCTGCTGATGGTGGTCTACACGGTGGTGGGCCTGCTTCTCCTCTTCGCGGGCTGACCGGCCCCGCCCTGCCACCGATCGGCCCTCCTACCCGTGGGTCCCGCGGGTCCAGCGGGTCCAGTGGGTCACCGGGAAGCCGACGGAGCAGCGGTTCTCCCCGATGTGGTAGGCGCCGCCCCCTTGGGGCCGTACCGGGGACGCTCCACAAGGTGCACGGGACGCGGGTCCTCCTGGGAGGCCAGCACGACCACCAGGTCCGTGTTCACCCCGATGGACTTGAGAACGTTCTGGGTCACCGAGACGTGCCTGGACAGGACGACGACCTTGTTGCTCCGCACGTCGATGTACCGGACGCTTTCCCCGATCGGGCGGGTGGACAGGGCCTCGTCGAGTTTCCGCTTGACCGCCTTGAGCGTCCCCAGCGACACGCGGACGACCTCGGCCCTGGCGCCCGCGGAGATGATCCTCGGAATGTCGGCGGCGCTGGTGGTGGCGACCACGAGGGTCTGCGCCAGCATTCCCGTGAACCAGGAGCCGCCGAAGCGGCCGCCGAGCTCCTCGCGCAGCCGAGCCTCGACCGGTGCCAGCCGGATCTCGTTGAGCAGCCGGGTCTCGGCCTGCCTCCTGGTGAGACCGAGGTCGCGCTGGAGCGCCTCGATGACGCCAGGCGGCAGGTTTATCGCGGGGGGAGAGCTCGCCGCCGTCTGAGGCGGGGCCACCGGGGTGAGGACCGTCGGGGCGAAGGCCGTCGGGGTGGGAGCCGCCGGGGTGAGTGCGGCACCGCCCGAGGGCCTGGGCGTGGTGACGGCGGGAGAAGGTATCAGAGCAGGCGCAGGGACAGGGGCGGCGCCCGCCGCCCGGTGCGCGACGACGGCCGGAAGGGCTGTCAGGGTGAGCGCGGTGATCACCAGGACGCACCCCGTGGCGGCGATGTGGCTGCGGGACATGTGAGTCTCTCCTCGACCTCGGCTTTCGAAGCGTGAGGGGGGAGGCCATCCCGCGTCGCGGGCCGGTCGCGCGACAGGGGCACCGCCACCTTAATCCAGCCGTAGCCGGTTCCCGCCGGTAAGGCCGGGCGCCACGCGGGACGGATGATCCCGGCCGGCGGACCGGTACGCCCAGGTCAAGGCCGCCGGTCGCGCTCCCCGCGCCCGCGACGGCCGGCTCCGATCGGGCACTTCACCGGTTGCCGGCGGCGTTCGCGAACTTCCTCGCATCGGGGGGAGTATCGGGCATCGCCCGGGAGCGTGCGCGAACGCTCGGTTTGACCGCGGGACATGGTGGAGATGAAGGGGCAGGCGGGAGGGCCGGTGGCCGCGCCTCGCTCCCGCGAGCAGAACCGAGGGCAGTAGACATGTTCGCCTATGGTCAGGGAGGTCGTCATGCCGCGAGACAGCCGGTTGGGCAGGTTCGGCATCTGGAGCGGGGCCTGGAGCAACGCGTCGCGCGGCGACGGCCCGGCCGACACGGGCGCGTTCGACGACGCGGTGGCCGAGTTGGACGCGCTGGGGTACGGCACCCTCTGGCTCGGCGGGAGCCCGGCCGTCGACCACGCCGTACCGCTCCTCGAGGCGGCCCCGCGCATCACCGTGGCCACCGGCATCCTCAGCATCTGGGAGTACGAGGCCGCCGAGGTCGCCGCCCGGCGGGCCGCGCTCGAGCGAGAGTATCCCGGGCGCTTCGTCCTGGGGCTCGGCGTGAGCCACGAGGGCCTCACCGAGCGGTACGCGCGCCCGTACTCCGCGATGCGGGAGTATCTGGACGCGCTGGACTCCGCCGCCGATCCGGTGCCCGCGCAGGCGCGTGTTCTGGCCGCTCTCGGCCCCAGGATGCTGGAGCTGGCCCGGGACAGGGCCGCGGGCGCGCACCCGTATCTCGTCACCGTCGAGCACACCGCCCAGGCCCGCGAGATCCTCGGAGAGCACGCCCTGCTCGCCCCCGAGCTGAAGGTCGTCCTCGATCCCGACCTCGAAAGCGCCCGCGCCACCGCGCGCGGCTATCTCCGCTTCTACCTGAAGCTGCCCAACTACACCAACAACCTGCGCCGGCTGGGTTTCGAGGAGGACGACTTCCGCGACGGCGGTAGCGACCGGCTGGTGAACGCGGTGTTCGCGCTCGGGGACGCCGACGCCGTCGCCGGGAGGGCCGCGGACTTCCTGGACGCGGGAGCCGATCATCTCGCGATCCAGGTCGTGACCGACGACCCCTTCCACGACCTGCCGCGCGCCGCGTGGCGTCGCCTGGCCGAAACACTCCCGCTGGACGGCTGAGCCGTGGACCCGCTCCACGGTCCGCGCCTGCCAGGCCGGCCGTCGCCTCGGTGGGGCCGCCCGTGCCCCGGGCCTCCCACGCCCGGGGCCGGTCGGGGCGAGGCCCGTCCCTGGTCCGGTCAGCCGATGCGGAGCGGGAGCGTGCGTGGCCCGCGGACCTGACCCGTCGCCCAGGTCACCGCCGCCGGGTCGTCGAGGCTGAAGGCCGGGATCCGCTCCAGCCAGACCTCGAGGGCGACCTGCAGTTCCATGCGGGCCAGGTGCGAGCCCACGCAGCGGTGGATGCCCAGGCCGAACGCGGCGTGCCGGTTGACCTCGCGGTCGATGACGACCTCGTCCGCCCGGTCGAACTGGGCCCGGTCGCGGTTGGCCGCGGGGAACGACAGCAGGACCCAGTCGTCGGCCTTCATGTCGACGCCGCGCCAGTGCATGTCCTCCTTGACCAGCCGCGCCATCGTGACCGGCGCGTAGGCCCGCAGGAACTCCTCCATCGCGGTCGGCAGCAGGGCGGGTTCGGCGACCAGGCGCTCGCGGTCGGCCGGCGTCTTGGCCAGGTGCCACAGCGAGGCGCCGATCGCGCTCCACGTCGTGTCGATGCCGGCGATGAGGAGCAGCGCCATCGTGCCCGCCACGTGGAGCGACTCCAGCTTCCTGCCGTACAGCTCCGCGTTGACGAGGTAGGTCGTGAGGTCGTCCCGCGGGTTGTCGACGTGGTCGCGGATCTGCGCCAGCAGGTAGTTGAACAGCTTCTCCATCCGGGGGATGCGCTCTTCCGGGGGCAGGTTGATGCCCTCCAGCGCGTTCTCGACGAACTCGCGGAACTGCGGCCCGTCCTCGGGCGGGAAGCCCAGCATGTCGGCGATGACGCGCATCGGGATGTGCTGGGCGTAGTCACGGGCGGCGTCGATGACGTCCTGTCCCTCCAGCGCGTCGAGGAGCGAATGGCAGAACGCCCGCGTCGCCGGCTCCTGCCTGGCGACCACCGTCTTGGTGAACATCGGCAGCAGCAGCTTGCGCGCGTCGTGGTGGAAGGGCGGGTCGGAGGAGATCGGCGGCGTGCCGCCCACCGGTGCCACCTCGCGCGGCGGCCGGAAGTTGCTCATGACGATCGACCGGGAGGAGAAGTGCTCGGTGTCGTAGGCGATGGCCGCGACGTCCTCGTAGCGGGTCGGCAGCCACGCGCCGCCGAACCGGTCGGTGTGCGCGATCGGGCAGCGCTGCCGCAGGTCGTCCTGGATCGGGTACGGGTCGGCCGCCCACTCCGGCTCGGTGTGGGAGAAGTCGGTCGCCCAGTCGGAGACCGGCCCGGTGATGACCTCGTTGCGCACGCCGTCAGGGCGCTCTCGCAGCCTCTCCTCGAATTCCCGCTGGTCGAAGCGGTCATCGACGGTCATGTCGCGCCTCCTGGAGGATCTCGATCGTTCTTTCCGGGCAGTTCGCCATGGCCAGGCGCGCCGTCCGCTCCTCGCCCGGGGGTACGACGCCGTCGCCGACGACCAGCCCGTAGCCCTCGTCGTCCTCGCCGAACAGGCCGGGGGCGAGGTCGTAGCAGCGACCGTGTCCCTGGCATCGCTCGGAGTTGATCTTTACTTTCACTGTGGCGCTCCCCTCTGTGCTGTGGTGCCGGCGGGGACCGAGGTCTGTGCCGTGGTGCCGGCAGGGGCCAGGGCGGCGACGACGCGGGCGAGCAACGCGGCCCACTCCCCGTCGTCGACCGGGTGCAGGTCGGGTGTGACGAGCGCGCTGCCCATCGCGAGCAGCAGGCAGAAGTGCGACAGCGCGTCCGGCGACAGCGCGCCGTCCAGCTCGCCGTCGTTCTGGGCGGCACGGACGAGCCCGGCGAGCCAGTCGGTGCGTTCGCCGACGTAGTCGCGCATCGGCCGGGCGACGTCCTCGTCGCGGCGCGCCGCCACGAGCGCCTCGACGATGAGGTAGCCGTGGGCGGCGCGCCGGCGCGGGAGCCCGCGTCCGACGACGGCCAGCAACTCCGTGATCGGCCGGTCCGGGTCGGCGGCGAACAACTTGGCCAGCAGCTGCGGCCCGTGTGCGCGCAGCGCGGCCACCAGCAGCTCGGCCTTCGAGTCGAAGTGGGCGTACAGGGCGCCGTTGCTCACCCCCGCGGCCGCGGCGATGTCGGCCACGCGCGTGCCGTCGTAGCCGCGCTGGGCGAAGGCCTCGGCCGCCGCGCGCAGCAGGCGCTCCCGGGTCTCGGTGGCGGTGACGCCCGCGATACGCCCCATGCGCCAATTAAAAGAACGTTCATTTGATATGTCAACAGCGTCGGGAGTCCTCATTCCGTGTCTGGCGCCGTCGAACTTGAGAGTTCGGTGTGGATCTTGAGAGTCGACTTGAGAGTGAGGAATCGAAGATGAGAGTTGGGTTCCTCCCTCGGCGCCTGGCGTTGGTGGTTGAGCCGCAGCCTGACGAGTGGTTCTCCTCTTGGGTTGATCGGATGGCGGTGCGGAACGGACACTCGTCGAGTCGCCAGGGCTCGATGTGCGGGGACTGTCTGGCGATGTCCGCTCACTGGCGTACGGCGTCGTCGCGACCCCGGAGATGTGTGAGGGGGTCAGAGCCGCCACGCCCCCAGCGAGCCCGCCATGTGACGGCACGCCTGTGGGCTTGTCGGTTTCCGGCGGGCGACCGTAACCACCAGACGTTGGGGAGGCAACGGCCACCTCCGAATCCTCTGGCATGCGGTTTTCACCTTAATTTCAGCCGAAGGAAGCAGGGCGGATTCATCGGTGCAGCTCAACGTGGCCTGTTTGACTCGAATCTATGGGAATCCCTGCCCGACCTTGTCCGGCTACGGCAACCTCATCAGAATCAGTTCAGCCTTCAACTAATTGGTCGGAGGCTCACTTGCACGGATGAGGAGAGGCATGAAGCGCACCATCTTCGTTCTCATCGGCGTCATCGGCGCCATGCTCACCGGCATCAATCCAGCGTCCGCGGCCACCTCCGCGGTCGACTGTTCCACTGGCGGGTACACGCGGGCGTACAACAGCTATATCCCCTCCAACATGGAGCGAGGGGCCATCGACGGTCGCAGCTACAACATCGGCGGCTCGCTTTCGTACGAATACGAGATCTGCCTCGACATCCCAGACACCTCAACGTTCACGATCGAAGTGCGGATCTGGAACAACGGCACACAGACCGCCTTCGTGGACGACCGGCCCGGTGACAAGGTCTTCCGCTTCTCGCTCGCCCCGAACAGCTTCTGGCAGGTCTACGGCACGCTGACCGGGCCCGGCAGCACCTACCTCTACTACACCTGGCACGAGAAGCGGGTCTAGTTGCAGTGGGTCCAGCCGCTCTGCCACGCCGCCTTGGCGAAATCGCCGCCCCAGACGACGCGCTTCTTCTTCGCTAGGAGGCGGATCGGGCCGGCGTAGACGGTGTAGCGGCCCCAGCCGTTACCGTGGGCGCCCTTCTGCACGCGCAGCAGGGCGCCCACGTTGATGGTGCCCGGGATGACGTTCTTCGACAGGGTGACCACTCAGTTGAGGCCGGTCGCCTGTTCGTACAGAAGATAGGTGGTGGCCCGGCCGTTCTGCCGGCGAAGCCACATGGTTGGGCGACGCAGCCCATCCGAATGCGTGAGACCTTCGGGGACAGTGCCCACATCCCGGCGATACTTGCCATCAAAATCGAGGTGGCGACGTGTCAGGAGGCGGATTGGTGACGGCGAATCTGGAGGGGATGAGTGAACGTGAGTACTTCGCCCACGTGGCCAAGCGGTTGGGCATGTTCGTGGTGGGATCGAGGCTTACTGGGGTCGAGGGCTTCCTGGACGGTTATGACCAGCACGCGCTGCGTCATGGAGGTCCTGGTCTGAGCGGCTGGCGGGAGTGGCTGGTCGCTCGACGGGGTCAGGACTGCAACCATGGCTGGCAGGGGCAGGTGCGCCATATCGCTCTCCCCGACGGGTGGGAGCAGTGGGGACTGACCGGTGAAGAGGAGGCCAAGGTCATCCAGGTCCTGTTCACGCTGCTGGATGAATTCCTCACTGCCCGGGAGGTGTCGGACACCCGTGGTTCCTAGACCGTCGGGCGGGACAGGGTGAGCCGACGCCGCAGCGTGTCGATCTCGATAATGATCACGGTGACCTCGTCGCCGACCCGAACCGCGTCGCCTGACACCTCTGGGGTCGGGGCGGTGAGATCGCTGAGGTGAATCAGGCCTTCAATGCCGTCTGCCACACGGATGAAGGCACCGAAGGGCACCACTTTGGTGACCGGGCCGTGCAGGATCTGCCCCACGTGAACGTGGCGCGCGAACTGCTGGAACGGGTCAGGCCGGGTGGCGCGCAGCGATAGGCGGGCTTCGCCGTCATGGGTGTCGAAGACGAGGACCTCGCAGGTGATGTGCTCTCCCACGGAAACGACCTCGGATGGGTCCTCGAAGCGGTGCCAGGACAGCTCGGGCATGGTGATGAAGCCGACGCCGGGGAAGACGGGGTGGCCGGGTCCGTCGTCCAGATCGACAAAGACGCCGAAGCGTTCGATGGCCGCCACGGTGCCGGACAGCCGCTGTCCCGGACGCAGTGACTTCAGATATGCCCATAGTTGGAGGTTCTCGGTCGCAGACCGCGAGAGCCGAACCTGTCGTTCGGGGAGATCAACGGCGATCACCTCGGCAGAGACCCGGCCGCCAACTTCAAGGATGTCGGCGGCCGAGCCCCCGAAGGACCCCCAGGAAAGATCGAGCGGGCCGATGACACCGACCGGAGCGCCGGCGAAAGCGTCGAGAAGCACGGTCGTTCCCGATCGCGTGATCTCTGCGACGGTTCCGATGAGGACATCGCCGACGTTCACGATCCTCAGGAACGCGGCAAGGGACGATTCCTCCTCCACGGCCCCCACGGCTCCAAGACTAGACAGGTTCGAGCCCTGAAGCCCCAGTGCCCAACCGACGTACATTCATGGCACTTGATCTTCGGCTGCGCACTGCCGACTTCGATGACGCGAGCACTAACATTTCGACACCCATCGAAGTGACAGTGTCCAGGTCAGGAGCAGGTCCTCCTGTCATCTTCGGTGGGTCCAGACAATTGTCCGGAGCCCCTGCAGATGTCAGTACGGCACACGAGTTGTCAGTGGACTTGGCAGTGGGTCATCGGGGATGGCAGTGGACGCGTGTACGACAGGAGGTTCAGCCCGTGGCATCTGGCCGCATCTCCCGGCGTTCGACGTTGGTGGTTGAGCCGCAGCCGGGTGAGTCGTTCGCCTCGGCCGCGACCGGGCTCAGGCCTGGCCGGAAACCTCCGCCGTCTCGGCGGACGCGGGTTCGGGTTCGGCGGCCGGTGGTTGTCCGCGGAGAGTCACCGAGGCGAGTACGGCCAGGACCAGGGAGGCGACCGCGCCGATCCCGGCGACGAGGTTGAGGCCCGCGGTGAACGCCTCCCGGGCGGGGACGAGTACGGCTTGCGCCTGAACGGGCGGAAGATGTGCGACGGCGGTGACCGCGGCCTCGATCGAGTCGCGGGCGGCGGAGGCCGCCTCCGGCGGGAGGCCGGCGGGAAGCGCGGCGGGCACGGTCTGGCGGTAGACGGCGGCTCCGGCGCTGCCCAGGACGGCCACGCCCAGGGCCAGGCCGAGTTCGGTGCTCGTCTCGGACATGGCCGCGGCGGAGCCGGCCCTCTCGGGCGGGGCGGAGCCGACGACAAGGTCGGTGCCCAGCGCCATGATCGGGCCCTGGCCGACGTAGACGACGACGATGCCGGCGATCAGGAGGGGGAGCCCGGCCGCCTGGTCGAGCAGGGCCAGCAGGAGGAAGCCGGCCGCCGACACCGTCAGGGAGGCAGCGACCACGACCCGCTCGGGTAGCCGCCGTACCAGGATGGGGGCGGCCAGGGAGGTGAGAATCATGGCGACCGACGAGGGCACCAGCCACAGGCCCGCCGCGAGCGGGGACAGGCCCTGGACTCCCTGGAGGAACCGCGTGACGAACAGGTAGGTGCCGGCGGTGGCGGCCAGGCCCAAAAGCAGCAGGAGCAGGGCGCCGGTGAGGGCGCGGTTGCGGAAGAGCGTCACGTCGAGCACCGGGGCGGCGAGCCCGCGCTGTCGCCGCCAGAACACCGCTCCGGCGACAAGCCCAGCCAGAACGATCCCGCCGCTCAGGACCGGGTCGCCCCCGTGGGACAGCAGCTTGACGCCGTACACGATCGTCAGCATGGCGACCAGGGAGAGCGCGACGCTGACCAGGTCGGGCCGCCCCGCGGTGGTGTCGCGGTACTCCGGGAGCAGCAGTGGCCCGCCCACCAGCAGCAGCGCCATCACCGGCACGGCGATCAGGAACGCCGCCCCCCACCCGAACGATTCCAGCAACGCCCCGCCGACCACCGGCCCCGGGGCGACTCCGCCGGACAGGCTCGCCGCCCAGATGCCGATGGCGGTCCCCCGCTGGCGTGCGTTTCGGAACATGTTGCCGATCAGCGCCAGCGTGGAGGGCATCAGCGTCGCCCCCGCGATCCCGAGCAGCGCCCGAGCGGCGATCAGCGCCTCCGCGCTGGGAGCGTACGCGGCGGCCACCGACGCCAGGCCGAACGCCGCCGCTCCCCACATCCGCAACCTGCTCGCCGCCGGACTGTCCACCGCCACCATCGCCGGCCTGCTGCCCTGCATGGGCAAGGACGGCGACGCACTCATCGCCGACTGCCCCGAACTCCTGCTCGACCTCCACCGCGAACGCGCCCGCCTCCAGGCCGCCATCCACGAACTGGAGACCGCCCGCACCACCCTGGACGCGGTCATCGCCACCGCGCCCCCCGAGGCGGAGCGGACCGCCCGCGCCATGCTCGCTCCGGCGTCCTGACGGATCCGACACGGCAGGCGCATCCGCCGGTGCCGGCCATCACCCACCGCAAGAGCGACCTGGCACGCATCTCCGCCGCGAGCCGGGACTGTACGGTTTTCGGCTCTGGCTCACTTTCGGTGGTAACGGACCGTGCGCGTCAAGCTGACGTCGCGGAGCTGAACGGGTTCCTCACCAGACGCTTCCGGGACCGTGCGATCGCCCGTACACCTGTCCCCAGACCTTGTCTGCGGCAGATCCGCATGGGTCAGAATGTGCCGATGACGACATCCGCTGACGACTCCGGTCCGGTCCGGATCGTGACGGCCGTTCTTCGCGACGGCGATCGGGTGTTGCTGTGTCATCGAAGCGCCGGACGCCGTTGGTATCCCGACGTGTGGGACCTGCCGGGCGGTCATGTCGAGGAGGGGGAGGATCCAAAAGAGAGCCTTGTCCGCGAGCTTCGGGAGGAGTTGGGAATCACGGCATCGGAGCCGTCCGGCCCGCCGATGCATGAGATCCGGACCGCGACGTTCGACATGCAGATCTGGTTGGTCGACAGGTGGACCGGGACACCCGTCAACGTCGCGCCGGACGAGCACGACGCTGTGGCGTGGTTCGAGACGTCCGACCTTGACAGTCTGCGTCTCGCCCATGAGTCGTATCTCTCGATGCTCACCGCCGTGCTCGTCACGTGACGTCCATCTGCTGTAGATCTGGCCGCCGACGACTCCCTCGACAATCCCGTCTCGGCGGCCTTGGCGCTCGCCACCCGCGTCACCGGCGTCACGATCACCCCGCAGCACCTTCACCGCCCCGTCCTCGGCGCCGCCATTCCCGGCGCCTGTTTCTGACCCGCCCCAGCGTCGAAACGGCCAGAAGCGGTGGCGACGCAGCGATGCCCTCACCTCGCCACAGAGACCTTCCGAACCATGCTCGGATCGCACTGTCACTTTGAACGTCGTTCGGGCGACCTGATCAGATGCTGATCAAAATGACGGTGCCCGGGTCAGCCCCAAGCCTCGCTGCCATGTTCGGCGACGCCAGACATCCGAAATGTCTGGGGCCCTTGCAGAGATGGCAGGACGCGCGTGTGCGGCAGGAGATCCAGCTCGTTTTTGACATGGGCGCGGCCCTGCCGGTCGTGGCGGTCGCCGTCGCCGGGAAGTTCGCCGGCGCCTACGTCGGCGTCCGAGCGGGCCGCCTGTCGTCGTGGGATGGAGTGGCGCTGGGGGCGTGCATGAACGCGCGGGGGAGACATCGAGGTCGTGATCGCGATGGTGGGGCTGCGTCTGGCGTGCTCACGGCCGAGATGTACACGATCCTCATCCTGACGGCCCCGCCCGTCCTGCGGATCGCCACGGCCAAGATCACCCCACGGAGGAGGAAGCGGCCCGCCAGGTGTGAAGGTCCAGTTGAAACGAGCGGCGCACCCGAACCGATATCAACGCAAGGAAGGGGGCCTCCGTGCGGGACGAGGAGATCGTGGCCGCGGCACAGGTGATCCGTGCCCGGCTCGGCGTCCTTTTGGGCGAGGATGCGGCCGGAGTGGAGGAACAGCTGTCCGCCCTGCTGACGCAGGCGATCGTCAACGTGGACGCGATCATCGAACTCCTGGGGCGGCGGGAGGAGACCCGGGCGGCGATGCGGGAGGAACTGGCCCAGGTGCGGTCCGTACCGAAGGACGGGCCGCCCGAATTCGCAGCGGCGCCCGGGTTCGGCGACCCCGCCGCGCCGATCGTCTACCGGTGCGGAGAGTGCGGGTACACCTATCCCGTGTTCGAGGTGGGTGAGCCGGTGCCCGCGTCGTGCGAAGAGGGACACGGCCCGCTGGTCAGGGTGGAGTGACGGTGTTCACGTCGGTGTGGACGCCGCTCGGAGGCAAGGTCGCCGACAGGTGGGCCGGGCTGCTCACCTCGCCGGTGATGGTCCTGTGGGGCGGTGGGCTGCTGGCCTGGGTGCACGGGCACGGCGGCCTGACCGGAACCACCTCGGGCTGGAAGGAACTGGAACGGCAGTGGCGGACGGCGTTCCCCGAGCCCGCCGCGCAGGTCGCCCTGCTCATCGGGGCGTTGCTGGTCGTCCTGGCATCGGCCCGGCTGCTGGAGAGTCTCACATTGCCGGTGGTGCGCCTGCTCGAAGGGTACTGGCCCCGGTGGGCGTGGCCGATCAGCGCGGCGCTGACATGGATGCGCGGGCGCCGGATCGAGCGGGCGGCGCGGCGGTGGCGCGACCTCGCGCTGCGCCGCGACGAACTCACCGCGAGGGAACGCCTGCGTTTCTCGCGGATCGACGCGGGCCGGGCGGCCGTCCCGGCGGTGCCCCATCTGCGAATGCCGACCGCGCTCGGGGATCTCCTGCGGGCGGCCGAGCTCAGGATCCGCCTCCGCTACGGGCTCGACGTCGTCGCGTGCTGGCCGAGGCTCTGGATCCTGCTGCCGGAACAGGCACGCGCCGACATCGGCCAGGCACGCGCGAGGCTCGACGAGATGGCGAGGCTGTGGGCCGTCGGGGTCTCCCTGGCCGGATTCACGATCCTCACCTGGTGGGCACTGCTCGCCGCGGCCGTCGTCGCAGCCGTGGCCCACCGGCTCCTGCGATCCGCGGCGGCCGACTACGCGATCATGCTTCAGTCCTGTTTCGACGTGCACCGCAGAATGCTCTACGAGGCGGTGGATTTGCCCTGGGAGACCCGGGCGGAGCCGGAGGACGGGCAGCGCATCACCGCTTTCCTCACCCGTGGTACGGCGCTCACCGTCGCCCGGAAGGGCTAGACGTGGACGTGCGGGGGTGGACGCGGGCGAGCCGGATCGCCTGGCGGCTGATCCGCGGTCCGGTGCCGTCCTGGCCGGAGGTGGGGCGGCTCCTTGCCGACGAGCCCGCCGACGTCCTTGAGCGGCTGGAAAGGCTCCTGCTGGTGGCGCTGCGCCAGACGCGCGCCCAGCCCGGCCAGGACCCCAGGGCCGTCACCTGGATGACGGACCTGTCCTGGGTGGTTCAGACGCTGCGCCTGAGGGGTTCGCGTGAGACGCCCCGCCTGCCGATCGACGGGCTGCCGCTGGGCGTCCCGACCACGGTGTCCCATCTGTACGGGCCGCTGGAGGAACTCCTCAACGCCTCCGACGCCGACCGCGCGGCCGCGATCCTGGCGGCCCATCCCGAGATTCTCGGACCGGAGGTCGACGCGGCCCTCACCGAGTTCGCGTCCGCGCTCGAGGTCTATCGCAGGTTCGGGGAGGCACACCGCGTCCGGCGTTACCTGGCCGGGTTGCGGGCGGGCGGCGTGTTCCATCCCGACGAGTTCATCCCTCCCGAAGCCGCCCTGCGCCGAGTCCGCGAACTGTCGGAGCGGTTCGGCCGGTTGTGCCGGACGGCTCATGAACCCGCGGTGGCCGACGCCGCGATCGACGACGGCGAGCGGCTGCTCCTCCACCCGCAGTGGCCGGGCCTCCACGACGAGGTCCGTATCTTGCACCTGCACGAACTCGCGAACGCCTACACCGACCGGTTCGAGCGCACCGGACGGACGAGCGACGCCGAACGCGGCGTGACGCTCAACCGGACCCTCGGCGACCACACCCCGCTCGACCATCCGGAACGGCCCGGCTACCTGGCCAATCTCGGCAAGTCCCTGCACGTCCTCGGCCGGATCGAGGAGGCCGTCCCGATTCTGCGCACGGCCGTCAAAACCGCCGGACCGCGCTCGCCCCACCGGTTCCTGTTCCTCAACAGCCTCGGCAACGCCCTCCGCGACCTGTCGGAGCTCCGCGACGACGACGTGACCCTCGACTGGGCGATCGCCGCCTGCCGCCTGGCGGCGTCCGAGGAGGCGCGCCCCGACGCCCTCTACCCGACCTACGTCGCGAACCTGAGCCTGACGTTGCTGGCCCGGTACCGCCGTCGTCGCGACCCCGCCGACCTGACCGCCGCGATCGGAACCGGCCGCGAGGCGGTACGCCTCGACCCGGAAGGTCACTACGTCCGAGGACGACTCGCCGAGATGCTGATCGACACGGGCCAGTACGGCGCCGCCCGCGTGATGATCGAGGAGGCGCTCGCACGGGTCCCGTCCGGGGCGGCCATCCGCGAGCACTACCGCGCGGTCCGCCGGACTCTGCGGGAGGTCCGCGATCCGGGCGTGCGGCCCGACGATCCGATGGCGGAGGCTCAGCGCGTCGTCGCCGTCGCGCTGGCGGAGGACTCCTCCGCCGCCGACCGCCGCGCCGCGCTCGACCGGATCGTCGACGCGCTCCTTGTCGCGGTCTCCAGCGCTAACTCGCATCAGGAGCGGATCGAGCTCCTCGACCGGCTGGCGTCGGCGTTCCACACGCGGTATCTGGAGTTCGACCGGCTCGAGGACCTCGACCAGGTCATCGACATCAACGCCGCACTGGTCCGGGACGAGGCGACGTCCGAGCGGCTGATCCGATGGGCCGCGCGGCTCTGCGACCGCTACCGGGAGGTGCCTGACGTCGAGACGTTGCGCGAGGCCGTCGACGTCTACCGGCAGGCTCTCACCGCGTCTCCGCCCGACGAACCGGACCGCTGGGAGTACGCCCAGGAACTCGGCGACGCGCTCAGTATGCTCTACCGCGCCACCGACGACGTGACCCTGCTCCGGGAAGCAGCGCACCTTCGGACCGAAGCTCTTGGCCAGCTCACGGTGGACCACCCCGAAAGGCCCTCGGTGCTGCTGAAACTCGCCGTCGACCGGTACGAGCTGGCCGCGCACGACCCGGCCACCACCGACGCGGATCTGCGCGGCCTCGTCGCCGAGGTGGGCCCCGACCCGGCGGCGCTGGCCGGCTTCGGCGACCGGCTCGTCGACCGCTATCTGCGGTACGGGCTCCCGGCAGACCTCGACAACGCGATCGTCCTGCTCCGGGGGGCGCTCGCCGGGACCGGCGACGACATCGAGGCGGTGTATCGGACCGCCCGGCTCGGCGGCGCCCTGCGCCTGCGGGCGACCGGCTCCACCCGGCTGAAGGACCTCCACGAGGCCGAGTCCCTGCTGCGGAACCGGCTCGCGACCACCACGATCCCCGGACCGGCCGCCCGGCTCGGCTTCGAGCTGGCCGGGGTCCTGCACGAGGTGTACACGGCCACCGGCGACGCCGCGGCCCTCGACGAATGCGTGCGCTTCGACGAGGACGCGATCAGATCGTCGGGCCGGGCCGATTCCCAGTACATCGGTGGCCTGTGCACCGCGCTCATCACCCGGTACGAGCTTCTCGGCCGCCGGGTCGACCTCGATCGCGCGGCCGCCCTGCTCCGGGAGGCGACTGCCCGAGAGCTGCCGCGAACCCCCAAAGCGGTCATGTTGAACGCGCTGGGCAGTGCGCTGCGCCTGCAGGCCGAGACGGAGGAGCGTCCGGAACTGCTGGCCGCCGCCATCACCGCGATCCGCCAGGCGGTCGACCTCCTGCCCGCGACCGCCCCCTACCGGGCGCAGTACCTGGCCAACCTGGCCGGTCTGCTCGCCGCCCAGGACCGCGACGCGGGTGTTCTCGACGCCGCCGTCACTTCGGCCAGGGCGAGTCTGTCGGTCGCCCCATCGGACGAGGTCAGGGCACGCCTGCGGCTCGCGCTGGCCGATCTGCTGTCCGCCCGGGGCGACGACGAGGAGGCCGGGGCCGAGCTGGCCGCCGCGGCGCTGTTCGCCGATCCCGCCGTCCGGGCACGCGCCAACCGCAAACGGGGCGACCTGCTGAGCGCGCGGGAGTCCTGGCGGCCTGCCGCCGAGGCGTACGCGGCCTGCGTCGCGGGCTTCAACGACGTGTTCGCGATCCAGCACACCCGCCACCACCAGGAGGCGTGGCTACGGGAGCTCTCCGGCGTGCCCGGCGCGGCCGCGTCGGCGTTCGTCAAGGCGGGTGACCTGGACGCCGCGATCGACGTCCTCGAGACCGGTCGGACCCGGCTGCTCGCCCAGGCCCTCGCCGGGTCCCCCCGTAACGGAGAACCGAGGCTGCCGCTGGTGCACCTGATTCCCTCGGGCGAGGAGTGCCTGGCCGTGATCACGCCCCCGGAGGGAGAGAGATGCGCGCTCCACCTCCCCTGGGGCGGGTCGGCCCTCCTCGACCGGGCGCTGGAGTACACCACGGCCCTGGTCTCCGAGGACGACGACCGCTGGGCGCGGGTCCTCGACGACACCACCGGCTGGCTCGGTGAAACGATCATGGGTCCGGTTCTTGACACCGTCGGAACACCCGCCGCTCTGACGCTCGTCCCCACCGGTGGCCTGACGCTCCTTCCCCTGCACGCCGCGTGGACGGCCGACCCGGACGCTCCCGGCGTCCGCCGATACGCCCTCGACACCACCACGATCCGCTACGCCCCGAACGCCGCGCTACGGCCCGCGACTTCTCGCCCGCCGAGCTCGGCCCTGAGCGTGGCGGATCCACAACCCGTAACGGCCGACCGCCTGCCCTACTCCGAGCTGGAGGGCAGGGGCCTGGCCGCCCTCCTGCCACACACGGTGACCCTCCACGGTCCGGCCGCCGGGAAGGACGCCGTCCGTGCCCACCTGCCGTCGGCCCGGCTCGTCCTGTTCTCCTGCCACGCGACCACGGACGTGCGCACCGTCGCCGACAACGGCTTCCTGCTCGCCCACGACGAGGTCCTCAGCCTGCGCGACCTCCTCGCCCTGCCGCTGACCGCTGACCTCGTCATCGCCTCGGGCTGCCAGACCGCCTTCCCCGACGTCTCCGCCCTCGACGAGGTGATCAGCCTCTCGACCGGTCTCCTCCAGGCGGGAGCCGGTTCCGTCCTCGCCACCGCGTGGAAGATCTCTGACGGCCCGTCGATGATCGTCGTCCTGGCGACGCTCCGGCGGTGGCTCACCGATGGCCTGCCACCCGCCGAGGCCCTGCGCGCCGCCCAGTCGTGGCTCCGCGCCGCCACCACCACGGACATCCTCACCCGCTTCACCGACTGGTACCCGGCCGAGGTCCCCTCCCTGCGCCGTCTCCTGGCCTTCGAGGACCCCGACGCCATCCCCTTCGCCCACCCCGTTCACTGGGCGGCCTTCGCCTTTCACGGTGGCTGACTCACGGCACCAGCCCGGTCTCGTACGCGATGATGACCAGTTGCACCCGGTCTCGCGCGTCCAGTTTCACCGGCAACCGGGTGCGATTTTGCCTTGTCCAGATATAGGGGATTCCTGGCCGAACGAAGGCGGCGCCGCACGCCGATCGGTGGGCAGCATGGAAATCGGACGAACACTCCCACCGTCGACGCACTTCCTGGAAAGTCAGAGGTCATGCCAGAGGTCATCGCGGGGTTGGAGATTCCTGAGACAGCGGCGGTCGCCGAGGCGACCGGGCTCATCCGGGAGACGACCAGTCCCCTCATCTACCACCACTCCCGGCGGGTCTTCTTCTTCGGCCTGGTTCACGCTCGCAGGCTCGGCGTGAAACCGGACCCGGAGCTGCTCTACGTGGCGGCCATGTTCCACGACACCGGCCTCCTGACTCCCTTTTCCGATGTCGAGCAGCGCTTCGAAGTCGACGGCGCCGACCACGCGCGCGAGTTCCTCCTGGACCGGGGTTTCTCCACGGCCGCCGCCGAGACCGTCTGGACGGCGATCGCACTGCACACCACGCCGGGCATCCCCGACCGGATGGCCCCGGAAATCGCGACCACGTACCTTGGCGTCTTGACCGACGTGCTCGGCTTCGGCCTGGACGAACTGGAACACGATCAGCTGGGCGAAATCCTCGCCGTCCACCCGCGAGGAGACTTCAAGACCGAGTTCCTGCGAGCCTACGTCGACGGGCTCAAGAACCGCCCCGAGACCACGAACGGCACCGTGAACTCCGACGTGCTCGAGCACTTCGTCCCCGGTTTCCGGCGCACGACGACGGTCGAGCGTATCGTCGGCTCGCCCTGGCCGAGCTGACGGGACATCGTACGAGGCCGCGCGACGAACGGTGTGAGCCACCTCGACAACGGACATCGTCCCGGACGTCGTGCCCTCGTTCGTCCCGCTCGCCCGCGCCCGCCCGACCAGGGCCCCCGGTCTCCCGCCGTTCCTCCGGCGGGCGCCCGGGCGGCGGGGATGTCCCTGACCAGGGCGGGCGGGGTGTCCTGCCGTGCGAGGCGGCGGGTCGGAGCGGAACGAGCTCGGTTCACTTCAAGGTGTACTTACACGTATCCTCGCCGCCGTCGTTGGTGGCGACCTCCTTGCCGTTGACGAGAATGCGGCACCTGGCCGGTTTGAGCATGCGGTTGGAGTCACGGACCGCGCCGGGGATGACGGAGACCGGGTAGCCGACCTTCTGTTCGGCCTGGGTGAGTTCGACTGTCACGGTCTTCTTCCACGGGAGGGTGACATTCGACTCGCTGCCGTTGGTGTCGGCGAAATACGCGATCGGCTGGTAGATCCTGCCTTTGCCGTTCACCTCCAGAGTGACCTCGTAAGTCTTCATCTGGGGCGCGGAGGATCGCGTGGGCGACTGGCTCGACGGGGAAGTCGCGGCGGGGGGTGACGTGGACGCCGCCTTGTCAGTGCCGCCACAGGCGGCAAGGGTCAGAACGGCCATTGCAAGCAGTCCGACAACTCGCCTGTTCATCATCAACGAGGACATGACGGCCAAGATTATCGATGTCCATGAGCGGTCGCGCGCAGTTTGGTGCCGTACGCGTCATCCGGTTCGGCCCGCACGGCAAGTAGCGGGCCCCGCCCCTCGAACGCGCGCTCAGACGGTCGCCGGCAACGGCTTCCTCCAGGCACAGCTCCGCCCTCACCCTGGACGGGCCGGTGTCCGGCACCGTTGACGAGCCCATGAAACCGACCGGCGTGCTGACGGCGGGCGGCCGGCCACCCGCACCGGGCGGCACGATCACCCCGCAGCGCACCGTGACGGACGACGACGGCTCCGAGACGGTCAAGCGCCAGGGGTGTGGCTAGATCGGGAGGTGGCCGCGGCGGATGCGCCAGTGGCGGCCGGCCTTCAGGTGGTCGACGATCGCGCGCTGGAGCACGGTGCGGCGCGGCAGCCGGTCGAGCGGCGTGGTCAGGGTGCGGAACACGAACCGCAGCACCTCGACGTCGGCGTCCAGCCCTTCCGGCTCCTCGTAGGGCTCCAGCTCGAACCTCCGCTGGAACCGGACGATGTTGGAGTCCTCGGGCAGGTACTCCAGCAGCTGCGGGTCGAGCAGCCACGAGCCGCAGGAGAACGCCGTGTAGCGCTCGTCGGGAAAGTGACGCGGGAAGAACGCGCGGGCCTCGTCGAGCGACGCCGCGACCGCCTCCGGGGTCATCGGCCCCGACTCGGGGATGTGCAGGTCGATGACGGTGCCGCCGCGGTGGTACTGCAGCCGGCCCAGCTCGTAGATGGCGCCGCGCGCGTGCAGCGTCAGCCAGCTCTGCATGACCGGCCAGCCCTCGCGGTTCATCCGCCGGTCGATCGCGAGGTTGCGGCCCAGGTCCGCGAGGCTCACCCACGACACGGCATCGGCGATGCCGTGGTCGCGGTGGTACCCCGTGACGACGTCGACCAGGGCCAGGTACGCGTACACGTAGAGATGCCGCCAGGCGGAGCCCCGTTCGCGCGGCAGCTCAGGACCGGGCGACAGCCAGCCGTGGCCCCCGAGATCGGCGCGGACCAGGGCGATCGAACGGTCGAGCAGCCAGCGCAGCTCCGGAGTCCACAGTGGAGAGCCGGGGTCGGGCCAGCCCGCCATGATCTCGGCGGCGTCGTCCGGCCGCACCGCGAGCCGGGCGAGGATCGCGGGGGCGTCGGCCTTGGCGGGCAGCGGAGCCGACGGCCGGTCGCCGGCGAGCCGGTGCACGCGGTCGACGTCCTCGACGGGTACTCCGAGCCGGGCGGCGGTGGCGTCCAGATCCACGCGGATGATCCTACCGTCCGGTGGAGGCGTGGAGGCGTGGAGGCGTGGAGGCGTGGAGGCGTGGAGGCGGGGGGCGCCCCCGCCGCCGGTAAGCGCCGTCCTCCGGCGGGACATCGCCCGCCCGACCCGCTCGAAGCCGTCTGCGTCCTCGCCCCGCGGCCCATCACCGACGGCCGAGGCCGCGCTCGCGTTGAGTAGGGGGATACTCATGGCTTTTGTCGGGTCATGGCGGACGCTGAGGCAACTTTCCCGAATATGCAGAGGTGTCCCATGACCATCACCACGACGAGACGGCGGTTAGTCGCCTTCTCGTTCGCCGGAGTGTTGCTGGCCGCGCTGTTACCGATCCTGACCGCCCTGCCCGCCGCAGCCGCCACGACCGTTTCGGTGACGTTCAGCATCGACTACTTCGAGCGGTTCGAGGTCCCCGACGACGGGATCGACGAGGAAGGGGAGTTCCTGCCCGAGGTCAGGATCGGGGACGCCGCCGGGACCCAGCGCAGAGCGTACGTGTCGGACGATGAGTTCCGGCCGAGCCAGGCGCACTTCGGCGACCAGAAGTGGGTGTTCACCCAGAACGTCACCCTGCAGGACGACCAGACGAGGATCCCGGTCCTCGTCCGCATCTGGGACGACGACGACACCGCCGGCCTCGGCGACGACAGGATGGACGTCTCGCCGGCCAATCGTGACGTCGAGCTCAACGTCGAGTATGACCTGATCACCGGCGGTTGGTCGGGTGACGGGGTCGAGCCGGCCGCGCCGTGTGACAACGATCGCGAGCTGGGACAGACCTGCGCGAAGGGTGACGGGGATTCGAACTTCCCCGAGTTCGGTGACGGCAAGGAGGTCAGGATCGGCTTCAGCCTCGAACATCTGCCTCTCCCCGATCGGGACCAGGACGGCATCCCCGACCTGATCGAGCGTTTCGGCGTCAAGGACGTGAACGGCGCGATGATCGCCGACCTTGCCCGGCTCGGCGCTGACCCCTGCCGCAGGTCGGTCGTCGTGCAGCTCGACTACATGACCGGGGCCGCGAACGGCCACTCGCACCAGCCCAAGCAGGCCGCCGTCGACGAGGTCGTGAACGCCTTCGACGCGGCGGACCTGCCGAACACGGCCGCGCAGTCCTGCCCCTATCCGGGCGTGCACAAGCCCGAGGGCATCGACTTCGTCCACGTGCCCGGCAGGCCGGTCGCCGAGCAGGCGACCATGACCCAGGACGACGCCGCGTTCGCGGCGGCGCGACGGGACAACCTGCACCACCGGCTGCGCCCCTACGCCCACTACGCGATCCTCGCGCACGACCTGGGGAACGCCAACCGGAGCTCGGGCCGCTGCTGCTCCGAGGTGAAGGACTTCGTCGTCACGCTCGGGTCCTGGCGGCTGGCCGGCGTGTCGGCCGGGGCGAACCGCGTCCTGGAGACGACGCCCGCCGGCGACGACGTGCTCGGCCGCGGCACCGAGATCACCGCGGGCGTCGACGGAAGGCTCGACTCCGTCCTGGCGGGCAACGACGTGATGACCGGCACGTCGATCTTCCCCGGGCGCGGCGGCGTACTGGAAACGGTCCGCGCGGGTGACGACGTGGAACTCGGCATGACCGTCGAGGTGGGCCCCGACCGCGACATCGACACCACGGCGAACAACACGTCCCCGGCCGACGACGAGCAGCTCTACGACCTCGGGACCGGTGCGGAGTACGCCCAGGTCGGGACGGTACGCGACCAGTCGGGCACGATCATGCACGAGCTGGGGCACGCGCTGGGCCTGGAGCACGGCGGCGACGAGAAGACGAACAACAAACCGAACTACCTCAGCGTGATGAACTACAACTTCGATCCCGGCGGCATCCCCATCGCGCCGCCCGCCGCCCTGCTCAGGGACAACATCAACATCACCGGCGCGCAGCGCCGCCTCGACTACTCCAACGTCTCGCTGCCCGCCCTGGACAAGACACGCCTGGACGAGTCAACCGGGATCGGCGACGGCACCGACTTCACGTTCTGGACGGACCCGGCCGGCCGCTACCGCGTCGGTCGGGGCAACGGGCCGCTCAACTGGAACTGGAACCTCACCCCGGCGGGAGCGCCGATCTTCGACACCGGCACGGTGAGCGTCGACATCAACGCCGACGACGACGCACCGGCCCCGCGCGAGACCACGCTCCTCGGCTTCCGTGACTGGAACAACCTCAAGTACCGCGCCGGCGCCCTGTCCGACGGCACGGCGAACACCGACCACGGACCCGAGATCGACTTCACCGGGGTCATGCGGCGGGAGATCGAGTTCTTCCGCTTCTACGACCCCGACCTGGCCGTCGCCAAATCGGTCGACCGGGTCGACGCCCTGCCCGGCGACACGCTCACCTACCACGTGAAGACGGACAACGTCGGCACGGGCGCCGCCACTTCGATCGAGCTGACCGACACCTTGCCCGGCGGCACCACGGCGACCAGGACGACCCCGTACCTCGACGCGGCCAGCTCGACGACCGAGACCTTCGACCACCGCGTTCCGTGCGACGTCGCCGACGGGACCGTCCTGGCCAACAGGGCGGCGGTGACCGCGAAGGACGCCGGCGGCGATCCCGAGGTGAACACGGCGAACAACACCGCGACGGCCACGACCACCGTGCACGCCCCCGAACTCACCCTGACCAGGAGCGCGCCGCGGACCGTCAACGCCGGAGAGGCCATGACGATCGACCTGGCGGTGACCAACTCCGGCAGCGGGGCCGCCACCGGCGTGACCCTCACCGACACCCTCCCGGCCGAGGTCCACTACAACCAGGCCCTCGACCGGGGAGCCGGACCCGAACCCTCGTCCGTGACCGCCAACCCCGACGGCACGACCACGCTGAACTGGTCCCTCGGCACGCTCGACGGCGGCCAGAGCCGTAAGATCCAGTTCACCGCGCGGCCCGGCCTGCTCTTCGCCGGCGGCAGCGTGATCTCCGGCACCGCCGTCACCGCGTACCAGAACGCGAACGGGTGCGTCTACACCCCGGTGAGCGCCACGGCCTCAACCGAGATCACCGAGGTCACCCCGACCCGGAATCCCTGGCCGCAGCTCACCTGGCAGTTGCACGGCGACCGGCAGAGCGCCGAGCTCCTGGCCCGCGTCCAGGCGACCGACACCCGGTTCGACGGAGCCGACGGCTCGACCCCCGACGGCGTCCTCACCCGTGCCGAGGTGAGGGATGTCTTCGGCCTCTCGCTCAGCCAGTCGCAGCTTCTCCGGGCCCAGCTGCTGACGACCTACCT
Organism: Streptosporangium sp. G12; assembly: GCF_052983175.1. Classification (NCBI taxonomy): domain Bacteria; kingdom Bacillati; phylum Actinomycetota; class Actinomycetes; order Streptosporangiales; family Streptosporangiaceae; genus Streptosporangium; species Streptosporangium sp. G12. The sequence goes on along the minus strand of NZ_JBRIQO010000034.1, from coordinate 12,061 downwards.
CAACCTCGCCGACCGGCGCGTCAACGCCGGCACGAGGATCGTCTCGCTGGTGGCGGCCAGGCTGGACCTGCACTCCGTGGGCCAGGCCGTACGCCACGCGCATGCGACCCTCAGGCTCCCCGACAACCTCGCCAACCTGCTCAAGTACGGAGAGGCGAAGACCCTGCTGATCGAGATCAACCTCAACCTCAGCGAACGCTACTGACCCCTTCCCGGACTCTCGTGACTCCGGCATCTCGATGGCCTCGGAGTCCGTCCGAGGCCATCGAGATGCCGGTATGAGGGTCAGCCGAACCGGCTCCACCGGACCCGGGGCGTGTCAGGTGACACGGCCGCCCTGACCTCGTCTGTCAGAGCGGCCGCGTCGGCCACGACCCGCTCGATCCGCCGCCGTCGACCCAGGGGCCCCAGCCGCCCGGCGCGGTCAGCTCGGTCTGCTCCCCGGTCTCCTGCTCGGCCAGCGCCCGCAGCGCCGTCACGTCCAGGTCGCCTCGGTAGTACAGCCCCAGATCGATGTCCGAATCCGGACGGTGCGTGCCACGGGCACGGCTGCCGCCGAGCACCACCGCGACCACCCCGGGGATCCGCGCCAGCCGCTGTGCGAGCGCCCCCAGCGCCATGTCGTCCATCTCACGGCCGGAACGTGCGGCGGTAGGCGTCCGGCGGCACGCCGACCGTGCGGTGGAAATGGCGGCGCAGCGTCGTCGCCGTGCCCATGCCCGCGGCCGAGGCGATGGTGTCGACGCTGTCGTCCGTGGTCTCCAGCAGTTCCTGCGCGCGGCGGATCCGCTGCGTCAACAGCCACTGCAGCGGGGTGGTGCCGGCCACCGAGCGGAAGTGGCGGGCCAGGTGGCGCGAGCTCATGTTCGCCTGACGAGCCAGGTCTTCCACGGTGAGCGGCTGGTCCAGCCGCCGCATCGCCCAGGTGAGCAGCTCGGCCAGGGGGTGGCCGTCCTGGGCGGGCACCGGCGTGGTGACGAACTGGGCCTGGCCGCCGGCCCGGTGGGGCGGCACGACCAGGCGGCGGGCGACCACGTTGGCGATCGCCGAGCCGTGGTCGCGGCGGACCAGATGCAGGCACAGGTCCATCGCCGCGGCCTTGCCCGCGGAGGTGAGCACGCTGCCGTTGTCGACGTAGAGCACGTCCGGGTCGACCTCCACCCGGGGATGGCGCGCGGCCAGTTCCTCGGTGTGAGCCCAGTGCGTGGTCGCGCGCAGCCCGTCCAACAGGCCCGCGGCGGCGAGCACGAACACGCCCGTGCACAGGGAGACCACCCGCGCGCCCGACTCGTGAGCCGCGCGCACCGCCTCGACCAGCTCGGCCGGCGGTTCCTCGTCGACGTCCGCCAGGGCGGGGACGATCACGGTGCCGGCGCGCGCCAGCCAGTCGAACCCGTGGTCCGGCTCCATCAGGAACCGGCCGACCCGGACGGCGTGCGTGCCGCACACCCTGACGTCGTACCAGGGGCCTGGCACGGCGTCAGGGGCGGAGCCGAAGACCTCGCAGGCCAGGGCCAGCTCGAAGTGCAGCATCCCGTCGGTGGCGGCGACCGCGACGGAGCGCGGGAAAGAACTCATGTCGGAAATTGTACGGGTCGTGTCGTTCCGGACACTGGGCACCGGTGGGCCGGCGAAGACAGGATCTACCCGATGAAGCACTTCGAGCACGTGGGAGCAGACATGGGATCGGGTTCGATCGTGGCGGTGTTCGGCGCCTACGGGCACACCGGGCGGTTCGTGGTCGCGGAGTCGTGCGAGCGCGGACACGTCCCGCTGCTCCTCGGCCGCGACCGGGACAAGCTGGCGGCGCTGGCGGAGGCCCACCCCGGGCTTGAGGCGCGGCAGGCGTCGGCCGACGACCCGGCCTCGCTCGACCGCGCGCTGAACGGCGCGGCCGCCGTGATCAACTGCGCCGGGCCCTTCGCCTCGACCGCCGCGCCGCTGGTCGAGGCGGCGCTGCGCGCCGGCATCCCGTATGTCGACGTGGCGGCCGAGATCGAGGCGAACGTCGACACGTTCGCGCACTTCGCGGAGCGCACCCGCGCCGCGGGCACCGTGGTGGTCCCGGCGATGGCCTTCTACGGCGGCCTCGGCGACCTCCTGGTCACCACCGCGATGGGCGACTGGACGGCGGCGGACGAGGCGCACATCGCCTACGGCCTGAGCAGCTGGCACCCCACCGGTGGAACGCTCGCTGCGGGCGTGGTCTCGAGTCGGCGACGGGGTGGCCGCCGTGTTCGCTTCACCGGCGGACGGCTGGAGTACCACGATGACGCCCTGCCGACCCTGGAGTGGCCCTTCCCGGCTCCGCTCGGCCCCCAGAGCGTCATCGGAGAGTTCACCATGGCCGACGTCGTCACCGTTCCCAGCCACCTGGCCGTCCCGGAGGTGCGCACCTACATGACCGCCAAGGCGGCCGCGGACCTGTCCGCTCCCGGTGCCCCGGCACCGGCCGCCGTCGACGAGCGCGGCCGCTCCGCGCAGACCTTCGTCGTCGACGTCCTCGTCCGCTCCGGCGGCGCGGAACGCCGCGTGGCCGCCGCCGGTCAGGACATCTACGCCGTCAGCGCGCCGCTCGCGGTGGAGGCCGTCGACCGCATCCTCACCGGCCGGACCAGGACCACCGGCGTCGCCTCCGCGGGCGCGGTCTTCGACGCCCCGGACTTCCTCCGCGCCCTGTCCTCGCACCTCTCGTTGCACGTCTCGCTCGACACCCGCGGCTGACCGGCGACCCGTGCCGGCCACGGGTACGTCAGCGGGCCGGGGTCCGGGGGCGGTTCCACCACAGGGAGAGGGACAGGGCCGCGGTGACGAGGACGGCGCCGCCGGCGGCGAAGGCGGCGGCCGTGTCGACCCGCTGGTGGACGACGGTGAAGCTGCGGGGGAGGGCGTCGAGGGCGCTCTGGAGCTGGCCGGCGTTCTCGGCGCGGTGGTAGGAGCCGCCGGTGGTTTGGGCTATCCGCTTGAGCGCGGGCTCGTCGATGACGCGGGGGTTGCGGCCCCTGTCGAATCCGCCGCGGCCGCCGGAGCCGCCGCCCCAGCCGCCGTAGCCGCGGCCGTCGAACTGTGAGTTGTCGCAGACCATCGGGGCCGGGTTCGTGGTGCCGAAGCCGATGGGGAAGACGCGGACGCGGCGCAGGGCCGCCTCCTGGGCGGCGATCTGCGGGTCGACGCCCTGGGTGTTGGCGCCGTCGGTGAGCACGATGATCGCGGCACCGGCGTAACCCGGCCCGCCGCCGCCGGGGTTCGCCCCGGTGGAGGCGACCGACGGGTCGACCTCCGCGATCGCGTCGATCGAGGTGAGCATGGCCTGCCCGATCGCGGTGCCGCGGGACACGGTGAGGCCGTCCAGCGCCTCGATCAGCGAGTCGGTGTCGTCGGTGGGCGGGACGAGCAGACCCGCGCTGCCCGCGAAGGTGACCAGGCCGATGCGCGGCCCGCCCCGCTGCGACTCGATGAACTCGGCGGCGGCTTTCCTCGCGGCGGTGATGCGGTTGGGGTCGACGTCCGTGGAGCACATGGAGCCGGAGGTGTCGAGCGCGAGCAGGATCGTCACCGACGTCTGCGGCACCGGGACCGACGCCTGCGGCCGCGCGGCCCCGACCGCGAGCAGCGCGAGTCCGGCCACGAACAGTGCCGCGGGGATCTTCCGCGTCCAGCGCGTACGGCCGGGCAGGGCGCCGCGTACGAGCGCGATCGAGGTGACGCGCACGGCGGCCCGCCGGCGGCGGCGCCGCGCCCACTCGCGGATGGCGAGGATCAGCGGGATGACCAGGATGGACAGCAGCGCCCACGGCCATGAGAACGACATTCAGATCACCCGTCCAGACCGGAGCACGTTGAGCGCCGCGCCCGCGGTGAGCAGCGCGAGGGCGAGCCCGATCAGCCCGCCGGCGAGGGGCAGCGGCTCGTCGGAGACGGTGAGCCGCAGGTCGATCGTGTCGGCGATCCCGTCGAGCCGCGCGGTGTCGGAGGCGGGGTGGTAGGCGCCGCCGGTGGTCCGCGCGATCGAGGTGAGGGTGTCCTCGTCGAGCGAGGTCTGCAGGTGGTAGCCGTCGACCTTCACCGTCGCCCCGGCCGTGGTGCCGACCCCGACGGTGTGGACGTGGACGCCCGCCCGCTGGGCCACGGTGGCGGCCCGTTCGACGTCCGCGCCCTGGTTCTGGCCGTCGGAGAACATCACGATCGTCGCGGACGGCCAGTAGCCGATGTCGGGCGCGGTGCCGTCGCGGCCGACGGCCACCTGCCTGCCGGTGATCGCCGACAGGGAGGCCGTGATGGCCGTCCCCAGCGAGGTGCCGCCGGTGATCTTCAGCCGGTCGATGGCCTTGAGCGCGACGGAGTGGTCGGCGTCGGGCCGTGCGGTGGTGAGCGCACCCCGCTCGAACGCGACGACTCCGATGTCGACGCTGTCGGGCTGCGCCGCCACGAACGCGCGGGCCGCCCGCTGCGCGGCCGCCAGCCGGGTGGGGGCGACGTCGTCGGCACCCATGCTGTTGGAGACGTCGACGGCGAGGATGACGGTGCCCGCGGCCCGCGGGACCGGCACCATGGCCGCCGGTCCGGCGGCGGCGATCGCGAGCACCCCGACGCCGGCGATCGTCAGGCCGGTTCCGAGGTACGCCCGGTGGCCACCCGGCACGGCGACCCCGGCCGCGGCGAGGGCGGCCGTCCGGCGGCGCGCCGAGACGACGGCCGCCCAGGCGAGCGCCGCCGTGACGAGCAGTCCGACGACCGCCGGCAGCCAGGAGGACAGGGTCATGAGGCCTCCTTCGCCGGTCTCGGGTGTCCGTTGACGACCTCGACGAGCCCGGTCACGGCGACCGGTTTCCGGTTCGGGCGACGACCTCGACGAGCGCCTCGGCCAGATCGCGGTCGGTGTCGACGCGGTGGACGGGCACCCCGGCCCGGCGCATGCCCGCCTCCAACCGGGCGTCGCGGGCGTCGACGGCGGCGCGGAGGCGGACCCGCAACAGCGGGTCGGCGGAGTCGACGACGAGCTGCTCGCCGGTCTCGGCGTCCTCGACCACGATCAGCCCGGCTTCGGGCAGCACGTCGTCGGCCGTGTCCACGATCCGCAGGGCGACCACCTCGTGCCGCCGGGCCAGGCGCTGGAGTGAGCGCTCCCAGTCGCCGTCGCCGATGAAGTCCGACAGCACGACGACGAGCGCGCGGCGGCGCGCGAGCCGTCCGGCCGCGTCGAGCATCTCCGCCAGGTCGGTGGTGGCGCCGCCGCGCGCCGTGGAGGTGCGTTCCAGCTCGGCGCCGATCCGCAGCGCGTGCCGCCGGGAGGTGCCGGGCGGCACGACGCGCGGCGTCCCGGTGTCGAACAGCAGGGCGCCGACGCGGTTGCCGCCCCGGCCGAACAGCCGGGCAAGGACGAGCGCGAGCTCGGCGAGCACGTCGTGCTTGCCGCGCCCCGGCCGGCCGGCCGCCATCGACGCCGACCGGTCGAGGACGAGCCACACCGTCAGCTCGCGGTCCTCGGTGAACACGCGCAGGTGCGGCTCGTCCAGCCGTGCGGTCACGTTCCAGTCGATGTGCCGGGCGTCGTCGCCGTCGCCGTAGGCGCGTAACCCGGTGAAGTCGATCCCGGAGCCGCGGTGCGCGGTGCGGTGGGCGCCCTGGAGCCGGCCGTCGAGCCTGCGGACGACCTTCCACTCCAGGCGGAGCAGGAGCCTCTCGGAGGCGGTGGCCATGGCGGTTCAGCGATTCTGCAGGACGACGTCGGGCGCCCGGACGGCCCCGAGCACCCTGGTGACGATCGTGTCGGCGTCGACGTCGTCCGCGAGGGCCTCGTAGGACAGCACGAGGCGGTGGCGCAGCACGTCGAGCGCGAGCTCGGACAGGTCGTGCGGCAGGACGTAGTCGCGGCCGCGCAGGAACGCCAGCGCCCGGGCGCCCGTGACGAGCGCGATGGACGCCCGCGGGCTCGCCCCGTAGGTGACATACCGTTCCAGCTCGCCGAGCCCGGCCGTCGCGGGGGAACGCGTCACGGAGACCAGCCGTACCGCGTAGTCGACGATCGCCGGATCGACGTACACCTGCCGGGCGCGGGCCCGCATCGCGATCAGGTCCTCGGCCGTCACCATCGGCTGCGGGGGTTCGGGCGGGCGCAGCGCTCGCCTGACGATCGCCTGCTCCTCGGCCTGCGTCGGATAGTCGACGACCACCTTCATCATGAAACGGTCGACCTGCGCCTCGGGCAGCGGGTAGGTGCCCTCCGACTCGATCGGGTTCTCCGTCGCCATGACCAGGAACGGCTCGGGCACCCGGAACGTCTCACGGCCGATCGTCACCTGGTGCTCCTGCATCACCTCCAGCAGGGCGCTCTGCACCTTGGCGGGAGCGCGGTTGATCTCGTCGGCCAGCAGCAGGTTCGCGAACACCGGGCCGAGCTCGGTTCTGAACTCCCCGGAGTGCTGGTGGTAGACCCGCGTGCCCACGAGGTCGGCCGGCACCAGGTCGGGGGTGAACTGGACGCGCTGGAAACTCCCGGCGATCGCGGCGGCCAGCGACCTCACCGCGAGCGTCTTGGCCAGGCCCGGCACGCCCTCGACGAGCAGGTGGCCGTCGGCGACCAACGCGACGGCCATGCGCTCCAGCAGGACGTCCTGCCCGACGATCGTGCGTTTGACCTCGAACAGCACATGTTCGAGCGGATGGGCCGACTCGGAGGACTTGGTCGAGGTCATGTGCTGCTTCTCTCCTCGTGACGCTTCGGTCAGATCTGGGGCCCGTCGCCCGGCGGCCCGTCGCCCTCGCCGCCGCCCAGGGCCGCACCGATCGGCACCGCGAACGCGATGCCGGCGAACGCCTCGTCGCCTCCCGGGTCGGCGATCGAGACGACGATCCCGATGACCAGGCCGCGAGCGTCCAGGAGGGGACCCCCGGAGCTGCCAGGGTTCGCGGAGGCGTCGAACTGGATGAGCCCGTTCAGGCCGCCGTCCTTGGCGGTCCGGTCGGCGGTCCGGTTCAGGCCCGACACGACGCCGGTGGAGACGCTGTAGGTCAGGCCCAGCGGATTGCCGATCGCCACGACGGGCGCGCCCACGGTCGCGGCGCCGCCGAGCGTCGCAGGGACGACGATCTCCGGCAGCTTCGCCGGCTTGAGGGTCGCGACGTCGAGCTTGGGATTCGACGACGCGACAGCGGCCTTCGTCCTGGTGCCGTCGGCGAACGTCACGGTGACGTCCTCGGCATCCTTGTTCGCGCCTTTGCCCGAGGTGCCCTGGACGACGTGGTGCGCCGTGAGAATCGTCCCGTCCTCGGCCGCGATCACCCCGGTTCCGAGCGACTTCCCGGCCTGGACGACCACCACCGACGGCCCGACCCTCTTGAAGACGTCGGGCACCGTGAGCGTCGCACCGGGCGTCGGCGTCGCGCTCGGCCCGGGCGCGGCCTCCTCACCGCTCCCGCCGCCGCTTCCCAGCCAGTACGCGAGCAGCGCCACGACGACGAGTGCACCGCCCCCGACGACGGACCGCCGAACCCTGCCGGCCACGGCTCCCCGAGCCCCGGCCGCATCGGCCTCGTGCGGCACGCGCTCCATCGCCCCATACTCATAAATTTCAGTTGAAAGTGCTACAAACTCCGCCTGAAAACTCCCTGAGAACCGATCCCCGCAGCCCCGCGCGCGGCACGGATACGGTCTAGAGCACTTTCCTGGCGCCCGGCAGGGCGCGTACCAGGTACGCCGTCGCCCAGCACAGCGGCAGCGCGAGGACGGCGAGCAGCGCGCCCTTCGCGACCGCGGGCGCCTGCACGTCGCGAAGGGCGTGGCCCAGGGCGACCAGCACGACCGGGTGGATGACGTAGACGGTGTAGGCGTGCGCCGACAGGAACCGGCGGCGGCGTCCCTGGTGGCCGAAGCGCTCCCGGAACAGCACCAGAAGGCCGAGGATGACGCCGACGGCGAGCGCGGACTCGCAGGTCGCCGCTATCAGGGACGGCAGGGTCCCCCCGCCCAGGATCGCCTCTCCGGCGGAGATCAGGACGAGGAGGAGCGCGACCGCGGCGACGGCCGCGACGGCGAACCCGACCCGGCCGGCCGTTCTGGACAGGCCCTCCAGCCGGCCGCGCCGGGCCGCGATCAGCCCGACGGTGAACAGCGCCACGTACTGCGGCAGGTAGGCGGGGGTGGGCAGTCCCAGGATCGAGACATCCATCGGCACCACGATGCGCCACAGGTAGGTCACCAGGGCCAGCCCGACGGTGAACCCGGCGATCGTGGCGGCACCGGGCGCCCGGCCCGTGGCCGGAGCCGGTTCGGACGCGTGCCGGTCCCTGACGGCCAGCTGCCGCCAGAGGACGTAGAGCGCGCTGAACACCAGCAGCACCTCCACGAACCACATCGGCCCGGGGGTGAACGAGCGCAGATAGAACTGCCAGTAGGGCAGCTCGGTCCCCTGCTGGAGGGCGGCGTCTCTCGCGGCGGCGTATCTGCCGGCGGTCGCCAGGGGGCGGAGCACCAGCAGCCAGAGCAGCAGCGGGACCCCCAGGCGCAGCAGCCGCTCCCTCAGGAACCGCCCGGTCCCCTTGCGGTCGTAGGAGCCGGGCACGAAGAGCGCGGAGATGAGGAAGAAGGCGCCCATGAAGAACGCCTGGTTGAGCACGATCACGAGGTCCAGGAGCGTTCCCGAGGGGTCGGACGGCGGTTCCGTGTAGTACCAGCGCGGGACGTTGCTGTAGGCGATCACGGAGTGGTGGATCACCACGAGTGCCATCAGGGCGGTGCGCAGGTTGTCGACATGGAGAAGCCTCGGGGAGCGCGGGGAGGGGGTGGAGGGCGTGGCCTGCGCGGTCGGCCGGTTGACGGGCTGTGTCATCGGTTCGCCGTTTCTTCGGGGGGGTCGGCTTGTCCAGGGGGGTCGGCCCGGGCGGCGTGCTCGAACAGGTCCGCCAGCTCGTCCGCGTGCGCTTCCAGGTCGTGGTCGGGATGGGTCACCCAGTAGGCGAACATGGCGTCGATCGCGGCCTGCACGGTGACGGACATCACGCGGGGGTCGAAGGAGCGGAACTCGCCGTTCTGCTGGCCGAGGCGGAACAACGTCTCCCGGTCCCGGTAGATCGGCTCGTTGAAGGCGACGCCGTAGCGCTTCCTGCCGTCGGGGGCGCGGAAATTGTTGAAGATCTCTCCGAGGGCGAGCAGCTGGGAGCGGTGACCCCGCATGTACTCGGCGACCGCGCGGATGTTCGCCCGCAGCGCGCGGGCCGCCGTGGTCTCCCTCTCCGTCCGCGGTACGACGAACTGGGCGATGTCGCGGTAGACCTGCTCGACGATCTGCTCCATCAGCTCGGTCTTACCAGCGAAGTGGTACGAGATCACGCCCTTGCTGATGCCGGCGCGCTCGGCGATGTGCGCCAGAGAGGTGTTGGCGTAGCCCAGCTCCGTGAAGGTCTCGATGGCGCTCTCGATGATCTGCGCGCGCCGGGCCTCCTGAATGAACGACGACTGCTTCTGGTCGCTCGGCTTGTTTTCTGGCCGCATGGTCAAAAAATAGTACGCACGGTCAGGAGCCGCAACTCACCGCGGTCCGGGATTCCTTTGAGCTACAGCCGACGCAGCACCCGCATGGCGTCCCTCTCGATGCGCGAAAGATCGTGGAGGATGACGCCGGCCTGCTCGAGGTACCCCGCGTCGCCGCTCTCTCCGGCTTTCTCGATCAGAGTGGACACGTCCGTCCACAGGACGGCGGCCTCGGCGTACAGCCGGTGACCGGTACGGAGGTCGCCGTCGTCGATCAGCCGGGCGCACTCGCCGAGGAAGTCACGGTAGAGGGCGCGAAACAGGGCGCCGCCGGTGCCGCCCTTCTCCATGAGGAGAGCGGCCTGCGGCAGGTCCCGCCGCGGCTCGCCGGCGCGCAGCAGCCATCCGGGCACCTTCTTGCCGGCTTTCTCGATGCCGCGGTGGCCCAGGTTCGCGATGGGAGCGGCGAGGAAGGCGTCGGCGCAGTCTCTGATGGCGGGGATGATCTGGTCCTGCCAGGAGGGCGGGTGAGCAGGCAGGGTGACGGTGAAGGACCGGTTCCTGGCGGTCATCGGGCCGCGTTCGGCGCGCGCCGTGGCGAGGCCGGCCCGGCTGGTGCGCACGGCTCCTCCCTGCTGGTCGGTGTCCACCAGGTAGGCGTCGTGCTCGTCGTAGCCGTACATGGCGACGACATGGCCGCCGAAGTGCACCTTGGAGTGGAAATAGTCCAGGTGGTAGCAGTCGAGTTGAAGACCGACCGGCCGACCGGCGTCGATGGGGGCGGTCACGTTCTCCCACGCCTTGCGCGGTGAGGTGGTCTCCTTGGCCGTCAACGTCAGCCCCAGCCTGGCGGTCAGGTTCCTGGTGAGGTCGAAAGGCTTGACACGGCCTCCGAGAAAGGGGAACGCCATGCCCTTGCTGTCCCAGTAGATGAAGGACAGGCCCGCGCCCAGCCCGAACAGCATGGGCTCGGACAGATCAAGTCCCTCGTGCCGCAACAGCACTCCCAGCGCCGTCGTCTCGCAGTGACGCATGCCGCGGGCCTCGATGTCCTTCACGATGGTCATGCGTCGCTCTCCTCATGCCTCATGCCGACGCGGCGAACGGTCACACCGTCCCCACCCCTGAACACCTTCAGGGTCAACCGCTGGGGACCGCCGGGAGCAGCATGAGGCCTCCCACAGTGGGAGAGTCCAGCCGAGACCGGACTCGCACTCGATGGACCCCGGCTTTCGTGGAGGCGGGTTCCTGGATCCCTGTGCCACTCGTTGAGAGGAGAGCGGCATGGGACGGCATGGGACGGCATGGGACGGCATGGGAAGGAGACATTCCCCTGAATTCCGCCGGAAGGTCCTGAACCTGTTGAGGACCGGTCGGACCGTGCGGCAGATGGGAAAGAAGACTGCGAGCGATTCCGAAACCGGCATTCACCATGATCACCAGGCCGTCGGCCCCGCCGCGGGGAGAGCACGGGATATGTGCCCGAACCAAGATTCGGACATCGTCGACAGTGGAGTCGCTCTCTTGTGATCAGGACAGTCACGGCTGCGGGACGCCACGCTTGTCAGCACTCACATCAGATGTCCGCTTGGCCGGGCCCCTCTCCGTTGAGTGGATGGAGGTGGTGGTGGTGGGGATCACACACGAGCGGTGAAGCCCCTGTCAAGGACCGGAGACGTCTTCACATCGGTGGCACGGAGCTGATCGTGGATTCACCTGGTCTTATCGCGATGGCTCATCCGGCTGATGAGGCCCCATGATGAAACGTTCATACAGGCCTTGGCCTGGAACGGGGCCATGGCGAAATTTTCGGGATGCCAATTCCGCTCCCCTCCACGCAATTCGGCGCCGGGAGCGAATGTGTTAACCGAAAGTTTCGCTTAAGCCTTGACAAGTTTCGGACGTGTTTCCACACTGAGTCTCCGAGGCGGCCCCCTCTGCCACACGGTTCGGCGGGGAGCCGCGTCCTTGATGCCTTGGTGGTGTGCGCCCGAGGGCGGGCGCGGTGTCGAGTCCACGGGGGACATCCCCGCATTCCCCTTCACCCGTGACGCAGTTATGGAGGCTCAGACATGGGCACGAACGCCATACCCCCGCCCCGTACCCGGCGACCTCTCGGCGGCCTTCGCCGGGCCCTGGTCGCCGGCGCCCTCGGCACTCTCGTGCTCGGCACGCTCACGGCGGTGACCGGCCCGGTCTCCGCCGGTGCCGCTTCTGCCGGTGCCGCGGCCACCACGCTCGGCGCGGCGGCCCAGCAGAGCGGGCGCTACTTCGGCACCGCGATCAGCGCCGGCAAGCTCGGCGACTCGCAGTACACGACCATCGCGAACCGCGAGTTCGACATGATCACCGCCGAGAACGAGATGAAGATCAACGCCACCGAGCCCAACCAGAACCAGTTCAACTTCTCCAGCGGTGACCGGGTCTACAACTGGGCCGTGCAGAACGGCAAGCGGGTGCGCGGCCACACGCTGGCCTGGCACTCCCAGCAGCCGGGCTGGATGGAGGCCATGTCGGGCAACGCGCTGCGCCAGGCGATGATCAACCACATCAACGGCGTGATGAACCACTACAAGGGCAAGATCTACGCCT
>NZ_JBRIQO010000033.1:0-94426 GCF_052983175.1 Streptosporangium sp. G12 | reverse complement strand
TGCGAGTTCCTGGTGGGCCAGGACGGCACGATCTCCTTCCTGGAGGTCAACACCCGCCTGCAGGTCGAGCACCCGGTGACCGAGGAGGTCGCGGGCGTCGATCTCGTACGGGAGATGTTCCGCATCGCCGACGGTGAGGAGCTCGGCTACGGCGACCCCGTGCTGCGCGGCCACTCGATCGAGTTCCGGATCAACGCCGAGGACGCCGGGCGCGGTTTCCTGCCGGCCCCCGGCACGATCACGCGCATGAGCGCCCCCTCGGGGCCCGGGGTGCGTCTGGACGCCGGCTACGAGGCGGGCATGACCGTCCCGCAGTCCTTCGACTCCCTGATCGCCAAACTGGTGGTGACCGGGGCCACCCGGGCGCAGGCCCTGGAGCGCTCGCGCAGGGCCCTGGCCGAGTTCGAGATCGGCGGCATGCCGACCGTGCTGCCCTTCCACCGGGCCGTGGTGGCTGATCCGGCGTTCACCGGCGCCCCGTTCTCGGTGCACACCCGGTGGATCGAGACCGAGTTCGACAACACGATCACGCCGTACGAGGGAGAGCCGGACACGGCCGAGGAGCCGGGCGAGCGGGAGCGGATCACCGTCGAGGTGGGCGGCAAGCGGCTGGAGGTGGTGCTTCCCCCGGGGTTCGCCGCGGGAAACGCCGGGAGCGCCGGGAGCGGCGGGAGCGCGGCCGCGGGCCGTGCCTCGAAGGCGCCGCGCCGGGGCGGCGGGGTGGCCAGGAAGGCCACGAGCGGGGACTCGCTGGTCAGCCCGATGCAGGGCACGATCGTCAAGGTCGTGGCCGCCGACGGCGACACCGTCGCGGCCGGTGACACGATCGTCGTGCTGGAGGCGATGAAGATGGAGCAGCCCCTCGCCGCCCACAAGGCGGGCACCGTCACGGGACTGGCCGCGTCGGTCGGCCAGAGCATCACCTCGGGCGCCACGATCTGCGAGATCAAGGACGCCTGAGCGCGCCCGCGGGCCGGGGCAGGCACGACGATCGGATACCGGGTGCCCGAGAGATGCCTGACGCGGGCCGTGAGGGGATACGGTCGAGGGGTAGGGAACTCTGCCGCCCGCTCATTCGTCTTCAGGACGAAGGAGGCTTTCTGCCGTGACCACCACAAAAGCCGCGCCAGGTCGTTTCGGTGCCACGATCATGGCATTGTTCGCCGGGCTACTGGCCATGTTCATGATCGCCCCGGCGGCCCACGCCGCGGCGCCAGATCCAAGTGCGATCGTCTCGGAGCTGAAGGACGGGGACAACTTCTACGTTGATCCCGCGGCGGGGCTGCCCCCCAACGCCGTCGACGCCATGCGCGGCGCGGCCGACCAGACTTCCTCCGTCTACGTGGCGATGCTGCCCGAGGGCTCGATCAGCAGCCAGTCCCAGGCGAGGACCCTGCTGAGCTCGCTCCTCAAGGGCGTCGGGTCGAAGTCCACCGTCCTGGTGATGAGCGGCAAGACCCCGTTCGGCGTCACCAACGTCAGGGGCGTCGACGTCGACGAGCTGCTCGGACGGGCCAAGACCACCGGCAGCCCGACCGACAACGTGATCAACTTCGTCAAGCTGGCAGACGAGGCGGCCGTCGGCGCCGGTGCCCCGTCCGGTTCCTCCGGCTCCTCCGGCGGCTCCAGCGGGGGCGTGCTGGTCGGCATCCTGGTGCTGGCCCTGGCCGGCGGCGCGGGCATCTTCCTCTACTCCCGCAAGAAGAAGAAGCAGCGTGAGGAGCGCGAGGCCGCCGAGCTGGCCGCGGTCAAGCAGACCGTGGACGAGGACGTCACCAAGTTCGGTGAGGAGATCACCGACCTCGACACCGACGTGAAGCTGCTCAACGACGGCGGCGACCACCAGCAGGACTGGCAGCGCGCCCTCGACTCCTACGAGCGTGCCAAGGTGGAGCTCGCGGCGGTCAAGCGCCCCGACGAGTTCCGCGGCGTGACCACCGCGCTGGAGGAGGGCCGCTACGCCCTCGCCTGCGTGAAGGCGCGCGTCAACCACCAGCCGGTGCCCGAGCGGCGCTCCCCGTGCTTCTTCAACCCGCAGCACGGCCCCTCCGCCCGCGACGTGCGCTGGGCCCCGCCCGGCGGCGCGCTGCGCGACGTGCCCGCCTGCGCGGCCGACGCCGAGGCCGTCGAGCGCGGCTTCGAGCCGCAGACGCGCGAGGTCATGGTCAACGGCCAGCGCCGCCCGTACTACGACGCGGGACCGGCCTACCAGCCCTACGCCTACGGCTACTACGGCGGCTTCGGCGACGTCATGACCGGCATGCTCGTCGGCACGATGATGGGCAGCATGATGAGCGGCGGCTTCGGCTACGGCGGTTACGGCGGCGGCGCCGAGAGCGGCACCGACTTCGGCGGCGGCGGAGGCGACTTCGGCGGCGGCGGCTGGGGTGACTTCGGCGGCGGAGGCGACTTCGGCGGCGGAGACTTCGGCGGGGGCGACTGGTAGCCGTCCACGGCGAGCCGATCGGCAGGACAGGCAGGACGGAACGAACGTGACGCCGACGGGCGCGCTCTCCGGGAGGGGAGCGCGCCCGTCGGCGTCACGGAGGACTCCCGGTCGGGTGTCGTCGCGAACGGTGAGTCCCGGCCGGAGCAGGATGCCGTCGGGGACGGCCGGTCAGGTGCTGTCGCGAACGGTGAGTCTCGGCTGGAGCAGGGTGCCGTCGGGGACGGCGCGGCCTTCGAGCTTCTCCATGAGCAGCCGGACCGCCTGGCGGCCCACCTCCTCGGCCGGGATCAGCACCGAGGTGAGCGGCGGGCTGGCGCGTTCCGCGATGTCGTCGGGGCAGATCGCCACCACGGCGATGTCGCCGGGCACCCGCCTGCCGTACTGGCGCAGTGCCCCCAGCACGTGGCCGACCGCGGCCTCGTTGTGCACGACCAGCCCGGACAGGCGCGGCCTGGCGTCGAGGAGCCCGGCGATCGCGGTGGACACCTGGTCGAAGTTCTCCTCGCACGGCAGGGCCACCCCGGTCAGGCCGGTCTCGGCCACGGCCGCGGCGAAGCCCTCCCGGGTGCGGCGGGCGAAGCCGGTGCCCCGCTCGTAGACGACCGAGGGCGCGCCGAGCAGCGCGACCTCCCGGTGCCCGCGCTCGGCCAGGTGCTCCACGCAGAGCGCGCCCGCCCGCGCGAAGTCGAGGTCGACGCAGGTCAGACCGGCCGAGGCGGCGGGGAACCCGATCAGCACGCTGGGTTCGGCGAGTTCCCGCAACAGCGGTACCCGGCTGTCGTGGAGCTCCACGTCCATCAGCACCAGCCCGTCGACCAGCGCGCTCGCCGCCGCCCTGCGGAGCCCGTCGGAGCCCTCGTCCGCGGTGAGCAGCAGCACGTCGTGGTCGTAGCGCCGCGCGGCGGTGACCACCGAGGTGGCGAACTGCATCAGCACCGGGACGTGCACCCCGGCCCTCAGGGGCAGGACCAGCGCGATGACGTTGGCGCGCTTGCTGGCCAGGGCCCTCGCCCCGGCGTTGGGGTGGTATCCCAGGACCCGCACGCTGTCGAGCACCCGGCGCCGGGTGTCGGCCGAGATCGCGCGTTTCCCGCTGAGCACGTACGACACCGTGCTCACCGCGACCCCCGCGTGCCTGGCGACCTCGCTGATGGTCACCGCCCGCCCGCTCACCCGGCCTCGCCGAAGCTCAGGGAGGCGACGGTGATCCCCGCATTCTCGAACACCACATAAAGATCGTGGACTCCCCTCGCCTCCGCAAGTCCGGTGCGCACCTCGACGAGGTCGTGGCGGCCCGCGCGGGGGACGGGGAGGTCGCCGGCGACGGGTCCGTAGAGGGGGTCGTCCAGGCGCAGAGTGATCACTCCGCCCTCCTCTCCGGCGGCGACGGCGGCGCAGGAGGCGGCCCCCTCCCCCAGGTCGACCGCGCGGAACACGATCCAGGCCCCCTCGGCGGTGGACCGCACGGCGTCGCCGGAGACCCTGGCCGCGTCCACGAACGTCACCGAGTCGTACTCGTCGTGGTCCACGGCGGCGATCGGGCCCGCGAGGGCGTCGCGCGGCGGGATCCGCTCGCCGTCGACGTGGAAGGGGGCGCACAGCCGGATGTCCCGCGAGGAGCGGCCGATCATGATCTTGTGGGGGGCGTCCTCGACGACGAACCGGCCCCTGGTGACGTCCCAGAAGGCGAGTTCCGCGATGTCGAGGCCCCAGTCGACCCGGGTGCTCTCACCGGGGGCGAGGCGCACCTTGACGAAGCCGCGCAGGCGGCGCAGCGGCTGCTTGACCCGGGAGCGCCGCTGGCGGGTGTAGATCTGGACGACCTCCACCCCCTCGCGGGAACCGGTGTTGGTCACGGTGACCGAGGCGGTGACCCTGCCGTCGCCGCCCTCCACCGAGACGGCCAGGTCGGCGTAGTCGAAGGTGGTGTAGCCGAGGCCGTGGCCGAAGGGGTAGAGCGGGGTTCCCCTGAAGTACTGGTAGGTCGCGTCCGAGGCGATGATGTCGTAGTCGAACAGGTCGGGCAGCTCGTACGCCGAGCGGTACCAGGTCTGGGTGAGCCTCCCCTCGGGGGCGGCGTCGCCGAACAGCACCTCGGCCAGCGCGTGCCCGTACTCCTGGCCCCCGTGCGAGGACCACAGCACCGCGGGCGGGTCGTCGATGTCCCAGGTCACCGGGTAGCCGCTGCTGATCACCATGACGGTTCTCGGGTTGGCCTCGCGCACCGCCGCGACCACGGCCTGCTGCGCGGCGGGCAGCGCGAGGTCGAGGCGGTCCTCGGTCTCCCTGCCGTTGACCAGCGGGTGGTCGCCGACGACCACCACGGCCACGTCCGCGGTCGCGGCGAGCGCGGCGGCGGCCTCGGCGCCGCGCACGACCCGCTCCACGGTGAACCAGGCGGCGGCGTCGGCGTCGGCGGCCAGGCGGAAGACCTCGCCGTCCAGGGCGAGGTAGCGGCCGGTGGAGATGTGCCGGAGCGCGAGCGCGCCACGGGGGCGGTCCTCGGTGCGGAAGGTCTGGCGCACCTCCCAGCCGTTGGGACCCGGCTGGTCGTTGACCAGCACCCCGTCGTCGTCGACGGACAGGTGGCGCCCGGTCGCCACGGCCCGCAGGGCGTAGCAGCCGCCGCCCCAGTCGAACAGGTCGAACAGGCCGGGCTCGTCGCCGACCCCGAGCGGACCCCCGTCGGGGTCGGCGACGACGTGACGGCCGTTCACGCCCTCCGCGCCGCCGTCCACCGAGAGGGTGATCCGGTCCACGGCCTCGCAGAAGACGGTCTCGCACCGCTCGGCGAGCCCGGCGCGGGCGGTGACGGCGTACGGGAGGGTCCCGGAGTACCAGTCCTCCATGAGCGTGTCGCCGAGCTGGCCGATGACCGCGATCCTGCGCACCGAGGCGTCCAGCGGCAGGACGCCGTCGTTGCTCAGCAGCACGATCGAGCGCCGGGCGGCCTCGCGGGCCAGGCTCTGGTGCTCGGGGCAGTTGACGACCGCCTCGGTGATGTCGTCGTACGGGGTGGAGGGGTCGAACTCGCCCAGCCGGAAGCGGACGGACAGCGTGTGCCGTACGGCGGCGTCGACGTCCGCCTCGGTGAGCAGGCCGCGCTCCAGCGCGGCGCGGAGGTGGCCGAGGGTGGCCTCGGGGCGGTCGTCGTCCTGGGTGAAGCTGTCGAGCCCCGCCCTGATCGCGTGGGCGTACGCCTCGGGGAGGTCGTCGTGGTAGCCCTGCAGGCCGGTGAGGTTGGCGGGCGCGTAGGCGTCGCTGACCACGAGGAGGTCGTCGGGCGCCCAGGCCCGCAGCACCTCGCCGATCAGCGGGCTGAGGTGGGCCGGGCGGCCGTTGACCAGGTTGTAGGAGGGCATCACGGCGACCGCGGCGCCGCTCTCCAGGGCGGGCCGGTAGGCCGGGAGCTCGTACTCGCGCAGCACGCGGGGCGGCAGGTCGCTGGAGGTGACGCAGCGGTCCGTCTCGTTGTTGTAGCCGAGGAAGTGCTTGAGGGTGGGCGCGGTCTTCAGCACCGTGGGATCGCTCCCACGAAGGCCGGAGGCGTACGCCGTCGCCATGACACCGGTCAGCCACGGGTCCTCGGAGTAGCCCTCCTCGTTGCGGCCCCAGCGGGGGTCGCGCAGCGGGTTGACGACCGGGGCCCAGACGTTGAGTCCCGCCCCCGCCGGATCCTTGTGGTGGAAGGCCAGGACCTCGTCGCTCGTCGCCTCGCCGACCCGCCGGACGAGGTCGGGGTCCCAGGTGCTGGCCAGCCCGACCGCCTGCGGGAACACCGTCGCCGGGCCGAGCCAGGCGAGGCCGTGCAGCGCCTCGGTGCCGGTACGGAACGGACCGACCCCGAGGCGCTCCACCGGCTGCTGGTACTGGTGCAGCAGCCCGATCTTCTCCTCCAGGGTCAGCCGGCCCCGCAGGTCCGCGACGCGCCGCGCGAGGGGGAGTTCCGGGTCACGGAACGGTTCGTTCATCGGGGACCATCCCTTTGAGAGCGTCGAAGCGCTTCGATTCCGACGTGGTTCCAACAGGGTGCAGACGGGGTTCCGACAGGGTTCCGACCTGGAAGGACGCCTCAGTCGAAGCGCTTCGACAATCGGTCAGGGAAAACTCCGTCTCACCCGCGCGCTCCGGCGTCCGTTTCGCGCGTGTTTCGAACGGAGCTTCCCTGAAGGGTGCACTCCTGTGCGGCCAAGGTCAAGAGGCGGCGGCAAACGGTTGCGTTCCACCGGGAAGCCGGAGCGCAAGACCGCCTGTGAGCGACCCGGGCCCTCGGGATCCGGGTCAGGAGATCCGCCGGGAGCATCGTGAAACCAGCTGAAAACAGCGTGGATCCCAGGCGGCGTCCGTCCGGCACGGTGTCCGTCGCGGCGTCAGCGGGACACGGGCCGGCGGATCACGAGACCCGCGGCAGGCGTCCGGAGTCCACCGAGTCGAGCACCCGGGCGGCGCCTCCCAGCGCGGCCGCCCCGTACCCGAGTGTGGAGGCCACGACCCGGCAGCCCCCGGCGTCCGGGGCGATCGTGCGCCCCCGGGTCTCGGCCTCCACCGAGGGCAGCAGCCACGGGGCGAGCGGCACGTAGTAACCGCCCAGGATGACCACCTCGGGGTTGAGCAGGTTGGTCATCAGGGCCACGCCCTTGCCGAGGTTGTGGCCCACGGAGCTCAGGAGGGCGAGCGTGCGCGCGTCGCCCGCGCGGGCCAGCCGCACCACCTCGTCGAGCTCGATCTCGACCTCGGCGGGCGAGATCGCGGCGTGTTCCAGCACCGCGCCGATCCCGGCGACGGCCTCCAGGCAGCCCAGGCGCCCGCAGCGGCACTCGGCGCCGAAGGGGTCGAGCTGGATGTGGCCGATCTCGCCGCTGTACCCCTGGCCGCCGCGGCGCAGTCGCCCGTCGAGGATGACCCCGGCCCCGACGCCGATCTCGCCGGTGAGGTAGACCAGGTTGGCCGTCCCGGCGTGCGGGCCGAAGCGGTACTCGGCCAGGGCCGCCAGGTTGGCGTCGTTGTCGACCTGGACGGGGAAGCCCGGGTCGCGCAGGGCCTTGGTGAGGTCGCCGCAGAGGTCGGCGTCGCGCCAGCCGAGGTTGGGCGCGATGCGCACGGTGCCGTCGGCGCCGATCAGTCCCGGCACGCCCACGGTCAGCCCCAGGACCTGGCGCTCCTCCTTCGCCATCCGGGTCACGACGCGGCGGACGATCCCCGCGACGGTGGCCATGGCCTGGCCCGCCGTGCCGGCCGCGCCGGAAAAGGACCTGCGCCAGGACAGCAGCCTCTCCCCCGACAGGTCCACCGCGACCGCGGTGACGTAGTCGACGTTGACCTCGATGCCGATCGCCGCGTACGGCGAGCCGTCGAGCACGAGCATCGTGGCGGGACGGCCGACGCGGTTCTCGGTCAGGCCGGTCTCCCTGACCAGGCGGCGGTCGATCAGATCGGCGACGAGGCTCGACACGGTCGCCTTGTTGAGACCGGTGGACGCCGCGATGTCGGCCCGCGAGCACGGCGCGTGCTCTCGCACGAACCTCAGCACGACGGCGAGGTTGGTGGCCCGCACGTCGGCGAAGTCGGCCGGCCGCGGGTCAGTCGTAGATGTGATCAAGGTGAGTCCCGCTCCCGCTCGGCCAGGCTGGCCCCATCATGCCCCATCGTTCACCAATCCGTGACCGCTCCCCGGCGCCCCGCGATCGGCGGTCCCTTGTGGCGGCGGCCACCCTCGACTAATTTGTTTGGTCGAAAGACTAACTAATTCTACCCCGGAGCCGTTCCCCACGACACCCCGGATCCGTCTCGAAACAACGAAGGGAGCGCCCCGTGAAAGATCTTCCCCCGGGCGCGATGACCAGCCGCCGTGGATTCCTCGGGCTGGTGGGACTGAGCGCCGCGATGGTCGCGGGCGGCGGTCTGCTGGGCGCGTGTTCCGCCCCGACCGGCCCCCGGCCCGGTAGCGGGGGCGCCACGGCCGCCGCGGCGGACAAGCTGACGTCCCTCACCCCCACCTACACCGCCTTCCCCGGCATCAAGCCTGACATCCCCGGCACGATCTCCACCCTTCCGGGGGTCCCCGACGTCAGCGGCGGCTTCACCTCCTACCCGGCCACCCCCACCGCCGCGCTCACCCAGAAGGCGGGCAAGGGGGGCACCTACAAGGCCATGACCCCGCTGTGGGGCCCGCCGCCGCCCGGCCTGGCGAGCAACTCCTACTTCCAGGCCGTCAACGCCGACATCGGCGCCACCGTGGAGTTCCAGATCACCGACGGCAACGTCTACGCCGACAAGGCCATCGCCAGGCTCGCCTCCGGGGACATCCCGGAGATCATGGTCATCCCGAGCTGGGAGATCGACAAGATGGCGGACTTCAACACCGCCGTCGACAAGACCTTCGAGGACCTCACCCCGTACCTGCAGGGCGACAAGGTCAAGCCCTACCCGCTGCTGGCCAACCTGCCGACCGCCGCGTGGCAGTGGTCGGTCTGGAACGACAGGCTCATGGCGGTGCCGTTCCCGACCGAGCCGTACCCCTTCGCGCTGCTCTACCGCAAGGACCTGTTCGACAAGAACGGCTGGAACACCAACCCCAAGACCGCCGACGAGCTGTTCGAGCTCGGCAGGGAGGTCACCGACGCCAAGGCCAAGCGCTGGGCGTTCGGCAGCATCCACGAGATGATGTGGCCGACCTTCCGCATCCCGCAGGAGTGGCGGTACGAGGGCGGCAAGCTCGTCCACAAGTACGAGACCCCCGAGTTCGAGCTGATGCTGGAGTTCATGCGGAAGGTCTTCAAGGAAGGACTGGTCCACCCGACCGTCGCCGGCAGCAAGGGCGCCAACGAGAAGGAGCTGATCGGAAGCGGGCAGATCCTGATCTACCGCGACGGGCTGGGCGGCTGGAAGGAGCTCCTGCAGCAGCACCGCGGCAAGAACCCCGACTTCGGCCTGGGCGCCTTCCCGCTCTTCTCCCACGACGGCGGCACGCCGCTGATGTACCACAACAACGCGGCGGGCCTCTTCACCTTCGTCAAGAAGGGCCTGCCGAAGGAGAAGGTGGAGGAGATCCTCTCCATCCTCAACTGGTGCGCGGCGCCGTACGGGACCAAGGAGTACGAGCTCTCCAACTTCGGCGTGGAGGGAAAGCACTTCACCCGGGGCGAGGACAACATCCCGGTGCAGACCGACCTCAACCGCAAGGAGGTCGCCTACACCTACGGCTTCCTCGGCGGGCGCCCGCAGTACGTGGACTGGCCCTTCCCCGACGCGGTCAAGCTCAACATGGAGTGGCAGAACGCGAGCTTCCCGTACCTGGAGAAGGGCCCGTTCGACGGGATCAGGATCCAGCGGCCCTCGAAGTTCTCCGGGCTGCAGGTCCCCACCGAGGACAAGTTCACCGACATCATGCGCGGCCGGCGGCCGGTGAGCGACGCCAAGCAGATCGCCACGGAGTGGCGGCGGGACGGCGGGGACGAGGCCCGCGACTTCTACATGAAGGTCCTGCGGGACAACGGCCGTGCTTAGGACGACGTCCGGGGATCAAGGAAGGACCGGGCCGGCGGGTGACCTGACCTCACCCGCCGGCGCCGGCACCTCCAAGGATGTCCGTAAAAGGGGTCCGAGGACAAGCCGGGCGCGCCCACGATCCTTCCGCGCGCGCCTGAGACGTGACTGGCAGCTGCTGCTCATGGCCCTTCCCGCGATCGGGCTGCTGGTCCTGTTCCACTACGTCCCGCTGCTCGGCAACGTGATCGCGTTCCAGGACTACTCGCCGTACGTGGGCATCGGGGACAGCCCGTGGGTGGGGCTCGACAACTTCCACTGGCTGGTGTTCGACGCGAGCTTCTGGGACGCGACGCTCAACACCCTGACGATCACCGCGTTCCAGCTGGTCTTCTACTTCCCCGTACCGATCATGCTGGCCGTGCTCCTGGACAGCGTGGTGCGGCCCCGGCTGCGCGTGTTCATCCAGGGCATCGTCTACATGCCGCACTTCTTCTCGTGGGTGCTGGTGGTCACGCTGTTCCAGCAGATGTTCGGGGGTGCGGGCCTGCTCTCACAGGTGCTGCGCGACCACGGGTACGACGGCATCGACATCATGACAAATCCGGATACGTTCATCGTGCTGGTGACGGCGGAGACGGTCTGGAAGGACGCCGGCTGGGGAACGATCATCTTCCTGGCCGCGCTGGCGGCCATCAACCAGAACCTCTACGAGGCCGCCGCCGTCGACGGCGCGAACCGCTGGCGGCGGCTGTGGCACATCACCCTGCCGGGCCTGCGCCCGGTCATCGTGCTGCTGCTGATCCTGCGCCTCGGCGAGGCGCTGAACGTCGGGTTCGAGCAGTTCTTCCTGCAGCGCGACGCGGTCGGCCGGGACGCCGCCGAGGTGCTGGACACGTTCGTGTACTGGCGCACGCTGCTGACCGGCGAGTGGAGCTACGGCGCGGCGGCCGGCCTGGTGAAGGGCCTCGTGGGGCTGGTGCTGATCCTGGTGGCCAACAAGGTCGCCCACCGATTCGGCGAGCAGGGGATCTACAAACGATCATGACGACTCTTCCCCCCTGGGCCGAGCGGCCCAGCCGCGCCGGCGGGCTCCTCAAGGGGCTCGTCCTGACGCTCATCGTCGCGTGCGTGCTCTTCCCCATCTACATGGTCGTGCTGACCAGCCTGTCCACCCAGGAGGCGGTGACGGAGGCCGGTGGCCTGGTCACCGTGCCGGGCGGGCTGTCCCTGGCCGCGTACGAGGAGCTGTTCTCCGGCGGCGTGGTGACCCGGTCGGTCGGGGTCAGCCTCGGCGTGACCCTCGTCGGCACGGCGATCAGCCTGACCGTCACCGTGCTGGCCGCCTACGGGCTGTCGCGGCCGGGGTCGCTGCTGCACCGGCCGATGCTGTTCCTGATCCTGCTGACCTTCCTGTTCGGCCCGGGGCTGATCCCCAACTACCTGCTGGTCAGCTCGCTGGGGCTGATCGACACGTACTGGTCGCTGATCCTGCCCGGGGCGGTCACCGCGTTCAACCTCGTGGTGATGCGCGCGTTCTTCATGAACATCCCCGAGGAGGTGACCGACAGCGCCCGCATCGACGGCGCGAGCGAGTTCCGCATCCTGCGCACCATCGTGCTGCCCATGTCGAAGGGCGTCACCGCCGTCATCGGCATGTTCTACGCGGTCGGCTACTGGAACTCGTTCTTCAACGCCGTCCTCTACCTGAACGACAACGCCAAGTGGCCGCTGCAGGTGGTGCTGCGCCAGTACGTGCTCCAGGGCCAGTCGCTGATCGTCGGCCAGACCGGCGTCGGCACCGTCACCGGGCAGGCCCCGCCGCCGAGCCTGGCCATCCAGATGGCCATCATCGTCGTCGCGCTGCTCCCGGTGCTGTTCCTCTACCCGTTCGTCCAGCGGCACTTCACCAAGGGGGTGATCATCGGCGCCGTCAAGGGGTGAGCGGTCACGGCCGCCCGGAGGAGCCGTCCTCCCGCCGGGCGGCGCGTTCCCTGGCGAGTTCCTCCTGCAGGTCGCGGACCTGCTGCTGCAGGGTGAAGATCCGGCGGACGGCGGCGAGGGTCATGCCCTCGCCCACGAGCCGGATGGCGTCCTGGAGGTCGCCGATCTCGTGGCGGGTGTAGCGCCGCTGGCCGCCGGTGGAGCGGGCGGGACTGACCACGTCGTGCTCGTCGAGCCGGCGCAGGAACGCCTGCTCGACGTCGAGCATGTCGGCGACCTGGCCGACGGAGTACAGCGGGGCGTGCTCGTCGTCGAAGGGCAACCGGGCCATCACCGCTCCTTTCCCGTACGGGTTCGTGGGGGTTCGCTGGAGTTCATGGGAGGTCCGTGACGGTGGCAGGGCGGGAAACGTGCGGGGGTGGGTGCCGGAATCCGGCACCCACCCCGAGGAGGTTCGTCGGTCAGACCCTGGACCTCACGCCTTGATGGACCTCTGGTCGGACGTGTTCTCGGCCTTCTGGATCTCGACCTTGCGGGGCTTGGCCCGCTCGATGACCGGGATGCGCACCGCCAGGACGCCGTTGGAGTAGGCGGCGTCGATCTTGTCGCTGTCGAGGTGCTCGGACAGGTAGACGCGGCGGGTGAAGGTGCCCATCGGACGCTCGCGGACGAACAGGCGGTCCTCCTCCCCGTACTCCTCCTCGCGACCGGCGCTCACCGAGAGCACCCCGCGGTCGACGGTCACCTCGATGGTGTCGGGGTCGATGCCCGGGAGGTCGAACTTCAGGAGGACGTCGTCCTTGCGCCGCACACCGTCCAGCGGCATGGCCCCGCGAGCGGCGGCGTCACCGGACCCCAGGGCCTGACGCGCGAGCCGGTCGAACTGGCGGTCGAACTCCTGGATGAACGGGTCGATCGACGTCAGCAGCATCGGTAACCACCTCCGTGTGAACTGGCAGGTATCCTCAAGCCTGCCTTCTCGGAAACCTCTTAATTCAGTTATAGGTTACCGGCAGACTGGTTCGCAAGTAGCCTTACGAAAAATTTCCAGCCTTCTTCTGACAGGCCACCGGTCCGCACCCTCCCCGCCGGCTCGGGCGCAGCCCGCGACGTCACCGTGACTTCGCCTCCATGTAAGGGGTATATTTTCGTTTTATCGGTTACATGGAAGGCGGTGAGACATGCGCATCTCCATCGCCGACTACGCGGTGGGGGCGGCCGTGGCCGGCGACCTGGCCAACACCTCGCCCACCGTGCAGGCGGCCGGGGACGCCCTGCCGACCCCGGAGGCGTTGACGCGCTTCCTCGCGGAGCACGGGCTGCGACTCGACGCCCTGGCGGACGGACGGCCGCCGACCGGCGACGACGTCCGCGAGGTTCACCTGCTGCGCCGGGAGGCGCGTGGCGTCGTGGAGACCGAGACGGAGGACCAGGCCGTCGCGGGCGCCGCCGTGCTGGCCGGGCGGGCCGATCTCAGCCCGGTGCTGGACCGCGATCCCGGTGGGCGGTGGCAGTGGTACGTCCCGACCGCGCCGGGCGCGTCGCCCGCCGAGGAGTTGGCCGCGCTCATCGGTGTCGGGCTGCTCGGCGCCGTCCGCGCCCTCGGCCACGGCCGGTTCCGCGCCTGCGTCGCCCCCGGTTGCCGCGGCGTGTTCGTCGACACCAGCCGCGGGGGGCGCCGCGTCTACTGCATGCCCGAGCTGTGCGGCAACCGGCTCAATGTCGCCAATCACCGCGCACGGCATCGACTGGGCAGCGCCCGGTGAGAGACACAGGGAGAACACGATGCGAGACCCCGAGGACGACGCGGCGACCAGCCCGGCAGGCAGGCCGGTGAACGGACCGCCGCTCGTGGGCGCCGTCCAGCTGCCGGACGGCTCCTGGATCCGCGGCCGCGGCCTGCGCCGTCCGCCGCCGGGAGGGCCGGTGCCCGGCTTCGGCCTGTACCTCGGCTCCGACCGGCTCCGCCGTCGCCGGGAGAGCGAGCTGCGCTGGCCGCACGCGTGGATCCGGTGGCCCGACTTCCTGCTGCCCCGCGACCACGATCTGGCCGTGCGGCGAATCCGCGCGCTGCACGAGCGGGCCCGGGCGGGCATCGCGGTGGAGGTCGCCTGCGGGGGCGGCGTCGGACGCACCGGCACGGTCGTCGCCTGCCTCGCCGTCCTGGCCGGCCTGGCCCCGGCCGACGCCGTCGCCTGGGCGCGCGAGCACCACCACCCCCGGGCCGTCGAGACCCCGTGGCAGCGCCGCTGGGTACTGCGCTTCCCGCCGTCCCCTCGCTCGGATCCGCGCGACCACGGCGACGATCCTGGGACATCGCGCTGAGCCGCATCGCGGCCGGCATGGAACCGAGCGTCCACGGCCTCCTCGACGGGCGCTCTCCCGGGGCTCCCGCGAGGTCCCCGTGACGGGCCGGCTCCCTCAGGCCGCCCTGGTCAGGGCGTCGAACTCCTCGTCGCTCAGCCGGACGGCCGCACCGGCGACGTTGTCCTCCAGATGGGCGACCGTCGAGGTGCCGGGGATGGGCAGCATCACCGGGGAACGGCGCAGCAGCCATGCCAGCGCGAGCTGCGACGGGGTGGCGCCGTGCTCCTTGGCCGCCGCGGCGAGCGGGCCGCCCTCCGCCGCGAGTTCGCCGGTGGCGAGCGGGAACCAGGGGATGAAGGCGATGCCGTTGGCCTCGGAGTATTCGAGCAGGGGCTCGGCGTCGCGGTGCGCGAGGTTGTAGAGGTTCTGCACCGAGACGATCGTCGCGGACCTGCCCGCCTCCTCGACGTCCTCGACGCTGACCTCGCTGAGGCCGATGTGCCGGATCTTGCCCTCCCGCTGCATCAGCGCGAGCTCCCCGACCTGGTCGGCGACGGGGACGGCCGGGTCGATGCGGTGCAGCTGCAACAGGTCGATCCGCTCGACGCCCAGATGGCGCAGGCTCAGCTCGACCTGCTGGCGCAGGTACTCGGGGCGGCCCACCGGCGTCCAGAGCCCGGGACCCTGCCGGGTGAACCCCGCCTTGGTCGCGATGACCAGCTCGTCGGCGTAGGGGTGCAGCGCCTTCTTGATGAGCAGCTCGGCGACGAACGGGCCGTAGGAGTCGGCGGTGTCGAAGAAGTTCACGCCGAGCTCGACGGCCCTGCGCAGGACGCGGACCGCCTCCTCGGGATCGCGCGGGTCCCCCCACACGCCCTCGCCGGTGAGCTGCATCGTCCCGTAACCCAGGCGGTTGACGGTGAGATCTCCCCCGATGGCGAACTGGCCCGACGCCTCGGCGGGACGAGTCGTGGTCGTCATGGTTGTCCTCCTAGGGACTCGGCCTGACGTTCATGATTCGAAACAGCACGGCGACGGGGCCGATTCCCCCTCCGAGGCCCGTACTCGTAAACCTTGCGACACGTACTCGCAAAGCGACCCGGGTGAGGGCGGGCCGTGTGGAATCACATGGCGTCACTCGCGAAAATCGGATTTCCGCACGACCTCGGCGTGCCGCGATTTTGTCGGTGGGCTGTCGTAGCGTCGGTGGCCACGGCCGTGGCGGACATGTCGTGAACGAAATCGGCTCCGAGCCCGGTCGGACGATCAGGAGCGTGGCCGCAGTGTCGACCCAGATCGGCACCGGCTCGGAAAGGAACGCCGATGAGTGGTGTACGGGTGCTGGTTGGCACGCGCAAGGGCGCGTTCATCCTCACGTCGGACGGCAGGCGCGAGCGGTGGGACATCAGCGGCCCCCACTTCGGGGGCTGGGAGATCTACCATCTCGCCGGATCTCCCGCCGACCCGTCCCGGCTCTACATGTCGCAGTCCGGCGGCTGGTTCGGGCAGCTGATCCAGCGGTCCGACGACGGCGGCGCGACGTGGGAGGCGGTCGGCAACCAGTTCCAGTACGAGGGCGTCCCCGGCACCCACCAGTGGTACGACGGCACGCCGCACCCGTGGGAGTTCAACCGGGTCTGGCATCTGGAGCCGTCCCCGACCGACCCGGACACGGTGTACGCCGGGGTCGAGGACGCGGCCCTGTTCCGCACGGTGGACGGCGGGCAGAGCTGGCAGGAGCTGCCCGGGCTGCGCGAGCACCGCTCCGGGCCTTCCTGGCAGCCGGGTGCCGGCGGGATGTGCCTGCACACGATCGTTCCCGACCCGCGCGATCCCGGGCGCATCACCGTGGCGATCTCGGCGGCGGGCGTGTTCAGGACGGACGACGCCGGCAAGAGCTGGCAGCCGATGAATCGCGGTCTGCGCTCCGAGGGCATCCCCGACCAGGACGCCGAGGTCGGCCACTGCGTCCACCACATCGCGATGCACCCGTCGCGCCCGGAGGTGCTCTTCATGCAGAAACACTGGGACGTCATGCGCAGCGACGACGCCGGCGGGTCGTGGTACGAGATCAGCGGTGACCTGCCCAGCGACTTCGGGTTCCCGATCGCCGTGCACGCGCACGAGCCGGACACCGTCTACGTCGTGCCGATCAAGAGCGACTCGGAGCACTACCCGCCGGAGGGAAAGCTGCGGGTGTACCGCAGCCGGACGGGCGGAAACGAGTGGGAGCCGCTCACCAGGGGGTTGCCGCAGAGCCACTGCTACGTCAACGTGCTGCGGGACGCGATGGCCGTCGACACGCTGGACTCGTGCGGCGTCTACTTCGGCACCACCGGCGGGCAGGTGTACGCCTCGGCCGACGCCGGCGACAGCTGGGCTCCCATCGCCCGGGACCTCCCGGCCGTGCTGTCCGTCGAAGTCCAGACGCTGCCATGATCCGCGTGGTGCTTCCGGCGCATCTGCGCAACCTCGCGAGTGTTGGCGGCGAGGTGGAGCTCCACGTTCAGGGGCAGGCCACGCAGCGCTCGGTCCTCGACGCGCTCGAGGCCCGCTACCCGATGCTGCGCGGGACGATCCGCGATCACGTCACCCAGCGGCGCCGCCCGTTCGTGCGGTTCTTCGCCTGCGAGCAGGACCTGTCCCACGAGCCGCCCGACACCCCGTTGCCCGAGCCGGTCGCGACGGGGGCCGAGCCGTTCATGGTCGTGGGGGCCATGGCGGGCGGGTAGAGCGGCGACGAGCGGCACGACACCGCCTGCCCGCGCCGGCCACCACGGCGGCGACCGGCGCGGGCAGGCGGTGCGGACAGCGAAACCCAGGCCGGGGCGCATCCTCTGACCTGGTCTGACGGGCGGGGAGTCCAGGGCTTCGAACTCCTGACATCCCGCTCGCGAGCAGGATGTCGTCCCGCGCGCCGTACGGCCCGTCCCCGGCGGGGAACGGGCCGCACGGAGGGACGAGCCGTACGGGGAGACGGTCAGCGGGTGAAGGCCACGTCCTTGATCCGCAGGGCGCCCCGGAAGACCAGGTAGACGTCCTGCCCGCCGCGTACGCCCGAGACGGGGGCGGTGACCGCGGCCCACGAGTGGGTCCCGCCGGTGGCGGTCACCGGCACGGTCCCGGCGAGCCTGCCGGTCGGGGAGCCGAGGCGGATCTCGACGGAGGAGGCCGCGGTGGCCGCGACCCCGAGCCGCACGCCGGTGACCCCGGCGCGGAAGTCGGCGTCCTCGAAGGAGATCCACTCACCCGCCGAGGCCCCGACCGCGTCGCCGCGGACCTTGGTCTCGTCGACCAGCTCGACGCCCGCGTAGTCGTCGAAGTCGGCGGCGCGCGTGACGCGGGTGAGGTCGCGGGCCGGGATGCGCTCGCCGTCCACCCGTACGGTCACGCGCTGCCGGATCCGGTCGGACGACGAGCCGACCATGACGTCGTGGGTGGACGGCTCCACCGCGAAGCGGCCCTTGGTCACGTCCCACAGGGCCAGGTCCGCGGTCCTGAGCGTGAGCCTCACGACCTTCGACTCCCCGGGGGCCAGGCTCACCCGCTGGAAGCCGCGCAGCTGCCTGACCGGTTGCTCCACCCGGGACGCGTGCTGGTGGGTGTAGAGCTGGACGACCTCGTCGCCCGCCCGGGAGCCGGTGTTGGTGACGCGGACGCTCACCTCGTGCCCGTCCCCCTTCGCCACGGCCTTGAGCCCCTGGTAGCCGAAGGTGGTGTAGCTCAGCCCGTGGCCGAAGGCGTACAACGGGCTCCGCGTCGAGTACAGGTAGGTCGAGCCGGTCTTGACGATGTCGTAGTCGAGGATGTCCGGCAGGGGCGTGCCGGCCCTGGGCCAGGTCTGGGTGAGGCGTCCGGCCGGGTTGGCGTCGCCGTACAGCAGGTCGGCCAGGGCGTGGCCGGTCTCGGCTCCGGCGTGGGTGGTCCACAGGATCGCCGGGACCTTCTCCTGCAGCCGGTCGATCGTGGTCGGGTAGCTGTTCTCCAGGATCACGACCGTGTTCGGGTTGGCCGCGTGCACCGCCTCCACGAGCGCCCGCTGCCCCTCGGCGAGGCCGAGGTCGGTCCGGTCGTGGTCCTCGCGGCCGTTGATGAACGGCATGCTGCCGACCACGACCACCGCCACGTCGGCGCTCCTCGCCGCCGCGACGGCCTCGGCGACGCCGCTGCGCACGACCTCCTTCTCGAATCGGGTGGCGTTCTCGGCGACGGTGAGGCCGAGCGTGCCGTCGTCCGCCGCCTTGACGTACCTGTTCTGGCCGAACCAGTCGTAGGCGGTCTCGTAGCCCGCGTAGCGCAGCAGAGTCGTGCCGTCGGCCTGCGCCTCCAGCGTGAACTGCTCCTGCACGAACCAGCCGGTGGGCTGCTCCTGGTTGTTGACCAGGGTGGACCAGTTGGCGCGGCTGACGTACTTTCCGTTGGCGACGCTGCGCAGGGTGACGATCCCCTGGCCCCAGTCGAAGACGTCGAACTGCTCGGTCGCGCCCGCCGAGGTTCCCGAGAGCCGCAGGTCCGCGCCCGCCCCTGTGCCCGCGGTGAGGTATCTGCCGCCGGACTTGAGCGCGATCCTGTCGACGCCCTCGGAGGTGACCGTGGCGGCCCGCTCCCCGATCCCGTCGAGAGGGGTGACCCGGTACGGGAGCCTGCCCGAGTACCAGTCGGTGTAGAGGGTGTCGGCCAGCGGGCCGACCACCGCGACCTTCTGCGAGGGGCGCAGCGGCAGGGTCCCCCCGGAGTTCTTCAGCAGCACTCCCGCCTCGGCCGCGGTCCGCCGGGCCAGTTTCCGGTGCGCGGGGCTGTCGACCACGTCCTTGGTGATCTTCCCGTACGGGCCGCCGTCCGGGTCGAACTCGCCGAGCCGGAACCGGACGCCGAGGATGCGGCGGACGGCGGTGTCGAGGTCGGCCTGGGTGAGCAGCCCTTGTGCCAGCGCCTCGTTCACCGCGGCCACCGTCGGGGCGCCGTCGGTGTTGTCCACCGTGAAGCTCTCGACGCCCGCCTTGAGCATGGCGGCGGCGCCCTCGGCCTTGGTGGCGAAGTAGCCCTGGGAGCCGGTCAGGTTGTTGGGCCCCCCGGCGTCGGAGACGTTGAACACCGGCCGGTCCGTCCAGGCCCTGACGGTGGAGTTCAGGTCGGTGACCGTGGCGGGCCGCCCGTTGACCAGGTTGTACGCGGTCATCACGCCGGTGGCCGCGCCCGCCTCCAGCGCGGTCCTGAACGCCGGGTACTCGTACTCGTTCAGGACGCGCGGGCGCAGGCTGGAGGAGGTCGTGTCGCGGCGGACCTCGTTGTTGTTGCCCAGGAAGTGCTTGAGCACCGGGGCCGCCCGCAGGTGGTCGGGGTCGTCGCCCTGGATGCCCGAGCCGTACGCGGTGGAGATCGCGCCGGTGAGCAGCGGGTCCTCGGAGTAGCCCTCCTCGTTGCGGCCCCAGCGGGGGTCGCGCAGCGGGTTGACGACCGGCGCCCACAGCTGCAGGCCCCACAGGCGGGGGTTCTCCGCGTGGTAGCCCCTGGCCTCCTCCCCGACGGCCGTGCCGACCCTCTTGACCAGGTCGGGGTTCCACGTGCTGGCCAGGCCGACGGCCTGCGGGAACACGGTGCCCTCCGCCGTCACGACGTTCCCGCCGTTGTCGACGTCGGTGGACCAGGCGACGCCGTGCAGCGCCTCGGTGCCGGTCTTGAACAGCCCGATGCCGAGCCGCTCCACCGCGGGCTGGTACTGGTGGAGCCAGGAGACCTTCTCCGCCGTGGTGAGGCGGCCGAGAAGGTCGTCGACGCGCTTGTCCAGCGGGAGCGCGGGGTCGCGGAAGGGGTACTCGTGGGCTGTACGGACGGGGGATCGCTCGTGGGCCGCGTGGGCGGGGACCGCGCACAATCCCAGGGTCAGGGCCGTCGCGGCCATCGCCGCGACGGACGTGGTGGATAACGACATCTCGCCTCCAGGTCAGGGGGAGTCGAACGGGACGCCGTCCGCCCCCGAGCGGCGTACGGCGTCGGGGGAGTGCCGAGGAAGGCCGGGAGGGGTCACTTGACGGCGCCGACGGTCACGCCGCGGGTCAGCGTGCGCTGGAAGATGAGGAAGAAGACGACGGCCGGGAGGATGCCGAGCAGCGCCGAGGCGCTGGACATCGTCGCGTCCATCATCTTGTCGCCCTGCAGGACGCCCAGCGCGACCGGGACCGTCTGGTTCTCGTTCGAGATGAGGAAGACCAGCGGCAGGAAGAACTCGTTCCAGGTCCAGATGAAGAAGAAGACGAGCAGCACGCTCAGCGTCGGCCTGCTGATCGGCACGACGACCTGCCACAGGGCCCGCCACTTGCCCGCTCCGTCGAGGGCCGCGGCCTCCAGGATCTCGCGCGGGAAGCGGCCGAGCACCGAGGCGAGCAGGTACGTCCCGAAGGCGCTCTGGATGACCGTGAAGATGATGATCACCCCGAGCCGGGTGTCGTAGAGGCCGACCTGCTTGGCCAGGTAGTACAGGGGGTAGACCAGCGCCTCCTGCGGCAGCGTGTTGGCCACCAGGAAGAGGACCAGGATCCACATCCGGCCGCGCACCCTGCCGATGCCGAGCGCGTAGGCGTTGAGCACCGACAGCACCGTGGCGAGCACCGCGACCGAGCCGCTGATCAGCAGGCTGTTCCACAGCTTGCCGCCGAAGTCGACCCGGTTCCAGAACTCGACGATCCCGTCGAGGTAGAGCTCCGAGGGCAGGCCGAGGGGCCCGCCCGAGGAGTAGTCGGCCGGGGACTTCAACGCGTTGAGCGTGACGATGGCGAACGGCACCAGCATCGCGACGGCCAGTACGACCAGCGAGATCAGGACCGAGTATTTCCGGATCATGCTTCCCTGTCCTGAACCCGCAGGAAGAACACCGTCACCGCGATGATCACGAGGGTGAGCACGGTGGCGATCGCCGCGCCGTACCCGACGTTGGCCTTCTCGAAGAAGTTCTGGTAGCTGAAGTAGGACGGCACGAGCGTGGCCCCGCCAGGTCCGCCCCTGGTGAGCACGAAGATCGGCCCGAAGACCTTGAGCGCGGCGATCGTGCAGGTCAGCAGGACCACGTAGATCTCCGGCCGGATCTGCGGGGTCGTGATGTGCCAGAACCTGCGCCACCACGACGCGCCGTCCATCTCGGCGGCCTCGTACAGGGCGGGGTCGACCCGCTGCAGCCCGGCCATGAAGATGACGACCGGGTAGCCGATCTGGAACCACACCATGATCGCCATCACGCTCGGCAATGCCCAGGCCGGGTCGCCGAGCCAGTTCCTCGGCTCCATCCCCAGCGCCCCGAGCAGCTCGTTGAGCGCCCCGAAACGCGGGTGCATGATCCAGCCCCAGACGATCCCGGCGACCGCGACCGGCAGCACCTGCGGCAGGTAGTACGCGGCCCGCAGCGCCCCGGCGGTCCGGGGGCCGAACCTCCTGCTCACGTGGTCGAACAGGGCCGCCGCGAGGACCAGGCCGATGAGCGTGGGGACGACCGCCATCGCGACGATCAGCGCGACGTTGTTGCGGAAGGAGGTCCAGAACCGCGCGTCGGCCACGAGCCTCGCGTAGTTGTCCAGCCCGATCCACCGCGGGTCGCCGACCCCCTGCCACCGGGTGAACCCGATCCCGACGTTCATCAGGAACGGCACCGCGACGACCGCGGTGAACAGCACGGCGCTCGGCAGCAGGAACACCCGGTACCCGCGGTCGCGAGACCTCTGCATCGGAGGTCTCCTCTCTGTCTCCGTACGTACGCCCTGCGCCGTGACCTGACATGACGGCGTCACGGCACGGGGCGCGAAGGGGGGGTCAGTTGCCGAGGTCGGCGAGGTTCTCCTCGTACGGCGCGGCGATCTCGTCCAGAACCTGGTCGGAGGTCTTGGTGCCGTTGATGATGTTCTGCACGCCCGACACGAGGACGTCGTAGTAGCCGGGCGCCGGCCAGTCGGGGTAGAAGGCCAGCCCGTCGGAGGTCGAGAGCGTGTTGAAGTTCTCGATCAGCTCCTTGCTCTTCCCGTCGGTGATCGCGGCGGTGTCGGCGGCCACCGGGATGCCGCCGGAGTTGCCGAGCAGGTTCTGGATGTCCTTGCTCATCGTGATGTCGATGAAGTCGTAGGCCAGGTCCTTGTTCTTCGCGTTCTCCGGGACGACCCACATGTTGCCGCTGGACCCGGCGCTCATCGTGTTGCCCGGCCACAGGAACGAGCCCCACTCGAAGTCCTTGATCTCGCTCGCGAGGCGGCCGTACCACCAGCTGCCCGTGACCATGATCGGATACTTGCCGCCGATGAAGGACACGCCCATGTCCTCGGCCTTGATACCGGCGGAGTCCTTGCCGATGTAGCCCTTCTTCACCCAGTCGGCGAGGGTGTCGGCCGCGTATTTGAACTCCGGGCCCTTGAAGTCGACCTTGCCCTTGTAGAGCTGGAAGGCGTCCACCCACGGCCGCTGCGCCTTGCTCAGCGCGAGCTGGTAGAAGATCTGCTGCGCGGGGTACTCGGCGCCGCCGACGGCGAGGGGGGTGGTCCCGGCCTTGGCGAACGTGTCGAGCGCGGCGGTGAACTCCTCGAAGGTCGTGGGCACCTTCACGCCCGCCTTCTCGAACGCGTCCTTGTTGTAGTAGACCATCACGTACTCGGCGTAGTTGGGGACGCCGTACCACTTGCCCGCGCCCATGACGCCGCGCTCGTCGTATCGCGCGGTCGTCTGGATGGAGGGGCTGAGCAGCTTGTCCCAGCCCCGCTTGGTCACCTCCGGGGTGAGGTCGGTGAGCAGGCCCTGCTTCGACAGCAGGCCGGCCGAGGCGTTGCCCTTGTTGTACTCCATCACGTCGGGGACCTCGTCCGAGTTGAGGATCATCCCCGCCGACTGGCGGATCTGCTCGAACGCCTTCTCCTCGAACTTCACCGTCACGCCGGGGTGCGTGGCCTGGAACCGCTTGACGGCCTCGGTCCAGGCCTTGCCCATCGCGCTGTCGGCGCCCTCGTAGTACCAGAGCTTCAGGACGCGGGGGCCGTCCGCGGCGGGCGTCTCCGCCGCCTTCTCGGTGCCGCCGCAGGCGACGAGCACCGCGAGCGCGGCCACCAGGGCGACACCCGCCTTGAGGTTGACCATGGTTCTTCTCCTAGATGGTGGTGATGACGATCGGGACGCCTGGGCCCACCAGCTCGACGTCCGCGATCCGCGCGCTCCCCGAGACGGTCATCCGCAGGCCCTCCCCCTCGGGAACCGCGGTGATCGTGGTGTCCCCGTCGAGGTCGGAGACGGTGGTACGGATCTCGCCGTTCTCCCCGGATCCGGAGCCGGTGTACGGACCCGCGTCCGGGCCGGAACCGCCGCCGACGCCGTACGCGACCAGGGTGATCTCCCCGAACGGCCCGTCCCCGACGGTCCCGCCCGGGTCGGCGAGGACGGGGACGATCGCGCCGCGCCGGGCGAAGAGGGGGACGCGGTCCAGCGGCGGGGCGACCGTGACGTACCGGCCGCCGGGCAGGATCTCGCCCGTCCAGTGGTCCACCCACTCCCCGTGCGGCAGGTAGACCCTCCTGACCTGCTCCGGCGAGGTCATCGGCGCCACCAGCAGGTCACGGCCGAGGAGATACTGCAGGTCGGCCTGCCAGGCCACCGGGTCGTCCGGGTGGTCGACGCACAGCGCCCGCATCATCGGCGCCCCGGTCCTGGCGGCCTCGACGGCCGCCGTGTAGATGTACGGCATGAGCCGGTAGCGCAGTCTCAGCGCCTCGACCGCCTCCGCCTCGACCTCGGGGAACTCCCACGGCTCCCGGCTGGTGGTGCCGTGCAGGCGCAGCAGCGGGGAGAGCGCGCCGAACTGGGTCCACCTGACGTACAGGTCGTCGGTGGGCCGGCCGGTGAACCCGCCCGCGTCGTGGCTCCAGAACGGGACGCCGGACAGGCCGTGCGCCAGCCCGCCGCGCAGGGTGCTGCCCATCGCGGCGTAGCTGGTGTAGGTGTCGCCGCTCCACTGCGCCGAGTGCCGCTGCCCGCCGAGGAACGACGAGCGCGCCCACACCATGCCGTGCCCGGCGATCTCCCGGGTCACCTCGGAGACGGCGTCGTTGAACAGCAGCGTGTAGACGTTGTGCAGGTCGGTGCCCGACATGCCGTTGGCCGCGACCGCGTCGTGCGGCACGCCCTCGGCGAAGTCGGTCTTGAAGACCTGGACGCCCTGCTCCAGCAGCGGGCGGAGCAGCCCCTTGAACCACTCCACGGCGGCGGGGTTGGTGAAGTCGACGATGCCGCAGGCCGGGTAGGAGCCGTGCCAGCAGTCGGCCACGTAGACCTCACCATCCGGCTTTTTAAGGAAATATCCGCTTTCGGCGGCGGGCGGGAAGGCCGGGCTGAGGTGGGAGATGTACGGGTTCATCCACAGGCAGACCTTGAAGCCCATCGCGTCCAGCTCGGCCAGCATCCCCGCCGGGTCGGGAAAGCCCTCCGCGTCCCAGCGCATGTCCGACCAGTGCCCGTCCGTCTGCCAGTACGTGTCCAGATGGAGCACGTCGCACGGGATCCCCCGCTCGCGGATCCGCCGCGCCCTGGCCATCACCCGCTCCTGGGTGTCGACGAAGAACCCCGAGGAGATCCAGGTGCCGAACGCCCACTTCGGCGGGAGCAGCGGGCGGCAGGTCAGCAGGTCGTACCGGCCGAGCACCTCCGGCGGGGTGGGCCCGGCGATCACGTAGTAGTCGATCAGGTCGTCGGGGACCACGATCTGCACGCAGCTGTGCGTGGACTGGCACACGTCGAACTCCACCGGCGTCCCGCTGTCCACCAGCACCCCGTAACCCCTGCTGGACAGGTAGAACGGGATGTTCTTGTACGCCCGCTGCGACTCGGCGCCGAACGCGTCGAAGTTCCACATCACCGGCCGCTGGCCGCGCTTGTCGAGCCGGGTGAACGACTCGCCGAAACCGCCGAACGCCTCGTCGGCGGGGGCCGCGAAGCTCTCGTGGTAGCCGACCACCGCGCCGTCCGCGCTGGAGCGGCCGAACGGCAGCGTGCGCAACCGGCCGCTGATGTCGGTGTGCCCCCGGTCCTGCTCCAGCAGCGGCGCCCCGCTCGCGTCGGTGAACCTCAGGTGCCAGGGTGCCAAAGTGATCTCCGCGCGGAGCGATCCCGCGTCGAGCACGATCGTCCCTTCGCGGCTCTCCACCCGCGCCCCGGCGAACTCCCCCGGCGTGACCATGGAGATCGCGGCGGCCGACCTGGTCCGCGCGTCCGCGTCCTGCCCGAGCCTGACCCGGATCACCCCCTCGCCCGCCACGCCCACCTGGACCAGGAGCGTCTCCTCCGCCGAGGTCACCGCCTTCAGGATCACCCCGGCCGCGTCGGAGGCCACCGGCTCCGCCGAGATCAGCGCCGACAGGCCGCCCTCGCCGTGCGAACGGACGGGCAGCTCCGGCGGATCGGCGACGAAGTACTCGTGCGCGACCAGGGGAGGGCGGTAAGGCATGGGGACTCCAGCACTCGGGCTCTCGTTTGCTGAATTAGTTTTACGTCCAAACCAACAAACGTCAATGCCTCCGACCCGCAGCCCCCTCGGACGGGTCCGTCAGGAGTCGAGGCCCCCGGGAGCGCACAGGCCCCTGTTCCCCTCGGAGATCTTCCGAAGGTTCTCGGTGATGCACTTGCGGTTGAACACGCTGGCCACTCCCGGCAGCGTCTTGGCCGTCTCGATCACGGTGTTCCAGTCGGTCCCCGGCCTCATCTTCAGCGTGAACGACTCCGTCATGTTCGCCTCGACGATGCGCTGGGCCAGCTTCGGCTCGTCGCGGCGGAATTCGGCGTACGCCTCACGTTTGTCCACGAAGGAGATCGCCTCCACCTGCGGCATGGCCCCGAGCGTCCGCTCGACCACCGCCTTGTCCCGTGGCGTGGCGGCCTCGCCCCCCAGGATGGGGTCCGGCGGAGGACCCGAGCCGCCGTCGTCCTCGGGAAAGCCGCCGCCACCGCACGAGACGAAAGGCGAGTCGTCCTCGCAGAAGAACACGACGATCTCGGGATCCCCGTCGTGCCACTCCGGCACCAGGGCCCCCATGGCCGCGAGCGTGAGCGGCCTGTCCTCGCCGGAACCCCGCGCGATCACCGTCGTCGTCACCGCCCCCGCCACGACGGTGGCCGCGACGACCGCGACCACGAGGCGCGGGACCGGGCGGAACTCCGGATCGCGCAGCGACAGCCGGATCACGTCGGCGTCACTCGCGACGGCGGGCTCCCCCGGTACGGCGCCCTCGGCCAGGTCACCCGCGTCGCCCACGTCGTCCGCGAGGAACGAGGCGGGAAGGACCAGATCGGGAAGGGCGCGATCAGGGGGACGATCGCTGTTGACTCTCATACGGAGGATGCCTTTCGTGGGGCAACGGACGCTGTTATTGCCCGCACCCCGCCGCCGTCTTCACGAGAAGGCTCGCACGACGCCCCGGCGCCCGATTCCTCACATGAGTCGTCCGCGGGTGAGGTGACCTGGAAGCCGCGAGCGGGGAGGCATGAGCGCGCGGACCGGAGTCCGCGCCCTTGAACGGGACCGGCGACCCGTGATAATTAGTTTATCCTCCATCCAAATAGAGGAGTGGCCGTGGACTGGCCTGGGCGGTTCGGCGCGCTGTGCTACGGCGGGGACTACAACCCCGAGCAGTGGCCGCAGGAGGTCTGGAAGGAGGACGTCGCGCTGATGCGGCGGGCCGGGGTCAACCTGGTCAGCGTCGGGGTGTTCTCCTGGGCCCGGCTGGAGCCGTCACCCGGCGTCCACGACTTCGGGTGGCTCGACGACATCCTCGACCTGCTGCACGACGGCGGCATCGGGGTCGACCTCGCCACCCCGACCGCCTCCCCTCCCCCCTGGTTCGGCCTCGCCCACCCCGACGCGCTCACCGTCACCCCCGACGGCGTCCGGCTCACCCACGGCAGCCGCGACACCTACTGCGTGCACGCCCCCGCCTACCGCGCCGCCTGCGTCCGCGTCGCCCGCAGCCTCGCCGAGCGCTACCGCGACCACCCGGCGCTCGCCATGTGGCACGTCCACAACGAGTACGGCACCGCGTGCCACTGCGAGCACGCCGCCTCGGCCTTCAGGACCTGGCTGCGCGCCCGGCACGGCACCCTGGACGCGCTGAACGACGCCTGGACCACCTCGTTCTGGAGCCAGCACTACTCCGCGTGGGAGCAGATCACCCCACCCCGCGCCACCCAGTACCTGCCCAACCCCTCCCAGGTCCTCGACTTCCGCCGGTTCGTCTCCGACGCGATGCTCGACCACTTCCGCGAGCAGAAGGCCGTATTGCGGGAGCTCACCCCCGGCGTCCCGGTCACCACGAACTTCGTCCTCGGCGACTGGGCGCCGGTGAACCACCGCCACTGGGCGGCCGAGGTCGACCTCGTCGCGATCGACCACTACCCGTCGGCCGACCCGCCCGCCGAGACCGCCTTCGCCGCCGACCTGGCCCGCGGCTGGGCCGCGAACCCGGAGCGCGGCCCGGCCGCGGACCCGGGTCCAGCCCCGGAGCACAGCCCAGCAGCGGACCCGAGCCCGGCCACGGAGCATGCCCCTGAACGCGGCCCGGCCCCCGGAAAACCCTGGCTGCTGATGGAGCAGGCGGTGGTCACCTACACCGGCCCGCGGATGCTCGCCAAGCGCCCCGGTGAGATCACCAGGCTGAGCCTGTCGCACATCGCGCGCGGCTCGCGGGGCGCGATGTTCTTCCAGTGGCGAGCCTCCCGGGGCGGCGCCGAGCTATGGCACGGCGGCATGGTCCCGCACGCCGGACCCGACTCGCGAATCTTCCGCGAGATCTGCGACCTGGGCGCCCTGCTGCCCACGTTGAAGGACGCCTGCGCGGCCCCCGTCGAGGCCGGGGCCGCGGTCCTCTGGGACGCCGAGGCGAACTGGGCGCTCCAGTCCCCCGGCCTGCCCTCCACCGAGCTGGACTACACCGAGACCGTACGCCAGGCCCACCGGGTCCTCTACCGGCACGGCGTCACCGCCGACCTCGTCCACCCCTCCGCCGACCTGTCGGCCTACCCGCTCGTACTCGTCCCCGCCCTGTATCTCCTCGCCGACGCCGACGCCGACAACCTGCGCCGCTACGTCTCCGGCGGCGGCACCCTCGTGGTCTCCTACCTCAGCGGCGTCGCCGACGAACACGCCCGCGTCCGCCTCGGCGGTCACCCCGGCGCCCTGCGCGACCTCCTCGGCATCCGCGTCGAGGAGTTCCATCCCCTACCTCCCGACGTCGTCCTCACCCTGTCCCCTCCGGACGTCCTCGACGGCGACCAGGGCGAGTGGGACGACCAGGAGGACCGGGGCCACCGGGGCGACCGGGGCGACCGGCCGGAGACCGGAACGTTCTGGAGCGAGCACGTCCACCTCGAAGGCGCCGAGGCCCTCGCCGTCTACACCGGCCCGCACACCTCCGGCACCCCTCTCTCCGGCCAACCCGCCATCACCCGCCACCCCTACGGCTCCGGCACCGCCCTCTACGTCTCCACCCGCCTGTCCGACACCGCGTACGCCCACCTGCTCGGCCTGAAACCCGCCCCCGTGGAACTCGTACGACGCGGCGAATGGCTCTTCGCCATCAACCACAGCGACGAGGAACACGAGGTAGACGGCCTGCGCCTACCACCCGGCGGCTTCGCCGTACGAGCATCCGGTGACCCGAAGCCTTGATCGTTACAACCCCGACGGCCTCAGAGGAACGTGCTGGCCGCGCGGAGTGCTCACCACCGAGCCAGTGCCGATGTTGCGATCCTCACCGACCCCGGAGGGCCGGTGGTGGAGTTTTTGAGCTGGGATTTCAGTCTTTTCCGGGAGAGAAACGTCCAGTAGGCAGGGAGAACATCTGAGCCTCACCGGGGCCTGGTGACCGGGACCACGGTGAGCAGGTGGTCCAAGCCCTTGAAGTCCTTCGGATTGCAGGTGTAAAGGGGGAGCCGGTTCGCGATCGCCACGCAAGCGATCATCAGGTCGGCTGTCCGGGGGCGGGGTTTACGACCGGAGGCGATGACGGCGGTCCATAACTGACCGTATTCCCGGGCGGCGTTGTCATCGAAGGGCAGGGGGTCGAACTCGGCCTCGGCGGTTTGCAGGATTCTCATCCGCTGGGCGAGTTCCTGCGCTCCGCCGGCCGTCAGTACTCCGACCGATAGCTCCGCGGTGGTGATGGCGCTGATCATCATCTCGTCCGGCAGCTCGTCGGGGTCGATTCCAGCGCGCAGGATGAGAATGTTGGTGTCGAGCAACCCTTGAGCGGAGGTCATTCCCCGTCCTCCGCGAACTCGCCTCTGTCGTAGGCGCGGTCGTAAGGGTCGTAGGGGTCGTCGTTGACGTTGTGATCCATGTCCTCGCGGTATTTTCGGTCGTCCAGGAGCGGCATGCCGCGTGACACGGCGGCGAAATCGGCCCGCGAGACGGCCCGGCGCCGACGGCGGAGGGGAACCAGATCGCCGATGTGGTGGCCGTTGCGTGTGACGGCATAGCGCTCTCCGCGTTCCAGTCCATCCATGATCTCCGCTGACCGGTTGCGCAGATCGCGCTGGGAGATCTGGTGGGAGTGGTCAGGCTCAGGAGTGCGCACCCATGAATCCTATCTCCGCGTGCTACCTGGTGCTACCAGATAGCACCAAGGCATCGTTCGCGTTCCGCCGCGTCTGTATCGACCCTTGCCGCAGTGGCTCTGTCCTGAGATCGGCAAGCATCTGGAGCGCTTGGCACGTCCTATGACCGTCTTGGTGAACCTGGCCCGAGTCAGCGCGAAGGCGTCGGCCCGCGACGCACCGGGCGCGCGCGTCGTTCACGAGGCGAGCGTGATCTCGGCCAGCTCGCGCCAGTCCCGCCGCCCACCGGCACGGGTCGCCTCGGTGAACGCGGTCTCACCGAGGCGGTTCCGCGTGTCCTCGGCGATCCTGGAAGCGTCCGGCTGCGAACGGTCCGGCGTGCCGCGCACGCCGTCGCTCGCCGCGAGCAGTCGCGCGGCCTGCTCGTACCGTCCCTGGCGCAGCGCGAGATCCGCGATCCCGATCAGCACCTCGGCGATCAGCGGCGGGTACATCGTCTCCACAGCCGCGCGGAACGCCTCGGCCCGATGCGCGCGGGTCTTCTCGAGATCCTCGGTGAGGTAGCCGTACAGGTCCATGATCTTGGCCCTGGCGCGAACCTTGTCGCTCAGTTCCCCGTTGCCCAGCATCGTCCGCACCGTGGCCAGGTGCCGGTGCGCCTCGTCCGGCTCGCCGCGCCAGCGCGCCAGCTGCGCCTTCGAGAGCGCCAGCTCGGCGAGCGTGTCCGGCCAGGCGATCTCGCCCGTGCACCGCTGCGCCTCGGCCATGGCGGACGTGCTGGACCGCTCGTCGCCGAGCAGCCAGTACAGCTGAGCCTGCCGCGCCCGCAGGCCGACCACGTCCTCGGTCGCGCCCACCTCGGTCAGCGCCACGCCCGCCTCCTCGTAGTGCTCGCACGCGCGTGCGAGCTCGCCGCGCGCGGCGAGCCGGTCGGCCAGGAAGGTCAGCGCCATCGAGATCCCCCACCGATCGCCCAGCGTGCGGAACCCGGCGAGTGCGATCTCGATGTCGGCGTCCACGTCGGTCTCGTCTCCGTCGAGCGTGAGCCGCAGCCGGCCACGGGTGAGCCTGGCCTGCGCGCGCACCCACGGATCGTCGCCGGCGATGAGCGGTTCGAACGCGGGCAGGAACTCCGTCGGTTCCCGCAGCATCCGCTCCAGCGGCTCGATGAACCCGAGCAGCGAGTTGCGATGCCCGCCGCGCCGGATGAGCCGGTGCGCCTCGTGGATCCACTCCCGCGCCTGATACTGATCGCGGCCGGGCCCGGAGGTCACGAACACCGTCACGATGGTGTACGCCATCGCCCGCACATCATCGGACACCTCACCGGGCAGCGAGGCCGCCGCGATGCTCAACTCGGTGCCCTCGGCCCTGTGCCCGCTGAGGTACCAGTACCAGCCCACGGCCGCGACCAGCCGCATCGCCTCCTGCGCCCACCCCTCGGCGATCGCCCCGCGCAGGCCCGCACCGATGTTGTCTCGCTCGGCGTCGAGCGTGGACAGCCACTCCAGCTGCCCGGCCCGGCGCAGGTGCGGATCGGCCGTCTCGGCCAGCTCGGTGAAGTAGGCGAGGTGCGCCCGGCGCGCCGGCTCGGTCTCCCCGGCCTCGGCGAGCCGGTGCGCCGCGTACTCCCTGATGGTGTCGAGCATGCGATAGCGCGGCGTGCCCTCGCCGTCGGCGAGCAGCAGCGACTTCTCGATCAACGCGGTCAGCACGTCGAGCACCTGCTCCCCGGCGAACGTCTCGTCCCCGCACACCCGTTCGGCCGCCTCCAGGCTCGCCCCGCCGGAGAACACCGAGAGCCGCCGCAGCACGCCGCGTTCGGCCTCGCTCAGCAGATCCCAGCTCCAGTCCACGACCGCGCGCAGCGTCTTGTGCCGGGGAAGCGCCGTACGGCTGCCGCCGGTCAGCAGACGGAACCGGTCATCGAGCCGGCGTGCCAGCTGATCGACGGACATGGTGCGCAGCCGCGCCGCGGCCAGTTCGATCGCCAGCGGCATCCCGTCGAGCGCCCGGCAGATCCGCGCCAGGGCCGACAGGGTGTGCGCGTCAGAGCCGATGTCCTTGCGCAGCAGGCCCGCGCGGTCCCGCAACAGCCGCACCGCGGGCGAGGACCCGACCTCGGCGGGGTCCGCTCCCTCCGCGGGCAGCGCGAGCGGCTCGACCTGCCACAGCACCTCCCCGGTGATGCCGAGTGGTTCCCTGCTCGTGGCCAGGATCCGCAGTCTCCGGCACTCTCCCAGAAGCCGGTCCGCGAAAGCCGCCGCCGCCTCGATCATGTGCTCGCAGTTGTCCAGGATCAGCAGGATCGCGCGCTCCCGGAGCGCGGCGATGAGCCGATCCATCGGTTCCCCGCCCCGCGCGCCGCCGAGCAGCGCCTGGTCACGCAGGCCGATCGCGGCGAGGGCGGCCTGCGCCGGCTCACCGCCCGCCCGGACCGAGGCCAGTTCGATCAGCCACGCCCCGTCCGGCAGCTCGGCGAGCATCGTCCGCGCGGTCTCCGTGGCCAGCCTCGTCTTGCCGGAGCCACCCGCCCCCGTCAAGGTGACCAGCCGGTGCCTGGTCGACAGACCCGCGACCTCGGAGACGTCGTCGTTCTTGCCGACGAAACTCGTCAGCCCGGCGCGCAGGTTCGTCCTGTGGTTCTCCGCCCGCTCGCCCAGCTCGCCCCGCAGCAACGCGGTGTGCAGCGCGGAGAGCTCGGCCGACGGATCGGCGCCCAGCTCCTCGGCGAGCCGCTCGCGCGTCCGCTGGTACACGGTCAACGCCTCGGCACCGCGCCCCGCCTCGGCGAGCGCGCGCATCAGGGCCGCCACGAACCCCTCCCGCAGCGGATACGTGGCGACCAGC
Source organism: Streptosporangium sp. G12 (assembly GCF_052983175.1). Lineage (NCBI taxonomy): Bacteria > Bacillati > Actinomycetota > Actinomycetes > Streptosporangiales > Streptosporangiaceae > Streptosporangium > Streptosporangium sp. G12. The sequence goes on along the minus strand of NZ_JBRIQO010000033.1, from coordinate 61,830 downwards.
TCGGTCAGCTCGGAGACCAGCTCCGAACCGCGGCCGAGGCGAACATCCGCCTCCACCCGATCCCCGAGCGCGGCGACGTGGAGTTCGTCCAGCCGCGCGACCGCGGCGTCGAACACGTCGCTGTCGCGCGGTGCGACGTCCGCCATGGCCGTACCGCGCCACAACGCCAGGGCCGAGCGCAGCAGGTCCGCCCGCGCCGCGGGCTCGGCGGCGGCGCGGGCCTGACCGACCAGCTGCTCGAACCGGCACACGTCCACGGCGTCGGGAGCCACCGCCAGCCGGTACCCGCCGGACTCCGCCTCGATCACACCGTCCGGCAGCACCCTGCGCAGCCTGGACACCAGCGCCTGCAGGGCGTTCACCTCGTCCGCGGGCGGCCGTCGCCCCCAGATCCAGTCCACCAGCCTCGCGCGCGTGACGATCCGACCGGGTTCGAGGGCGAGTGCGGCCAGCAGCGCGCGCAGCCTGATCCCGGGAACCTCAACCACGGCCCCGTCGCGGTTCCGGACCTCGAACGGCCCGAGCAGTCCAACTCGCACATCAGTCATTGTGCCGAACCGTGTCAGCGGCCGTGTCAGCACGGCGACGGCCCGGTATCAGCGCGGTCGGCGACGGTGGACGCCATGAACGGTCCGGCGAGTACGGCCTCGGAGCCACGGAAAACGCGTCATCGCGTCTTCACGCGGCGCCATCACCGCGATCGACGCCGGGTACTCGCCTGAGCGCACCTCCCGTGGTTGACAGAACTTCTGAACGCGACGTGGTTTCCGAGCCGCCAGAAACACGTAATATCTCGAGTAGCACCCAGGCCGACGAGAGGAACGACCATGGAGCACACCCTCGCCACGCTGCCGGCCGCGCGCCAGCCCGGCTGCCCCTTCGACCCGCCCAAGGAGCTGGTCCAGGCCCGCGAGCACGGCCCGATCAGCCGCTACACCTTCCCCGACGGGCACGAGGGCTGGCTGGTCACCGGATACGACCTGGTCCGGTCGGTCCTGGCCGACTCGCGGTTCAGCTCGCGCAAGGAGCTCATGCGCCACCACCCGCTGATCGACTACGGCGACATCGAGGTCCCCCCGGCGCCGCCCGGCGAGTTCCTGCTGATGGACGATCCGCAGCACAGCCGCTACCGCAAACCGCTGGTGGGCAAGTTCACCGTACGGCGGATGCGGCTGCTCACCGAGCGCGTCGAGCAGGTCACCGCCGAGCACCTGGACGCGATGGAGAAGGCCGGGCCGTCGGCGGACCTGGTGACCGCGTTCGCCAAGCCCATCCCCTCCGTCATCATCTGTGAGCTGCTGGGCGTGCCGTACGAGGACCGGGGCTCCTTCCAGGAGCACATCGACAAGTTCCTCGGCGGGGAGGCCGGCGACGAGGAACTGTTCGCGGCCTACGCGGCGACCCAGGAGTACCTCGCGGAGCTGGTGGCCGCCAAGCGCGCCGACCCCACCGACGACGTGCTCAGCGACCTCACCGACAGCGATCTGACCGACGAGGAGCTGCGGGGTGTCGCCCTGATCCTGCTGGCGGCCGGGTTCGACACCACCGCGAACATGCTGGCGCTGGGCACCTTCGCGCTGCTGCGGAACCCGGAGCAGCTGGCCGCGCTGCGCGCCGATTCCGGGCTCGCCGACGGGGCCGTGGAGGAGCTGCTGCGGTATCTGAGCGTCGCCAAGCAGTTCATGCGGGTCGCTCTGGAGGACGTCGAGCTGGGCGGCCGGACCATCAAGGCCGGCGCGACGGTCATCCTGTCCTACAACACCGCCAACCGCGACCCCGAGCGCTTCGCCGATCCCCACGCGCTCGACCTGCGCAGGCAGGACGGCGGGCACCTGGCCTTCGGCCACGGCATCCACCAGTGCCTGGGCCAGCAGCTGGCCCGCGTCGAGATGCGGGTCGCCTTCCCCGCGCTGTTCAACCGCTTCCCCACGCTGCGCCTGGCCGTACCGGCCGAAGAGGTCCCCCTGCGCCCGGAGACCGCGGACATCTACGGGGTCAAGAGCCTCCCCGTCACCTGGGACGTGTGACCGCGAGCACCCGGCAGAAAAGGGTGCAAGCGGGTGTCTAGCGTGATGCAATGATCCGCTGACACGATCGGGGCTGCTTTGAAGGAGGCTCCCGTGCGTCGTTCCATCCCCCTGGCTCTCATCGCCGCGATCTTCGCGCTGTCGGGGACAGTGATCTCTCCCGCCCAGGCCGCGGCCGGGCCGTGCAAGCCCGGTCAGGGCGTCAACCTGCGTGGCAAGGACTTCACGCGGGGAGCACAGCTCCCCGCCGTCCTGCGCTGTGCCGACCTGACCAAGGCCAAGCTGGACGGCGTGGAGCTGCTCCAGAAGGACCTCACCGGAGCGATCCTGCGCGACGCCTCGCTCAAGCAGGCCAACCTCACGCAGGCCACGCTGAAGTACGCCGACCTGCGGGGCGCCGACCTCTCCGAGGCCGACCTGGGCCAGATGCACGCCGACCACGCCGACCTGCGGGGCGCGATCCTGATCGACGCGGAGGCGGGGCAGGCGGAGTTCCCGCACGCGAACCTGACCGGGGCGACCCTGACCAGGGCCGAGCTGACCCAGGTCGACTTCACCAACGCCAAGCTGATCGACGCCGACCTGGAGGAGAGCACCCCCGGCCAGCTCAAGGCGCGCAAGGCCGACTTCACCCGGGCCAAGCTCCGCGAGGCCAAGATGAGCCAGGCGAACCTGCGCAACGCGACGTTCAAGGACGCCGACGTGAGCGAGGCCGAGTTCACCCAGGCCGAGCTGGACGGCGCCGACTTCACCGGCGCGCTGGTCGAGGGCGCGTCCTTCATCCAGGCCGACGACGCCGACCTCACCGGTTCCAAGGGCAAGCCCACCGGTCTCACCGTCGCGGTGCCGACCTCGCTGTCCGATCTCGACATCTTCAAGACCGAGGAGAGGGACGCCCCCGGGGACGAGCCCGCCCCGAGCGGCGGCCCGTCCGTGGGACTGGTCATGGTCGTGCTCAGCGCCGTGGGCCTGGCGCTGACCGTGGTGGCCTGGGGTGTCAGCGCCCAGCGGCGGACCCGGCGCAACGCCCAGTTCGTCATGATGCGGCGCGGCGCCGAGGAGGACATCACCCGGCTGGGCGAGGGGATCGACCAGCTCGACTACGAGTTCCAGGTCAGCGGGCGCGGCGGCATGACCGCCGACCGCGACTGGCGCCTCGCCCTCGACGCCTACGAGGCGGCCAAGCAGGCTCTTCTGGTCGCCCGCCGCCCGGAGGAGCTGCACTTCGTGGCCCGCGCCGTCCAGGACGGCGGGGCCGCCCTGGACCGTCTCCGCTCCCGCGTGCACTAGAGCCTACGGACTTCGGATCGGCCGCCTGGTCGGTCCTCTCCGGGATGACGGATGACGGCCTGGAATGGATGTCGGACATGTCAGCCTCCCCGAGGCTGAAGGTTTCACTCTGGGAGGCGTAACTTCACCGTGCATGATTTGTATGTGATGTGGATCACAGCACCCAGCGAGCAGGGCCGCCCGGTGCGGGCTGGTACCGGAAGAGATGGCCGGTGCGCAGTGAAGCCCGCAGGTGGGCCCCGGCCAGGGGCGCCGCCGCCTCCACCCGTTTGACCGCCGTCCACAACGCCCGGGTCGCGTTGACCCGGGCCCGCTCGGCCTCGCCGGACTGGCTGCGGGCCCGCCCGCCCAGCCCGGTGGCCTTGCGCAGCTCGGCCAGCAGGGCGGTCCGCTCCTCCTGGACCACCCTTGCCCGTTCGGCGTCGCCGGCCCGGTCGGCCGCGTCGAGTTCCTCGGCGAGCGCCTCCAGTCGGCGCCGGTAGGCCGCGCGGGCGACGGCGTCGAGAATCGGGGCGCCGTGGGGGACGGTGAGGCCGGCTCCTCCTGCGACGAGGTCCAGCGCGGCGATCTCTCGCCTGGGCGCAGCCAGCAGGATCCGCAGGTACTCCATGCCGCGTCCGTCACGCAACCGGGCCACCTCGGTGCCGGCGTCCAGTCGCCAGCCCTCGCCGTCGCGGTGCAGAGACCACTCGTTTGCCGGTGGAGTCAGGGTGGTCAGGAACGCTCCCATGCCGAGGCGCTGCGCGATCGAGCGAGCCTGGTCCAGGTCTTCCTCCGCCCGGAGCAGGTCGCCTGCACCGTCGCGGGCGGTCAGCGCCCGTGCCCGGGCGGCCAGCGTGCCGGCGAGCCAAGGCAGCGCTCCGAGCCGTCGCTCCAGCGTCACTGCGACGTCCAGGTGGGTTATCGCGAGGTCGAGCCGGCCAAGTCGCATGGCGAGCCGGCCCAGGTAGTCGTCGACCGGGCCGCTGATCATGTTAGCGCCGCCCGAAACGACCAAACGCCTGTGGTAGGGGGCCAGCGCGTCGTACAGGGCCTGGGCCGCCGCCGGTTCGCCGACCAGCGCCGCCACGATTGCCAGGTCGGCGCACACTCCGAGCCAGCGCGGCCCCGATCCGGCGAGAACAGCCGGCAGCAGTCGTTCGAGCTCAAGACTTGCCTCGTCGCCCCGCCCGGACTCGGCCAGTGCCCGGGCGGCGGCGGCCTCGAAGAAGTGACCGGGCAGCCGTCGGGCAATGTCATGCCAGGGAGCCATGAGCGAGTCGTACTCGCCGCGCATCATGGCCAGGGCGGCGCGCAGCGTCCCGACCAGGCGTTCCGTGTCCGCGAGCCCTACACGCCCGCCCAGTACGCCCACCTCGGCGGCAAGCGTGGCCGCCGTGTCGAACCGTCCCCGGATCGTCGCCAGCATCGCCTGACGCGCCAGCACCACCACCGCCGCCTCGGAGTCGCCGGCCAGTGAGCTGGCCCGCGCGTAGGCCGTCAGCGCGGACTCGGCCGCCTCCAGTTCTCCCAGCTCTGCCAGGGCGATGAAACGCCAGAACAGTCCGCGCCGCTCGGCCTCAGCGTCCCCGGCCCGCCGGGCCTGCGTCACGATCTCCGACGCGGTGGCCAGCCGTTCGTGGGCGGCCGCGGGATCCCACAGCGCGTGCAGCCCGGAGTCGAGGACCTCGGCGATCGCGCCGGGAGTGCCGACCTCCTGGGCCAGCGTCACCGCCTCGTCGATCAGCGTACGCCGGCGCCGTCCGGCCGACGGGTCGCCCAGCAGTTCGCGCGCGAGCCTGGCCAGCACACGGGCCCGGGAGCCAGGAGCCTGCGTGCGTTCGGCTGCGGCCTCCAGCAGACGGATGAGACCGGGGTCGAGATCGAGGAACTCCGTCCGCGACGGCGCGGTCAGCGCCAGGTGGAGGACCGGGTCGCAGGTGACGTCGAGCCGAGCCAGCTCATCGGCGAGGCCGAGTGCGGCTCCGGGCAGCCCGCCCGAGGCCAGCCACACCGCGTGGACCGCGTCGGCGGACAGGCCCGGGCTCAGCTCGGCGAGCTCCGGTTCCGTCAGGCCACGCAACCGCAGCTCCGGCTTCAGTCCGGTGGGTTCCACGGCGGTCGTGACCAGGATCGTCGCGCCGGACACGAGCCGAGCCGGCAAGGCTGGGAAATCGACGGCGAACGTGTCGGCGTGGTCGACGTCGTCGATGAGGAGCAGGCGCGGGCCGTCAGCCGCCTGGGCGAGGCGATCCGGCGACTGAAGCCAGGACACGGTGGGGGCGGTCGCACGGAAAACCGGGATCTTCCGTTCGCGGGCCAGGTCCGCGGCGGCGTCGATCAGCGCCGACTTGCCCGAGCCGGGCGGACCGGTGACGACAAGCTGGCCGCTGTCCCCTGCCGCGGCCCGGTCGAGCAGCCGTGCCACTGCGGCGAGCTCCCTTTGGCGTCCAATCAAGGCCATCTGTGCAGCGTAACGGCTTGCCGCGACCGGCCCTTACCGGTTCTGAGGCTCTGCCCTCCGACGCTCAGGCTCGGTGGTCGCGGCTGGAAGTCTCTCGACGGTTGACTTCGGATCTGATGCGTTCCCTCCGTGAGGGTGGACTCCTTCACCGCGGACGGCAAGATCATCGACGTCCGGCGGACCGTCACCGGCCACGACGCCATCCGTGCCTGGGCGGACGGCGAGGTCATCGGCGACACGCTGCGGGTCCTGTCGGCCGACCGGCGACGCGCCGATGGACAGCGGCCGCCGGCCCACCGGGCTCCGGCCGGTTCGGCCGGTTCGGCCGGGGGGCGCGCCCACCACGACTTCTCGGTGTCCGGCGGGAAGATCTCCGGCGCGGACCTCCAGCGCGCCCAACCGGCCCCGGATGGCTGTGGCCTGCGTCACGTACAAATCGTGCCCCCCTCGGTTACGCCCTCTGGGTGAGATTCCTTTGCGAAAAGAGGGGGACATGACGGACACACGTGACATCCGGTTTTTCGGTGGCCTGGCCGGTGACATCCGGGGCACGGACGACGACCGCCCGCCGCTGGTCTTCCTGCACGGTCTCACGTACGACCGCCGCCAGTGGGGACCGCTGCTGGACGAACTGGCGACCGTCGATCCGGGCCGGCGGGTGCTCACACTCGACCTGCCCGGGCACGGGGGGTCGGCGCGATGGGACGGCTACGACCTCGACAAGGTCGTGGCCGCCCTCCACGCGGCGGTGACCGAGGCCGGACTCGCCGCGCCGATCGTCGTGGGGCACTCGCTCGGGGCCGTGCTGGTGACCAGGTACGCCGCGGCCCACACGACCCGTGGCGTGGTCAACCTCGACCAGCCGTTGCTCGCGGGCAGGTTCGGCGATGTCCTGCGGCAGGCCGAACCGGTGCTACGCAGCCCGTCCTGGCGTGAGATCTGGGACCGGATGCTCGGCGACATGCAGGTCGACCGGTTGCCGCCGGCGGCGCGGGACCTGGTCTCCACGGCCACCGATCCGCGGCAGGACCTGCTCCTCGGCTACTGGAACGAGATCCTGGTCACCTCCGCCGAGGAGCTCGGCCGCCGCCAGACCCACCTGCTGGGCGTGATCCGGTCCAGCGGGGTGCCGTACCACTACGTGGCCGGCCGTTCGCCGGATCCGGCGTACGAGGGATGGCTGAAGTCCGCCCTGCCGGACGTCACCGTCACCGTGCTGTCCGGCAGCGGCCACTTCCCGCACCTGGTGTACCCGCGCGAGCTGGCCGGGATGCTGGCCGGCTGAGCCGGCCCGCTCCAAGACGTCCTTCCTCACCACATCCCCGCCGGCCGGGCCCGCCCGGCCGGCCTGACGATCGGAATGTTCAATGAAGCCACCGAACCGGCTGCGCGACGACGCCGCAGCCCTGCAGGACGACCTCGTACGGCTGCGGCGTGACCTCCATCGGCACCCGGAGATCGGCCTCCACCTGCCACGCACCCAGCGGGCGGTGCTGGACGAGCTGTCAGGGCTGGGGTTGGAGATCACCCCGGGCCGGTCGTTGAGCTCGGTGACCGCGGTGCTGCGCGGCGGGCGACCCGGCGAGGCGGATCCCGGCGGCGAACCCGCCCCCGCGGTGCTGCTGCGCGCCGACATGGACGCCCTGCCGATCACCGAGCTGACCGGGTTGGACCACGCGAGCCAGGTGGACGGCGCCATGCACGCCTGTGGGCACGACCTGCACACGGCGATGCTGGTCGGCGCGGCCCGGCTGCTCAGCGCGCACCGCGACGCACTGGCCGGCGACGTGGTGTTCATGTTCCAGCCGGGCGAGGAGGGCTGGAACGGCGCCGCCCGCATGATCGAGGAAGGGGTGCTGGACGCGGCGGGACCACGGGTCTCCTCGGCGTACGGCATGCACGTGCGCTCGTACGGGGCCCCCGCCGGCCTGTTCCGCAGCAGGCCCGGCCCGTTGATGGCGTCGATGGCGGAGCTCAGGGTGACCGTGCGCGGAGTCGGCGGGCACGCCTCCATGCCGCACCTGAGCCGCGACCCGGTCACGGTGGCGGCGGAGATCGTGACCTCGTTGCAGACCATGGTCACCCGGCGCTTCGACGTCTTCGACCCGGTGGTCGTCACGGTCGGCTTCATCAATGCCGGGACCACGTCCAACACCATTCCCGACACGGCCACGATCAACGCCACGGTACGCACCTTCTCGCCGGCGAACCAGACGCGGCTGCCCGGCGAGGTCACCCGGCTGTGCCTGCACATCGCCGAGGCGTACGGGCTGACCGCCGAGGTCGACTACATCGAGGGCTACCCGGTGACGGTGAACGACGAGAAGCAGTACGAGTTCGCCCGTACGGTGGTCTCCGAGGTGCTCGGCGCGGACCGGTTCGTCCCGATGGCGTCCCCGGTGAGCGCCGCGGAGGACTTCTCCGAGGTGCTCGGCGAGGTGCCCGGCTGCTATCTCATCCTGGACGCGAGCGCCGCGGACGATCCGGCCACGGCGCCGATCAACCACAGCCCGCGAGCGGTGTTCGACGACGGAGTGCTCTCCGACGGCGCGCTGGTTCACGCGGAGCTGGCGATCCGGGCACTGCGCCGGCACGCGGAGCGGCGGTCGCCCGCCACCTCGCGTGGATCCGTGCCGGGCGAGGTCGCGTAGCGGCCGGCGCCGCTTCCTGCCGCGTGGCCTCGCGCGGGGACGACCACTCGGCGTCGCTCACCCACCTCAGGCGGCGGGCACCTGTGCCCGCCTTCCCTGGTGTCGCGGTGCCCGCTGTCACGGGAGTTTCGAGGTGGACCGCCCCGTGAGTCGGCGCCCCAGCCGTCCACGATCTTTTGCACCGAGAGTGAAAAAATACGGTGTTTTGGGCGCCCTTAATCTGCATGATTCCCATACATAAAGGTTGTCGCTGACCGGGTGGGGGCGGGTACCCCCTGCCTCATATGGGCTTTTCGGGTGGTTTGCGCATGCGCTGAACCCTTACAGCCTGAGTAAAGATACTTGGCGGTCAGTGGTAAACATGGGAGTAATCACGATGTTACGGATGGTGGGTCTCGGACCCGTCCTGCGGCGGCTTCGAACCGGCCTCGCCACGTCCCGCCCCTCGTCGAGAGGCCACCGCGTGCCGAGCGGGCGCGGAGACGGCACGACCGTCATGCGGCAGGGGTTCAATGTCATCGGGTACGCCATCCGCAGTGAGCCGCGCATCTTCGCCGGCGCCGTGCTGGGCAGCTCCCTCTACGGTTCGATGACAGTCGCGTCCTCCTGGGCGCTGGGCTGGGCCACCGAGCACGCGGTTCTGCCTGCCTTTCGAACGGGCCACGCGGCCACCGGCACGCTGGTCACCGCCGCGCTGCTGATCGCGGGCGTGACGGTGCTCAAGGCGCTGGGGCTCATCGCCCGAAGGGTGGTCGCCGGCGTCATGCAGTACCGGATGCAGGCACGTTGGCGCCGCCTGGTGACCCGTCAGTACCTGCGGCTGCCGCTCGCCTGGCACCATCGGCACCCGACCGGACGGCTGCTGTCCATCGTCAGCTCCGACATCGAGGCCGTCTGGGCCCCGCTCGGCCCGCTGCCGCTGGCGGTCGGTGTGGTCGTCATGCTGTTCACCGCGGCCGTCGCCACCATGGCCGTGGACCCGGTGCTCACCCTGCTCGGCTTCTTGATCTTCCCGGCGATCGCCGTGCTCAATTTCGTCTACCAGCGCAGGCTCTCCCCGCTGGTGACGCGAGCCCAGCAGTTGCGCGCCGAGGTCAGCGAGATCGCGCACGAGAGCTTCGAGGGGGCCCTGGTCGTCAAGACCCTGGGCCGGGAGGACACCGAGGCCGAGCGCTTCCAGGCCGCGGCCGACCGGCTGCGCGAGGCCAACATCGCGGTCGGCCGGGTGCGCGGCCTGTTCGACCCGCTGCTGGAGACGATGACGACGCTCGGCGTGCTGGCGGTGTTGTTGTTCGGCTCGCTGCGCCTGGCCGCGGGGGACGTCACCTCCGGTGAGCTGGTCCAGGTGGCCTACCTGTTCACGCTGCTCGCCTTCCCGATCCGCGCGCTCGGCTGGGTGCTCGCCGAGCTGCCGCGCAGCGTGGTGGGCTGGCGACGGGTGCGGGAGGTGCTGAGGGCGTCCGGGTCCATGGAGTACGGGCCGGCCCGCCTGGGATCGCAGGGCCCGGCCGAGCTGGAGGTCCGCGGCCTGAGCTTCGGGTACCTGCCCGGCGCTCCGGTGCTGTCGGGGGTGAGCTTCGTGGCCTGGCCGGGCCGCACGGTTGCGATCGTGGGCCCGACCGGGTCGGGCAAGTCGACGCTGACCCAGCTTCTGGTCCGGCTGATCGACCCGGACGAGGGCCGGGTGCTGATCGACGGGGTGGACCTGCGGGACGTCGCGCATGGGGAGGTGAGCCGCGCCGCGGCGCTGGTGCCGCAGCAGACGTTCTTGTTCGACGACACGGTGCGCGGCAACCTGACCCTCGGGGCCGGGGAGAGGATGCCGGATGAGCGCTTGTGGGCGGCGCTGCGCCTGGCGCAGGCCGACGGCTTCGTCCGCGCCCTGCCCGAGGGCCTGGACACGCGCGTCGGTGAACGCGGTACGACGCTGTCGGGCGGACAGCGTCAGCGGCTGGCACTGGCCCGCGCCCTGGTCCGGCGGCCCCGGACGCTCATCTTGGACGATGCCACCTCCAGCGTGGACGCCCAGGTCGAAAGCCGCATCCTGTCCGGCCTGCGCGACGGTTCCGTCGACGCCACGGTGATCGTGGTGGCCTACCGGATGGAGACGATCGCACTGGCTGACGAGGTCGTCTACCTGGAACAGGGACGAGTGGCCGACCGCGGTGCCCACGAGGAACTGCTGGCCCACTGCGAGGGCTACCGCAACCTCGTCACCGCCTATGAGCGCGAGAGGGCCGAGCGCGCGACGCTCGACGTCCGTGAGGAAATCAACGCATGACGGCGCGGGTGGAAGAACGCGGCGCCACCGCCGCCAAACCGGGGGCGGGCCTGCGGACGGAGGAGCGGGACGCACTGGGAACGCTGCGACACGGCCTCGCGCTGTCGCCGGAATTCCGCACCGGGCTGCCGGTGACGCTGCTGCTGGCCGTGCTCGCCACGGTCGGCAAGATGATCGTCCCCATCGCGATGCAGCAGGTCATCGACTGGGGCCTCACGGACACAGGGTTACCGGACATCGGCTTCATCACCCGGGCCGTCCTGCTGTGCGCCGCCGCCGTGCTGCTGACCGCGCTGTGCGGCTACCTGATGAACGTTCGGCTTTATCGCTCCACCGAGTCCGGCCTCGCCGGGCTGCGCGGCAGGGCGTTCCGGCACGTCCACGACCTGTCGGTGCTCACCCAGAACACCGAGCGGCGCGGCGCCATGGTCTCCCGGGTCACCGGCGACGTGGACCAGATCAGCACTTTCATGCAGCGGGGTGGCCTCATGGTCATCATCTCGGTGGGCCGGCTGCTCATCGCCGGCGTGCTGATGGCCGTCTACTCCTGGCAGCTCGCGCTGGTGGTCTGGGCCTGCTTCCTTCCACTGGTCGTCGTGCTGCCGAGGTTCCAGCGCTGGGCGACCCGCGCCTACACCCAGGTACGTGAGCGCACCGGTGAGGTGCTGGCGGTGGTGAGCGAGTCGGTGGTGGGCACCGCGGTGATCCGGGCCCATGGCTCGGAGAAGTGCACCGCGCGACGCGTCGACCAGGCCATCGGCGCCCAACAGGCGGCGCAGACCCGTGCCCAGAAGATCACCGCGTTCACCTTCCCCACCACCGAACTGGTCGGCGCGATCGTGCTCGGCGTCGTCGTCGTGCTGGGAGTGCGGCTGGGGGTGGACGGCACGATCTCGGCCGGGCGGCTGGTGGCGTTCCTCTTCCTGGTCACGTTGTTCATCAGCCCGCTGCAGGCCCTCACCGAGGTGCTCAACGAGGCGCAGAACGCTGTCGCCGGCTGGCGGCGCGTGCTCAGCGTCCTGGACACTCCCGCCGACGTCGCCGACCCGGGAAAGAAGGGCGCGGTGCTGCCGCGCGGCCCGATCACGGTGTCCTTCGAGGGCGTGGGCTTTCACTACCCCGACGGCCCGCGGGTGCTGCACGAGGTCACGGTGGAGATCGCGCCGCGCACGCGCGTCGCTGTCGTGGGGGAGACCGGCTCGGGCAAGACGACCTTCGCCAAGCTGCTCACCCGGCTGATGGACCCCAGCAGCGGGCGCGTTCTGGTCGACGGGGTGGACCTGCGCCGAATCCGCTTCTCCTCGCTGCGCGAGCGCGTCGTCATGGTCCCGCAGGACGGCTTCCTGTTCGACGGCACCCTGGCCGACAACATCCGCTACGGCCGTCCCTCCGCCACCGACGACGACATCGCCCTGGCGATGGCCGAGCTCGACCTGACCGACTGGCTGGAAGGACTGCCCGCGGGGTTGGCCACCTCCGTCGGCCAGCGCGGCGAGTCGCTGTCGGCCGGCGAGCGCCAGCTGGTCGCCCTGGCCCGGGCGTACCTGACCGACCCCGGCCTGCTGCTGCTGGACGAGGCGACCTCCTCGGTCGACCCCGCGACCGAGGTGCGCATCGCCCGGGCGCTGGACAACGTCGCCCGGGGCCGTACGGCCGTCTCGATCGCTCACCGCCTGTCCACAGCCGAGACGGCCGACGAGGTGCTGGTGTTCGAGCACGGCCGCATCGTCCAGCGCGGCCCCCACGCCGAGCTGGTGCGGCAGGACGGCGTCTACGCCGACCTGTACGCCTCGTGGACCTCCGCCGCCCGCATCTCCTGACAGCGTCGCGGGAAGTGGGAGCACGGCGCGCACCGGTGCGGCGGCCCCGAACCCGTCCGCGTCAGACCCGGCTCCGGCCTGCATCGCCGTTCCCGGGCGTGCGGGCGTAGCGGGCGCGCATGAGCTCGCTCGCGACGGGACCGGCGGCGAAGACGAACTCCTCGCTGGAGTCGAGGCGGCGGCCGGTGGCGGCATCGACGACGGCGGGCTCGACCTCCTGGCCGGTGGCGGCGTCGACGAGGATCATGGCGCGCTGTGACGGGTCGAGCCGGGAGTTGCCCCAGGCCGCCAGTGCGACGATCACCGGGCGCAGGGACCGGCCCAGCTCGGTCAGGACGTACTCGTGGCGGGTGGGGTTGCTCTGGTAGGCGCGGCGTTCCAGCAGCCCGTCGGCGACGAGGGTCTTCAGGCGGCTGGTCAGCATGCTGGAGGAGATGCCCAGGTTCTCCTGGAACTCGTCGAAGCGGGTGTAGCCGTCGAAGGCGTCGTGCAGGATCAGCAGCGTCCACCACTCCCCGACGTGGGCCACCGTCGTCGACAGCGGGCATTCACGATCTTCCAGCCTGATCCGGCTCGCCACCGTTACCCCTCCTCGAATAGTTACTGCTAAAGTCGAAGTGACTCACTCCTATTTTAGCAGCAACTGGGGGTGCGGGCCCCGGCGTGCCCGTACCCGGAACGGAGCACATCGTGGAGACCTCCATCGGCGACTCCCTCGACGGGAGGCGCGCCCTGGTCACCGGCGGCACCAAGGGCACGGGCGCCGCCATCGCCAGGCGTCTCGCGCGGGCCGGCGCCACGGTGCTGGTGACCGCCCGCACCCGGCCGGACGACGTCGACCCCAAGCTGTTCATCGCGGCCGACGTCTCCACCCGCGAGGGCACCGACAGCATCGTCGAGCAGGTTCTCGACCGCCTCGGCGGCGTCGACATCCTGGTCCACAACCTCGGCGGCTCCGGCTCGCCCGCCGGAGGCTTCGCCGCCCTGGACGACGACGCGTGGGACAGGGAGCTCAACACCAACCTGCTGGGCGCCGTCCGCCTGGACCGCGGGCTCCTGCCCGGCATGATCGAGAACCGCTCCGGCGCGATCGTGCACGTCTCCTCGATACAGCGCCGGATGCCGCTGCACGACGCGACGCTGGCCTACGCCGCGGCCAAGGGGGCTCTGACCGTCTACAGCAAGGGCCTGGCCAACGAGGTCGCCCCGCACGGCGTGCGGGTCAACTCCGTCGCCCCCGGCTTCATCCGGACGACGGCCGCCGAGGAGCTCGTCGACCGCATCGCCCTCGGCTCCGGCATCGACAGGCAGGCCGCGCTGGGAAAGCTGATGGACTCCCTCGGGGGCATCCCCCTCGGCCGCCCCAGCCTCCCGGAAGAGGTCGCCGAACTCGTCGCGTTCCTCGTCTCCGACCGCGCCGCCTCCATCGTCGGCGCCGAGCACGTCATCGACGGCGGCACCCTGCCGACCGTCTGATCCCGCTCACCGGGCCGGCCGTCCGGCCCTGCCCACCGATCCGACCGTCCGAGCCCACCCACCACACCGAAGGAAGTGTCCCCATGTCCGACGCGCCCACCATCCCAGGCACCGTCCGCCGCTACTTCGAGCTGGCTCCCCTGCCCGACCAGGACGCCTATTTCGCGCTGTTCACGGACGACGCGACCGTGGAGGACGAGGGAGTCGAGCACCACGGCATCGCCTCGATCCGCGCCTGGCGCACCGGCGTGCCCGCCGTCGCCTACACCGTCACCGGTGCCGGCCTCACCGACGGCGGCGCCACCCTGGCCACCGCGGACATCTCCGGCGACTTCCCCGGCAGCCCGGTGACCCTGCGGTTCCATTTCGAGTACGGCGACGACGGGCGCATCCGCGTCCTGCGCATCCGTCCCTGAGCCTCGGCCGCCACCGCCTCAGAGGCCCGGGACGACACGAGATCGAACGGACGGGTCAGATGCCGCTGGGGGTCATCGGCTGCATGAGGCGGCGGGCGGCCTCGGTGACGGAGCCGGACAGGGAGGGGTAGACCGCGAAGGTGTGGGCGATCTGGTCGACCGTCAGCCGCTGCTGGACGGCGACCGAGACCGCCAGGATCAGCTCCGACGCGCGGGGGGCGACCACCACGCCGCCCAGGATGATGCCGGTGTTCGGGCGGCAGAAGAGCTTCACGAAGCCGTCGTTGAACCCCTGCATCTTGGCGCGGGCGTTGGTGGCCAGCGGCAGCTTGACGATGTTGGCCTCGATCTCCCCGTTCTCGATCGCCCGCTCGGCGATGCCCACGGCGGCGATCTCGGGGTCGGTGAAGATGGCGGAGGCGACGGTGGCCAGACGGAGCGGGTGCACGGCCTCGCCGAGGGCGTGCCAGACGGCGATCCGGCCCTGCATGGCGGCGACCGAGGCGAGCATCAGGACCCCGGTGCAGTCTCCGGCCGCGTAGACGCCGGGCGCGGAGGTGCGGGAGACCTTGTCGACCTGGATGAACCCGCCCTTGTCGAGGGTGATCCCGGCCTCCTCGAGGCCGATCCCCGCGGTGTTGGGGACCATGCCGACCGTCATGAGGCAGTGGCTGCCCTCGGCGGTCCGGCCGTCCTCCAGGGTGACGACCACGCCGTCCGGGGTGCGCTTGACGGACTCGGCGCGGGAACGGCCCATGACGTTCATGCCACGGCGCCGGTAGACCTCTTCGAGGACCTCGGCGGCGTCGGCGTCCTCGTTGGGCATCATGCGGTCGCGGGAGGAGACGAGCGTGACCTCCGAGCCCAGCGAGCGGTAGGCGCCCGCGAACTCCGCGCCGGTGACGCCGGAGCCGACCACGATGAGGTGCTCGGGCAGCTCCTCCAGGTCGTACAGCTGGCGCCAGGTGAGGATGCGCTCGCCGTCGGGCTCGGCGCCGGTCAGGATGCGCGGGGTCGCGCCGGTCGCCACGATGACGACGTCCGCGCGGATCGTCCGGTCTCCGGCCCTGACCACCTGCGGATCGACCAGCCGCCCCGGGGCCTTGATCACCTCGACGCCCTCCGCCGCCAGCCGGGCGGCGATGTCGGCGGACTGCGCGCGGGCGAGATCCTTGACGCGCCTGTTCACCAGCGGCATGTCGGCGATGACACCGCCGACGTCGCCGTCGGGGCCGCCGGTGTAGTGGACCCCCAGCATGCTGGCGTCGAGGAGCGCCTGCTTGCGCACCGAGGTGGCGATCAGCGTCTTGGACGGTACGCAGTCGGTGAGGACGCAGGCCCCGCCGGGGCCGTCCTGTTCGACCACGGTGACCTGCGCTCCCAGTTGGGCGGCGACCAGCGCCGCCTCGTATCCGCCGGGACCGCCACCGATGATCACTATCCTCGTCACATAGCCCATTCTCCCGCATGGTGGGACCGGACATCGCTCGGCATCCCTCCTAAACCACGAAACCTCCACAAAACCACCGGGATTCCACGAGACATCGGCGTGGCTTCGAAGCGGGGTGAGCGTCTCGCGGATCTTGGATTAGTGTTTGTCTCCGTGCCTGTCTACGCCGCTTACGGCAGCAACATGGACCCGAAGCAGATGGCCCAGCGGGCCCCTCACTCCCCGATCAGGGGGACGGGCTGGCTCCAGGGCTGGCGCCTGACCTTCGGCGGGAACGACCTCGGCTGGGAGGGCGCGCTCGCCTCCATCGTCGAAGACGCCGCCCACCAGGTTTTCGTCGTCCTCTACGACGTGCCCGAGTGGGACGAGAGCTCTCTCGACCAGTGGGAGGGCGCGGCCCGCGGCCTCTACCACAAGGTCAAGCTCCGGGTGCAGACCATGGAGGGCGAGGTCGTGGCGTGGTTCTACGTGCTCGACGGGTACGAGGGCGGGCTGCCCTCGGCTCGCTACCTCGGCATCCTGGCCGAGGCCGCCGAGCGCGCGGGTGCCCCCGACGACTACGTCAGGGAGCTGCGCGGCCGTCCCTGCACCTCCCTGGGGAGCTGAGGGCGACCTTCCCCGGGAACTCCCGGGGAGCCGGAGGCGCCACGTCGCCACCGGCCGCGCGAGCACGCGCGGAAGTCCGCCGGGCGGCTCACCGGGAGCACCGGCCGGATCAGGTCGAGGGCCTGGTCGAGCGCGCCGCTCGCAGGAGACACGGCGCGGTGCGAAGGCGGACGACCGGTACGCTCGGTGACGTGACAAACGACCCGTATGCACTCGCCACCGACGCCGCGGACGCGCTGAGAAGCGCCGTCGGCGTGGATTCCTTCGACGTCGCGCTGGTGATGGGGTCCGGCTGGGTCCCGGCCGCCGACGCGATCGGCGAGACGGTCGCCGAGATCCCGGTGACCGACCTGCCCGGCTTCGCGCCGCCCGCCGTGCAGGGCCACGCGGGCCGGATCCGCGCCGTCAGGACCGAGTCGGGCAAGAACGTGCTGATCTTCCTCGGCCGCACCCACCTCTACGAGGGCCGCGGCGTGGAGCCGGTCGTGCACGGCGTACGGACCGCGATCAGGGCCGGGGTGGGCACGGTCGTGCTGACCAACGCCGCCGGGGGCCTGCGCCCCGAGACCCAGGAGGTCGGCGAGGCGGTGCTGATCAGTGACCACATCAACCTGACCGGTGCCAGCCCGATCACCGGCGCCACCTTCGTCGACCTCACCGACGTCTACACCCCGCGCCTGCGCGAGCTGGCCCGCGAGGCCGACCCGTCGCTGGCCGAGGGCGTCTACGTGGCCTTCCGCGGCCCGACGTACGAGACCCCGGCCGAGGTCCGCATGTGCCGCATCCTCGGCGGCGACATGGTGGGCATGTCCACCGTGCTGGAGGCCATCGCGGCCCGCGAGGGCGGCGCCGACGTGCTGGGCATCTCCCTGGTCACGAACCCGGGTGCCGGGCTGGTGGGCGAGCCGCTCAACCACGAGGAGGTGCTGGAGGTCGGCCGGGCCACCGCCACGCGCATGGGCGGCCTGCTGGCCGCCGTCGTCGGCAAGCTGTAAGCCGGCGGACCGACTTCAGGGATCAACAGGAGGCGGGCCCGGCGAGCGGACGGGCCCCGGCCCCGAGAGGTGACGATGAGCAGCGATCTCGCAGGGCTCGCCCGTTCCTGGCTGGCCCAGGACCCCGACCCCGACACGCGCGCGGAGCTGGAGAAGCTGCTGGAGAGCGGCGACGGCGACGCGCTGCGCGAGCGGTTCGGCTCCAGGCTGGAGTTCGGCACCGCCGGGCTCCGGGGCGAGCTGGGAGCCGGTCCCAACCGGATGAACCGGGTGACGGTCATGCGCGCCGCCGCCGGGCTGGCCCGCGTTCTCGGTCCCGGCAGACACGTCGTGATCGGCTACGACGCCCGGCACAAGTCGGACGCCTTCGCCCGCGACACCGCGGCCGTGCTCACCGGGGCCGGGCTGCGCGCCTCGCTCCTCCCCGGTCCGCTGCCCACCCCGGTGCTGGCCTTCGCCGTCCGCCACCTCGGCGCCGACGCGGGCGTGACCGTCACCGCCAGCCACAACCCGCCCCGCGACAACGGCTACAAGGTCTACTGGGGCGACGGCTCCCAGATCGTGCCGCCGGTGGACGCGGAGATCTCCGCCGCCATCGACGCGACGGGGCCGGTCTCCGGGCTGCCCCTCGGCTCCCCCGGCGACCCGGCCTGGAGCGAGCTGGACGACGGCATCGTGGCCGCCTACCTGGAGGCGGTGACCGCGCTCCCGATCGGCGGCGCACGGGAGCTGCGGGTGGCGTACACCCCGCTGCACGGCGTGGGCGGCGACACCCTGGTCAGGGCCTTCACCGCCGCCGGGTTCGACGCGCCCGCGATCGTCGGGGCGCAGGCCGAGCCCGATCCCGACTTCCCCACCGTCGCCTTCCCCAACC
Organism: Streptosporangium sp. G12; assembly: GCF_052983175.1. Taxonomy (NCBI): domain Bacteria; kingdom Bacillati; phylum Actinomycetota; class Actinomycetes; order Streptosporangiales; family Streptosporangiaceae; genus Streptosporangium; species Streptosporangium sp. G12. The sequence goes on along the minus strand of NZ_JBRIQO010000033.1, from coordinate 43,501 downwards.
CGGAGGAGCCCGGCGCGATGGACCTCGCGCTGGAGCTCGCGGAGCGGGTCGGCGCCGACCTGATCCTGGCCAACGACCCCGACGCGGACCGTTGCGCGGTGGGCGTGCCGCTGCCCGGCGGCGGCTACCGGATGCTGACCGGCGACGAGGTGGGCGCCCTGCTGGGCGAACACGTGATCCGGCAGACCTCGGGCGACGGCCGTCTGGTGGCGACCACCATCGTGTCCTCGTCCCTGCTCGGCAAGATCGCCGCCGGGTACGGGGTGCGCTACGCCGAGACCCTGACCGGCTTCAAGTGGATCATGAAGGCCGGGGAGGGCCTGCTGTTCGGGTACGAGGAGGCGCTGGGATACAGCGTCGGCTCCGACCTCGGACTGCCCGTGCACGACAAGGACGGCATCGGCGCGGCACTGACCGTGGCCGGGATCGCCGCGCGGGCCAAGCTGGAGGGCCGCGGCCTGCTCGACCTCCTGGACGACCTGGCACGCCGTCACGGCCTGCACGCCACGTCCCAGCTGTCGTTCCGGGTGGCCGACCTGTCGCTGATCACCGGGGCCATGGCCCGCCTGCGGGCCACGCCGCCCGCGCGGCTCGGCGGTCGCGAGGTCGAGGCGGCCGACGACCTGAGCCTCGGCGCGGGCGGGCTGCCGCCCACCGACGGCGTCCGCTACCACCTGGCCGGAGGCGCCCGGGTCGTCGTCCGCCCCTCGGGCACCGAGCCCAAGCTCAAGTGCTACCTGGAGGTCGTGGTCCCGGTGACCGGCGAGGTCTCCGCCGCCCGCGCGACGGCCGTACGGGATCTCGACGCCCTGAAGGCCGACCTCGCCGAGGCACTCGGCCTCTGACCTGCCGGAACCGGCGCGAGAAGGCGCCTGCGGCACGGCCGGCGGGGCCCGGTGCCCGGCCGGCGGCCGGCCACGATCACCGGCACGGCCGCGGGGGGCACCCTCGGCGGCCGGCCACGATCAGGCGAGGAAGGCGGCGACCACCAGCAGGGCCGCGGCCGCGAAGGCCGCCAGGGCGCTCGGCGCCCAGGTCACCTTGAGCGCGCCGGCCCCCGTCCCGGTACCGGCGCCCGTCCCGACCCCGGCAGCGGTCCCGGCCTCGGGCTCCGCCGGAGTCCCGGTCGCCGTCGAAGCCCCGGTCGCCTTCGAGGCCTCGGTCATCGAGGCCGCGCGCCCGGCGGCTTCCGCGCGTTCGGTGATCTGCTCGGCCACCCAGTCGGCGTGGGTCTTTCCCGCCAGCGCCTCGGCGGCGGCCCGCTCGCCCTTCGAGCGGACCGGCTCGGTCCTGAAACGGCCCCGCGCGGGCACGGGCGCGGACGCGGACCGCCCCCTGCGCGCGGCCGCCGCCCGCTCGCGGGCCGAGGCCTGCGGCACCCAGCAGCGGACCCTCTCACCGCCGGAGGTGATCGTGATCGAGTGGGAGACCGTGACCTCGTCCACGGCCCGCCAGGGCACGAAGGTGTTCCTCAGCGGGTTGCGGACCCGGACGCCGTCCTCGGACAGGATGACCGCCGGGCGCAGGCAGGTGGCGAAGACCAGCGCGGTCAGCACCCCCAGCACCGCCGCGGCGACCATCGACGCCTGCCCGCTGTAGCGGGCGATCAGGTCGACCGCGTTGAACGCGGCGAAGGCCATCCAGACCCAGCCGACGACCGTCGCGAGGGTGGAGCGGAACACCTGCTTCATCGGAAAGAGCTCACTTCACTCGTACGAGCCCGGTCACGCCTGCCACTTGAGGCGCGCGAAACCGGGCTTGATGACGCCGTTGATGAGCGACAGGCGCTCGTCGAACGGCAGGAACGCGGACTTCATGGCGTTGACGGTGAACCACAGCATGTCGTCCCAGCCGTAGCCGAACGCCTCCGACAGCTTGGCGAACTCCTCGGAGACGGACGTACCGCTCATCAGCCGGTTGTCGGTGTTGACCGTGACCCGGAAGTTCAGGCGGCGCAGCAGGCCGATCGGGTGTTCGGCGATGGAGGCCGCCGCGCCGGTCTGCAGGTTGGACGTCGGGCACATCTCCAGCGGGATGCGCTTGTCGCGGACGTAGGCCGCCAGACGGCCCAGCTTGGGCTCCCCGTCGCTCTGGACGGAGATGTCGTCGATGATCCGGACGCCGTGGCCGAGCCGGTCGGCGCCGCACCACTGGATCGCCTGCCAGATCGACGGCAGGCCGAACGCCTCGCCCGCGTGGATGGTGAAGTGGGCGTTCTCCCGCTGGAGGTATTCGAAGGCGTCCAGATGGCGGGTGGGAGGGTAGCCCGCCTCCGCGCCGGCGATGTCGAACCCGACCACCCCCGCGTCGCGGTAGCGGACCGCGAGTTCGGCGATCTCCATGGACCTGGCCTGGTGGCGCATGGCGGTGAGCAGGGTGCCCACCCGGATGCCCCGCCCCTTGGAGCCGGCGTTGAACCCCTCCTGCACGGCCTCGATGACCTCTTCGAGGCTCAGGCCCGTGGAGGTGTGCTGCTCGGGCGCGTAACGCACCTCGGCGTAGACGACGCCGTCCTCCGCCAGGTCCTCCGCGCATTCGGCGGCTACCCTGACCAGCGCCTCTCGCGTCTGCATGACGCCGACCGTGTGGTCGAAGGTCTCCAGGTAGCGTTCCAGCGAGCCCGAGTCGGCGGACTCCCTGAACCAGGCGCGCAGGCTATCCGTCTCGGTCGCGGGCAATTTGTCGTAGCCCGACTCGCGGGCCAGATCGATGATGGTCTCCGGCCGCAGGCCACCGTCGAGGTGGTCGTGGAGCAACACCTTCGGAGCCAGGCGGATCTGCTCGAAAGTGGGTAGCTGACTCATTTCGCAACCTTACCGTCAGGGGCCTGACCGGCCGGCCCGCGCGGAGACGCCGCCACGGCCCGGCCTCGGGATGTTCACACGGGTGTCCCCTCCTGAGGGGACGTCGCGCCGATCCCGGCACGGAGACGCCGGGATCGGTGTGTGACGAGCCGTCACCGGTCGTCTCCGGTCGTGACTCGTCATCCTGTCACGCGTCGTCCCGTCACTCGTCGTCGCGGTTGACGGTCTCCGGGGAGAAGGCGGGCAGGCAGACGGCGACGTACTCGGCGCCGTCGGGGCCGGATCTGTAGCGGATCCGCTCCCCCGGCTCGCACACGAACACCTGCCCGGCGCCGATCTCGCTCGTGCCTCCGTCGTGCTCCACGATGACGGTGCCCTTGAGCACCAGCGTGTACTCGGCGAACTCCGGTGTCTGGGCGGGCTCGTCCCACCCTGCCGGGGCCTTCATGTGCGCGATCGAGATCCCGGCGTCACCGGTGTTGGCAAGACCGACGTATTCGTCGATCGTCTTGCCACCCGGCACGGGAATCCGTGTCGCACTATCGATTTTGCGTACCATCGGACCAGTCTGTCACCGGTCTCGGGGAGATGGCTCCTCTCGGCGCCCTCGGCGCTCCCGGTGCGCCACCCGGCACGTGACTAGTGCGCGATGTCGATGACCAGCCGGTTCGGGCTCTTCTGCTCCAGCACCCGGAACGGCGCCTTGCGGTCGAGGACGACGCCCACGCTCACCACGCCCTCGAAGTCGCCTGTCTTGACCACGTTCTGGACGTTGCCCAGCTTGGCCTGGAAGATCGGGCCGCCCGTCCAGGTGGACTCGCCCGCCTCGGTGTGCGCGACGGCCGGGGTGATCGTCAGTTGCAGGTAGGCCCCGCCCTTGACGTCGACCGGATCTCCCGAGCCGTCCTGGATGAGCTTGGGCACCCACCGCGCGGTGTAGCCGGGCAGGTCGCCCTTGAGGTCGATCACCACCCGGTCGAACCCCTGGTGCTCCCCGAACCGGGCTCCGGTGACGGTCGGCTGGGTGTCGATGGGGCGGTCGACCTCGATCTCCTTGGTGCTCGTCGGAGGGAGCAGCCCGGCCGCGACGGCGGAGGGCGTGGGGGGCGGCGTGGTCGCCGGATCCACCGGGGCCGGGGCCGTGGTCACCGGGCCCGCCGGGGACGGGGTTGCGGTCTGCGTGGTCGAGCCACAGCCGACCGCGAGCAGGAACGGGGGGACGAGCGCGAGGGAAACGAGGGTGCGGTTCATGGTGAGCCTCCTGCCCCGTTAGATGCTCAGGTCTCCGGAGAGGTTCACCTCCCGGCCGTCCACATGCGCCCTGGCCGGATCGTGACACCTTGTCGAGGGGAGAGTCAAGCACCCCGGTCGTGGCGGGGAGTGCCGCGGGTCGCGAGGAGGGCCGCCGCCGGGCCCCGGTATCCGGCGGCGGCCCCTCCTCGCCTCCCGCGGGGCTCGCGTCCCCGTCCCCGTCCCCGTACGGGACGGCGACGCGAGCGGCGCGCCGGACCTAGACGGTCTCGAGCGCCTTCTCCCTCCCCCTCTCCCCCTCGGCCGCGGCGGACGTGCGGCGGGCGCGGAGGCCGGTGAGGGCGATCAGCAGGCCGATCACGGCGAGGATCCCCGAGACCGTGATCGCGGCACGGAAGGAACCGATCGGGTCGGCGCCCGTACCCGAGGTGAGGACGGCCGTCACGACGGCCAGCACGACCGCCCCGCCGACCTGTCCCGAGGTGTTGAGCAGTCCCGAGGCCAGTCCCTGCTCGTCGTCGGCCACCCCGTTGGTGGCCTGGATGTTCAGCGAGGGGAAGGACAGGGCGAACGCGATGCCCAGCAGGACCATGCCGGGGATGATCAGCGTGGCCAGGCTGGGCTCGCCGTTGATCCGGAGGAAGAACGCGTACCCGGCGGCCAGCGCGGCCGAGCCGATCACGATCAGCCGGGCGGTGCCGAACCGGTCGGCCAGCTTGCCCATCCTGGTGGATGTCACCGCCACCAGGAGGCCGGCGGGCAGGAAGGCCAGCGCGGTCTCCAGGGCCGACCAGTGCAGGAAGTTCTGGAAGTACTGCATGGCGACGAACTGGAAGCCGACGTAGGAGCCGAACAGGATCACGAGCCCCAGATTGGCGCGGACGATCGGACCGGAGCGCAGGATGCCGAGGCGTACCAGCGGGTGCTTGACGCGCTGCTCGGTGAGGACGAAGACGGCCAGCAGCAGGGCGGCTCCCAGCAGCGAGGCGATCGTGCGCGGCGAGCCCCAGCCCGCGCCGGGCGCCTCCACCACGGCGTAGACGAGCAGCAGCATGGAGCCGGTGATGGTGACGGCGCCGATGAGGTCGTGGCCGCCCTCGGCGCGCTCCTCCCGATGTTTGGGGAGGAACTTCAGGGCCGCGACCAGCGCGATGATCGCGACGGGGACGGGCATGAGGAACGTCCAGCGCCAGCCGAGCTCGGTCAGGAATCCGGAGATGACCAGGCCCAGGGAGAACCCGCTGGCGCCGGAGGCGGTGAAGACGCTGAGAGCCCTGTTGCGGGCAGGTCCCTCGGCGAAGGTCGTGGTGATGATGGAGAGCGCGGCGGGCGCGGTGAAGGCGGCGCTGACGCCCTTGACGAAGCGGGCCGCGATCAGCAGCGTGCCGTCGTTGACGAGGCCGCCGAGGAGCGAGGCCACGGCGAAGACCGCGAGGGCGACCAGGAAGACCCTGCGACGCCCGAGCAGGTCGGCGGTCCGGCCGCCGAGGAGGAGCAGCCCGCCGTAGCCGAGCACGTAGCCGCTGACCACCCACTGCAGGGAGGACGTGGACAGTCCCAGGTCCGCCTGGATGGACGGCAGGGCGACCCCCACCATCGAGACGTCGAGCGCGTCGAGGAAGACCACGGCGCAGAGCACGGTGAGCGCGGCCCACAGGCCCGCGCCCCAGCGCTCGTCGGGCGGCGAGACCGGCGGAACCGGTGGAACCCGGGGAACAGAAGCGGCAGGTGAAGCGGTTGGAACAGGTGCGACCGACGGATCGGGTGGAGCCGTCGAGGTCGATGAAGAGGTCATGTCGTCCGACAATACATGCAAGCACATCTAATGCAAAAGCATTTAATGTCTGTGCATTTAATGTTCACGCATGGTACGATCCGCGGCATGAACGAGGAGGACCCGGTCCGAGCGTGGCGCGAGGCGCTCGCCAAGTACGCCACGACCGCCTGCGCGCTGGAACGCGAGCTCTCCGAACGGCACCGGCTCGGCATGAGCGAGTTCGAGGTCCTGGAGCGGATGGTCGAGGGCGGCCAGGGCAAATACCGGGTCCAGGAGATCGCCGACGCGGTCCATCTGAGCCAGAGCGCCTGCTCCCGGCTGATCGCCCGCCTGGAGAAGGCGGGCCTGGTGACCCGCCGCATCTGCGAGGACGACCGGCGCGGCATCTTCGTCGGCATCACCGAGGACGGCCGCGAGCGCCACGCGACCGCCCTGCCCACCCACCGCGCCGTGATCGGCGAGATCTTCGGCTCACCGGCCCGCCACGCGGAGCAAAGCTCACCGGCCCGCCACGCGGGGCAAAAGGGCGCCCCGGCCCGCGAGACGGACATGAAGGGCGTCCCGGCCCGCTAGCCCGCCGGGCGAGACGGAAGGGCGCCCCGGCCCGCCAGACGGGCCGGGCGGGCGTTCCGGCCGGCGGCGTCAGGCGGTGACGCGGTCTATCACCAGGGGCAGCAGGTCCGGGTCGGCGGCCTCGCCGACGGTGTAGGCGCCTTCCAGGGCGGCGAGCGCCCGCTCGAAGCGCGCGGTCTCGTCGGCGTGCAGCGTCATCAGCGGCTGCCCCGCGCGAACCAGGTCCCCCGGCTTGGCGTGCAGCACGATGCCCGCCCCGAACGACACCGGGTCCTCCTTGCGCTCCCGGCCCGCGCCGAGCCGCCAGGCCGCCAGGCCCACGCCGTACGCGTCGAGCCTGGACAGCACGCCGGACGAGGGCACGGTGATCTCCATCGTCTCGGCGGCCCTGGGCAGCAGGGCGTCGGGGTCGCCGCCCTGGGCGGCGATCATCCGGCGCCAGGCGTCCATCGCCGAGCCGTCCGCGAGGGCGCGCTCGGGGTCCTTGCCCCCGGACAGGCCCGCCGCCTGGAGCATCTCCCGCGCCAGCCGCACGGTCAGCTCGACCACGTCGGCGGGCCCGCCTCCGGCGAGCACCTCGACCGACTCGGTGACCTCCAGGGCGTTGCCCACGGCCCGGCCCAGCGGCCGGTCCATCGCGGTCAGCAGCGCGACGGTGTTGACCCCTGCGTCGGTGCCGAGCTCGACCATGGTCGTGGCCAGCTCGCGGGCCTGCTCCACGTTCTTCATGAAGGCCCCGGAGCCGACCTTGACGTCCAGGACGAGCGCGCCGGTGCCCTCCGCGATCTTCTTCGACATGATCGAGGAGGCGATCAGCGGGATCGCCTCGACGGTGCCGGTGACGTCGCGGAGCGCGTACAGCTTCTTGTCGGCGGGGGCGAGGCCGTCACCGGCCGCGCAGATGACCGCTCCGGCCTTGCCGAGCACGTCGAGCATCCCGTCGTTGGACAGGGACGCCCGCCAGCCGGGGATGGACTCCAGCTTGTCCAGGGTGCCGCCGGTGTGGCCGAGCCCCCTGCCGGACAGCTGGGGCACGTACCCCCCGCACGCGGCGACCAGCGGCGCCAGCGGCAGCGTGATCTTGTCACCGACGCCGCCGGTGGAGTGCTTGTCGGTGGTGGCCCCCGGCAGCGACGACCAGTCCATCCTGGACCCGGATCGGATCATGGCCTGGGTCCACTCGGCGATCTCCCGCCGGTTCATGCCGTTGAGCAGGATCGCCATCGCGAGCGCGGACATCTGCTCGTCGGCGACGACGCCCCTGGTGTAGGCGTCGATCACCCAGTCGATCTGCTCCGCCGACAGCTCCCTGCCGTCCCTCTTGGTGACGATGACGTCGATCGCGTCCATGCTCAGGCCCCCCGGCTCAGGTCGTCGGGCCCGAAGGCGTAGGGAAGGATCTCCGCCATCGGCTTCGGGCCGTCGATGGTCTCCAGCAGCAGTTCCGGGCCGCCGAACTCGTACAGGAGCTGGCGGCACCTGCCGCACGGCATGAGGAGCTCCTCGTGCCCGTCGACGCAGGTGAACGCGACGAGACGGCCGCCGCCGGTGGCCTGCAGCGAGGACACCAGCCCGCACTCGGCGCACAGCCCGATGCCGTAGGAGGCGTTCTCGACGTTGCAGCCGGACACGATCCGCCCGTCGTCCACCAGCGCGGCGGCACCGACCGGGAACTTGGAGTAGGGGGCGTAGGCGTGGCCCATGGCCCGCACGGCCTCGGCCTTCAGCGCCGCCCAGTCGATGCCCGTCCCGGTGCTCATCTCACCACCCGTCTCGGCACCCGCTTCGGCGCCCGTCTCATTGCCCGTCTCGGTGCCCATCGAATCAGATCCGCTCGTGAGGTGCCGCGTGATGGTCACTTGCCCTGTCCCCTGCGGTACGGCACGCCGTCGGCGGCCGGCGGGCGGAGCCGCTGCGCCGCCAGCGACAGCACCAGCAGCGTGGTGATGTGCGGGGTGACGGAGGTGAACTCCGAGGGGACGGAGTCGGTCAGCGCGAACACCACGAACACGGCGACCGCCGCGACCCCGGTGATCAGCGCGGCCCGCGTCCGGTTCTGCCGTACGAGCTGGTAGACGGCGACCGCGGCGAGCAGGATCGTCACCACGAGCAGCAGCGCGTGCACCGACTCGCCACCCCTGCGCAGCTGGAGCGCGTCGGTGTAGCCGAACAGCACGGCGCCCCCGGCCAGCCCTCCCGGCCGCCAGTTACCGAAGATCATGGCGGCGAGGCCGATGAAGCCGCGCCCGCCGGTCTGTCCCTCGCGGTAGGCGCTGGCGGCCACCTGCGCCAGGAACGCGCCGCCCAGGCCCGCCAGGGCGCCGGAGACGAGCACCGCGATGTACTTGTAGGTGTAGACGTTGACGCCCAGCGACTCCGCGGCCACCGGGCTCTCCCCGCAGGAGCGCAGGCGCAGGCCGAACGCCGTACGCCACAGCAGGTAGTACGAGAGCGGGACGAGCAGGATCGCCAGGATCGTCAGCAGCGAGACGTTCGTGGTCAGGCCGCGCAGGATGCCCGCGACGTCCGACAGCAGGAACCACTGCTTGGCCTCCAGCGTCCTGAGCGGATCCCCGACCCACGGCACGCTCACCACGCCGGGCTTGGGCACCGGGGGCGACTGGGAGTCGCCGCCGCCCGGCATCTCGGCGAAGGTGACCTTGGACAGGAACTGGGTGACGCCCAGGCCCAGGATGTTGATCGCGACACCGGAGATGATGTGGTCGACGCCGAACGTCACGGTGGCGACCGCGTGCAGCAGGCCGCCCAGCGCCCCGCCGATCGCGCCCGCGAGAACGCCCGCCCAGGGGTTGCCGAACTGGAGCGCGCCCCAGGCGCCGCACCAGGTGCCCAGGATCATCATGCCTTCGAGGCCGATGTTGACCACCCCGGCCCGCTCGGCCCACAGGCCGCCCAGACCGGCCAGGCCGATGGGGATGGCCAGCGCGACGGAGGCGTTGATCGCGCCCGCGGAGGTGAGGTCGACGGCGCCGGTGACGGTCCGCGCGAACGAGAGCAGCAGGACGAGCGCGCCGAGGGCGAGCAGCAGGACCCGCCAGGTGACCCTGAACCTGCGGGCGGGGGTCTTCGGCTCCACGAAGGGAGCCTCCGGCGTGGTGAGGGCTCCCTGGCTCATGCCGGCGTTCCTTCCCTGGTCGGGGTGGTGCCCGCCAGCTGGCGGCTCACCCGGCGCTGCTCGGCGGAGATCTGGTAACGGTGGACCAGCTCGTAGGCGATGATCACCGAGAGCACGATCGTGCCCTGCATGATGGTGACGATGTCCGGGGAGATCTTCTTGATCTGCAGGATGCCCGCGGAGGTGTCGAGGAAGGCCCACAGCAGGGCGCCGAACGCGATGCCGACCGGGTGGTTGCGGCCGAGCAGCGCGATCGCGATGCCGGTGAAACCGAGCCCGGTGGGGAAGTCCAGGCTGTAGCTGTAGGAGGCGCCGAGCAGTTGCGGCATGCCGACCAGGCCCGCCATCGCGCCGGACAGGACCATCGAGACGAGGATCATCCGCTTGACGTTGACGCCGCTGGCCACCGCGGCCGTCTCCGAGCGGCCGGTGGCGCGCAGGTCGAAGCCGAAGCGGGTCCGGTTGATCACCACGTGGTAGAGGACGCCCATCACGACCGACAGGATGATCAGGCCGAACACCTTCGTCTGGGTGCCGGCGATGATCTCCATGCCGGGCACCTGGCCGGAGGGGCCGATCGGCTTGGTCCCGATGTTGTTGCTGCCCGCGACCTCGACCGCGAGGCGCTCCTTGTTGAGCAGCCAGGCACCGAGCGCGGTGGCGATGGCGTTCAGCATGATCGTGGAGATGACCTCGCTCACCCCGCGCCGCACCTTGAGCAGCCCGGCGATCGCCGCCCATCCCGCGCCGACCAGCACGGCGACGAACATGATCAGCGCGACGTGCAGGGGGGCGGGCAGGGTGACCGCGCCGCCGACGGCCGCGGCGGTGAGCGCCGCCAGGCGGTACTGGCCGTCGACGCCGATGTTGAAGAGGTTCATCCTGAACCCGATCGCCACCGCGAGCGCGGACAGGTAGTAGGTCGTCGCGTAGTTCAGGGTCAGCACGATCGAGCGCGGCCGGATGCCGTACTCGCCCATGACGACCAGCGTGTCGAGCGGCGGGGCGCCGGTGATCGCCAGGATGACCATGGTGATCAGCGCCGCGAACACGATGGCGACGAGCGGGGCGGCGAGCGAGAGCAGCCCCGCCGGCGAGACCCGTCCGAGCAGCCGGTCGGCGAAGGTGGATCTTTCCTGGCTCATCCGCGCGTCCCCGGGGGCGTGTGCGCTACGTGGGTGTTCATGCCGCCTCTCCAGCACCCGTCATGGCCGAACCGAGCTGCTCGGGTGTCACGTCCTTGGGATCCACCTCGGCGACGATCCGGCCGCGCAGGATCACCTTCAGGGTGTCCGACAGGCCGATGAGCTCGTCGAGGTCGGCCGAGATCAGCAGGACCGCCAGGCCCGCGGCGCGCGCCGCGCGCAGGTGGTCCCAGATCGCGGCCTGGGCGCCCACGTCGACGCCGCGCGTCGGGTGGGACGCGATCAGGAAGACCGGCTCCCCGCTCATCTCCCGGCCGACGATCAGTTTCTGCTGGTTGCCGCCGGACAGGGCCGCGGCGTCCACGTCGATGCCCGGGGTCCGCACGTCGTACTCCTCGACGATGCGCCGGGTGTCCTCGCGCGCTCCCGCGCGGTCGATCCAGGGGCCCTTGACGTTGGGCCGCCGGGTCTGGTGGCCGAGGATCCGGTTCTCCCAGAGCGGGGCCTCCAGCAGCAGGCCGTGCCGGTGACGGTCCTCGGGGATGTAGCCGATGCCGGCCTCGCGGCGGCGCAGCGTCGTCCAGGCGGAGATGTCGTGCTCGCCGAGGCGGATCTCGCCCTCGGCCGCGCGCATGCCCATGATGGCCTCGACCAGCTCGGCCTGGCCGTTGCCCTCGACCCCGGCGATGCCGAGCACCTCGCCCTTGCGGATGTCGAAGGTGACGCCGTCCACGACGCAGCGGTCCTCGGCCGAGTGGACGTTCAGGCCGCGCACCGACAGCGCCACCACGTCGGTGACGGTGGACTCGCGGGTCTCCGGGCTGGGCAGCTCGCTGCCGACCATCAGCTCGGCCAGCTGCCTGGCGGTCACGTCCTTGGGATCCACGCTGGCCACGGTCGTGCCGCGCCGGATGACGGTGATGGCGTCGGCGACCGAGAGCACCTCGTCCAGCTTGTGCGAGATGAAGATGATCGTCAGGCCCTCGCGGACCAGCTCTCGCAGGTTGGCGAAGAGCTCGTCGACCTCCTGCGGCACGAGCACGGCGGTCGGCTCGTCCAGGATGAGGATCCGGGCGCCCCGGTAGAGGACCTTGAGGATCTCCACCCGCTGGCGGGCCCCGACGCCCAGGTCCTCGACGGTGACGTCGGGGTCGATGCCGAGGCCGTAGGAGTCGGAGATCTCCCGGATCCTCTTTCGCGCGGCGCCGAAGTCGAGGGCGATCCCGCCCTTGCGGGGCTCGCTGCCGAGGATCACGTTCTCCAGCACGGTCAGGTTGTCGGCCAGCATGAAGTGCTGGTGGACCATGCCGATGCCCACGGCGATCGCCTCCCCGGGGGAGCGGAAGCTCACGTCCTGGCCGTTGACGCGGATCCGTCCCTCGTCCGGGCGTTGCATGCCGTACAGGATCTTCATGAGGGTGGACTTGCCCGCGCCGTTCTCGCCGACGACGGCGTGCACGTGCCCCTGCCGTACGGATAGGGAGATGTCGCGGTTGGCGACGACGCCGGGGAATCGTTTGGTGATTCCCTCGAGCTCGACGGCCGGTGCCGAGGTGCTGATGACGGCCTCCTCCGTACGGATGCCCCGATACGGAACGTGGTGGTCAGAGAGGACAAAGGGCCCGGGGGAAATGTCCACCGGGCCCCTCATTAGTACCAGGTCAGGAGGTCTTGTCCGGAACGGTGATCTCGCCGGAGATGATCTTCTGCTTGTACTCGTCGAGCTTGGCCTTGATGTCGTCGACCTGGCCACCGGTGGTGGAGTAGTCGACGCCGTTGGCCTTGAGGTCGTAGATCGTGCTGCCCGACTTCACGGAGTTGGTGGTGAAGCTCTTCAGGAAGTCGAAGACGGCGACGTCGACCTTCTTGAGCATCGAGGTCGCGATGACGCTCTGCAGCTCGGGGGCGGCGGTCTTCGCCTGGTCGGAGTCGACGCCGATGGCCAGGCCCTTGGCGGCCTTGGCCGCCTCGAACACGCCGCCACCGGAGCCGCCCGCGGCCTGGTAGACCACGTCGGCACCCGCGTCGAACATGCCCTCGGCCGCGGTCTTGCCCTTGGCCGGGTCGCTGAAGCCGGTGAAGTCCGGCGGCTGGGTGAGGTACTTGACCTCGATCTTCACGTCGGACTTGACCGCCTTGGCGCCCGCGGCGAATCCGGCCTCGAACTTGTTGATCAGCGGCACCTGGACGCCGCCGACGAAGCCCACGTGGTTCTTCTTGCTCTTCAGCGCCGCGGCGGCGCCGACCAGGAAGGAACCCTCGTGCTCGGCGAACAGCAGGTTCGAGATGTTGGGCGCGGCGGCCGCCGCGTCGTCGACGATCGCGAACTTGACGTCGGGGAACTCGGTCGCGACCTTCTTGACCGGGTTGGAGTACGCGAAGCCCACGGCGATGATCGGGTTGAAGCCGCCGTCGGCGAGCAGGCGGAGCCGCTCCTCCTTGGCCGCCTCGGTCTCGCCGTTGCCGGCCTCCAGCTCGCTGACCTCGGCCAGGCCCAGCTCGGCCTTGGCCTTGTCGATGCCCGCCGCCGCGGAGTCGTTGAACGACTGGTCGCCACGCCCGCCGATGTCGTAGGCGAGACCGACCTTCGGTCCCGTCGCGGCCGGCGCCGCACTGCTGGCGGCCCCGCTCGGCTGAGCCGACGTGGCCGGTTCCTCGCTTCCACCACACGCGGCAGCTCCCATGAGCATGCTGCCCGCCAGTGCGGTCGCGGCCAGCTTGCCGAATCGGTTCTGAAGCAAGATGGACTCCCTTCGCGTTTCAGTGCACGCGCGAAGAGACGCACGGCAACCCTGCACGGAAGATAGTTGGTCCATCAGGGTTGACCAAACCAGCACACAAGTCCGCAACAGGTCCGTTATCCAGCTCACGCCACCTTGTGACCCGGGAAGCGGGGCGGGACTACCCGCCGGTAGCCCTGGATGGCCGCCGCAGCCTGGCGTTGGCACTCCTGTCCGGCGGTCGACGATCGTCTTCGGGGATCATCGACCGGCTCCTCAGGATATGTCCGGACTTTTCAGCTGACTAGATGTCAGAATTGACTAGTTGTCGGCGTTCAGGGCCATGAGCGGCTCGCCCGCGATGGGACGCTGCCCCTCCCACAGGGCCGTCAGCGCGGTCGCCGCCAGGAAACGCACCCCGGCGCCGATGGCGGTCTCGTCCACGTCGAAGGTGCCCTGGTGGATGTCGGCCAGGTGCGCCGACCCCGGCTCGCGGGTGCCGAGCCTGGCGAACGCGCCGGGAATGGACTCCAGGTACCAGCCGAAGTCCTCGCCGCCCAGGCTCTGCTCCGTCGGCACCGGAGCGCCCTCGCCGAGCACGCCCTCGGCGGCCTCGGCCAGCATCTGCACGCTGACCTTGTCGTTGACCACCGGCGGCACGCCGCGCACGTAGTCCATCTCGGCCTCGACGCCGTACGCGCCGGCGACCGACTCCAGCAGCGACTTGATCATGTCGGGGGCCGCGTGCCAGGCCGCCTCGTCCAGGCAGCGCACGGTGCCCTCGGCGACGCCGTCGTCCGGGATGGCGTTGGCCACCGAGCCCGCCTCGACCCGGCCCCAGACCAGGCTGAGCGAGGAGCGGGGGTCGATCCGGCGCGAGAGCGCGGCGGGCAGCTCGGTGAGGATCTTGGCGAGCGCGAAGACGAGGTCGGCGGTGAGGTGCGGCCGGGCGGTGTGCCCGCCGGGACCGCTCACCCTGATCGTGACCCTGTCGCAGGCCGAGGTGATGGGACCGGCCTTGAGGCCGACCTTGCCGACGTCCAGCCGCGGGTCGCAGTGCAGGCCGAAGATGCGGTCGACGCCGCTGATGCCGCCCGAGGCCATCACCTCCAGCGCGCCGCCGGGAAGCTCCTCGGCGGGCTGGAAGATCAGCCGGACCCGGCCGGGCAGCAGACCGGCCTCGGCCTGCTGGGCGAGGAAGAGCGAGGTGCCGAGCAGGATCGCGGTGTGCACGTCGTGGCCGCAGGCGTGGCACACACCGGGGACCGTCGAGCTGTAGGAGACGTCCTTCTCGTCCGGCACGGGCAGCGCGTCGATGTCGGCCCGCAGCGCCACGGTCGGGCCGTCGCCGCTGCCGACGTCGCAGAGCAGGCCGGTGCCGCGCGGCAGCACCGAGGGGACCAGCCCCGCGGCGGTCAGGCGCTCGGCGACGCGCTGCGTCGTGCGGTATTCGGCGAACGCGAGCTCGGGATGCATGTGCAGGTCTCGACGGAAGTTGATCAGTTCCTGCTCGCGACCGGCGAGGAACGTGTCGAGTTCTCCCCGCAAATTACGCCCCCGCATTGCTCACCGTCCCATCTGCGCCGGCGGGCCTGGATCCTCGACGCACCGTGCCACTGCCCAGGATCTCGAAACCCATGAGGCAGTCTCGAAAAAAAGCGATCGCCGCGCCGACGGGCCGGAGTGGGGTCTCACGGGCCGCATCAGCGCGGGCTGGTCGGTCACCGACGCGAAAACGGCAGGCCGGTGACCCGGAGAAGCCGTCGCGTTGGCGATGACAACGACTTTATCCCTCCCCCCGAGCAGCTCGCCGACATCCAGGCCAAATGTTTTGTCGCCCCATGCCCCACTCGTACACCTTCCGACCCGGAAGGACCAGGAAAGATAGCCCAAATTGACTATGAGACGATGGCTAGGCAGGGGGGTGGAGGATCCGGGAGGCGGTAGCCCCCGGGCCATTTCCAAACGTCGCCGACCTGGCAATTTACGTGACCTCAGGTGCCGGTCATCGAACCCGGCGGAGTGATGCAAACGGGAGGAATGCGTGTTTCACTCCTCACATGATCGCTAACATCCCATTCGGGGAGAGGCAGTCGCGTTTGAGCATATTTGAACCGGACGAGGGGACCCTGGTGGTCCTTCCCTCGTTGTCGCTTCCCCAGGATGAGCTGCGCAGGATCACCGGTCCCCTCTGCTACGAGGAGCGGCTGCTGTTTCTCCTCCTCACCCTGAGGAAGCCGAAAGTCGAGGTCGTCTACCTCACCTCGACGCCGGTGGACAGTGCGGTCGTGGACTACTACCTGGGTTTCCTCGACGATCCCGACGAGGCCCGCACGCGCCTGCAGATGATCAGTTTGGATGATCCCGACACGCATCCGCTCACCGAGGCGCTGCTGCGCCGCCCGGACGCGATCGCGCGCATCCGCGCCGCCCTCGGCGGCCACCGGGAGGGCGACGCCACCGCCGGGGACGGCGGCAACGGCGGCAACGGCGGCAACGGCAGGGCCGCCTGGATGGTGCCGTTCGTGGTGAGCGAGTACGAGGAGCGCCTCGCCGGGATCCTCTCCCTGCCGGTGTACGGCCCCGCCACCGCCCTGGCCCACCTGGGTTCCAAGAGCGGCGGACGCACGATCGGCGACGAGGCCGGGGTGCCGCTGGTCAGGGGCTTCGGCGACCTGCGCTCGCTGATCGAGGTGGAGCACGCCGCGCGCGCGATGGGTCCCACGAGCAAGCTGATGGTCAAGCTCAACAACAGCTACTCGGGACTCGGCAACGCCATCGTGACCAAGGGCGACCGGCCGCTCGCCTCCTGTCCCACGAGTTTCTCCGCGTCGGACGAGAACTGGACGACGTTCGCCGAGAAGGTCGCCGAGCGGGGAGCGGTGATCGAGGAGTTCATCGAGGACCGGCCCCTGTACTCCCCCAGCGCGCTGGCACGGATCACCCCCGGCGGCGTGTACGACGTGGTCGCCACCCACGAGCAGATCCTCGGCGGCCCCAACGGCGACGTCTACCAGGGCTGCACCTTCCCCGCCCGGCAGGAGTACCGGGCCGAGCTGGGCGCGCACGCGGAGCGGATCGCCAGGATCCTCGCGGGCCGCGGCGTGGTGGGACTGTTCGGCATCGACTTCTTCGCCGTCAAGACCGACGGCGGCTATCGCACGCTGATGTGCGAGATCAACCTGCGCATCGGCGGCACCACCCACCCGTTCGGCGCCGCGGTCCTGACCACCGGCGCGTCGTACGACCCGGGGACCGGCACGCTCGTGCACGCGGGCCGGCCGAAGTACTACGTGGCGACGGACAACTGCGCCGCGCCCGCCCTGCGGGGCCGCACCCCGGGTGAGGTGGTCAAGCTGGTCCACGACGAGGGCCTGGGCTTCGACCGCGAGCGCCGCACCGGGAACGTGCTGCACATGCTGGGCGGGATCCCGAAGTACGGCAAGCTCGGGTTCACCAGCATCGGCGACTCCGCGGAGGAGGCCGCCGAGCTACACCGGAGGACGCTGGCCACGCTGCGCCAGACAGCGTAGGCCGATCACGCCGAGCACGGCCGCCAGCACGAGGTTGACGGCGATCAGGATTCCGTGGACCACGTAGAAGGCCGTCGGATGGCCGTCCGCGAGGTTGAAGCCAAGGGTGATCCATTCGAAGATCATGAAAGCGGCAAGGCCGATCAGAAAAGCGGCCATCTTTCGCGTTATTTGCATGATGTCAGTATTCCGCCGAGTGGTTCGTACCTGGTCAGGGCACCTGTAACTCCATGCGAACCGGTACGAAGCTACCCTGAGATCATCATGGGGATCAAACATGTCGCGCCCGTTGGGGTGCTGCTCGCGGCGACCGCCCTCCTTGGCGCGCCCGCACAGGCCCGGGTCGCGGACGCGCCCGCGAACGGCCGGCTCGACCTGCGCGCGGACGCGCGGACAGGCGCCGGCGCGCTGGATTCGCGTACGGGCGCCGGTTCGCCGGGTCCACGCGCGGGCGCCGTTTCGGCGAAGGGGCCGGGCGCGCGCCGTGAGCGGGAGCCGGTCGGCGGTTCCCGGCTCGGGGGGCGGGGCCTCGTCGTCCCCGCGGGCGTGAAGGCCCCTCCCAGGACGGCCGCGAAGTCGTACGTGATCGCCGACGCCGAGAGCGGTGAGGTGCTGGCCGCCAAGGACGCCCACGGGCGCTACCTTCCCGCGAGCACGCTGAAGGCGCTGACCGCCCTCACCCTGATCCCGAAGCTGGACAAGGACCGGAAGATCACGCCGAGCAGGCGTGCCGTGAACGAGGAGGGCAGCGCGGTCGGCCTGGTCCCCAAGCCCCTCTACACCGTCGAGGACCTGTTCAAGGCGCTGATGCTCGTCTCGGGCAACGACTGCGCGATGGCGCTGGCCGAGGCCAACGGCGGCCTGGCCGCGACCCTGGCGGACATGAACGCCGAGGCCAAGCGCCTGCAGGCGTTCGACACGGTGGCCAAGACGCCGAGCGGGCTGGACAAGCCGGGGCAGAGCAGCTCGGCCTACGACCTGGCGCTGATCGCCCGCGCCGGCCTGGCCAACGCCGATTTTCGTCGATATATCAGCACAAAGACCGATAAGTTCCCGGCTCCCAAGGGCTACTACGAGATCGGCAACCACAACAGGCTGCTCTGGCGCTACAAGGGCATGATCGGCGTCAAGAACGGCTGGACGTCCAAGGCCCTGGGCAGCTTCGTCGGCGCCGCCAAGCGCAACGGCCACACCGTCATCGTGTCGATCATGCGTCACGACGGCTACTTCTGGGAGGAGGTCGCCGACCTGCTCGACTGGGGCTTCGCCAACCGCGGCAAGGTCCTCCCGGTCGGAAAGCTGGTCGACCCGGTCCCCGAGCCCGCCCCGCTGCCCACCGGGCCCGCCGCCTCGGCGCCTCCCTCCGCCCCGGCCCCCGTCTCCGCGCAGGACCCGGCGGCGGCCGGCAGACCCGCCGACGAGGGCGTCCCGGTCGGCTACTACGCCCTCGGCGCCGCCCTGCTCGGCGGCCTGGCCTGGCTGACGTACGGCCTGCGCAGGCGCTCCCACCGGGAGCGGTGATCCGGTGGCCCTCGTCGTGCCCGGGGTGTCCGCCCCGGGCCGGGGGGCGCCCCGCCGCGACTGCTCGCCCGCCCCCGGCGGCTCGGTCACCCCTCGGCCGGTCCCCCGCGGCTCCGGGCCGGTGCGGCCGGGAGTGTCCTGACCCCCAGGACGGCGCTCCAGGCGACGAAGGCCAGGAGCAGAGCCGCCTGGCCGAACATTCCGAATGTGATGATCCGGCTCGTCTCGTCGGCGAGGTCGGCGCCGTAGTTCAGCTCGGCCAGACGGACGCACAGCACCGGCAGCGCCAGGATCGCCAGGGCCAGCGGCCACGACGGGGTGCGCCGCGCGGGTACGTACACGTGCACGCAGGCGTACGCGGCGCCCGCGCCCAGGATGAGCGCGCTCGCCAGGCCGGGATCGTCCAGCCACGGCCATATCCAGGCGGTGGTCGTGGGGGACGCGACCGCCTCGTACAGCGCGACGAGGGCGGCACCGGCGGCGAGGGGAGGCAGCAGGAGCCACAGCGGCCGGCGCACGAGCCGCGCGTCCCGGTGGAAACCGGCCCACAGGGCCAGCACCGTGACCAGGGACGGCAGCAGGCCGATCAGCGCGCTCCACAGGAAGACGTCCACGCGCTCCTGGAGCAGGAACGGCAGCTTCAGCGCGAGCGCGAGGAGCGCCAGTGCCCTGGCGGCGCGCGGACGCCCGGCGATGAGCGCCACGAGCGGGGCGAACCAGAGCGCGCCCGTGAGGCCTCCCAGGACGGCCACGAGCCGCTCGGGTGAGCCCGGGGGCCCGGCCACCTGGGCGAGCAGGGGCCGGGCCTCGCCGATCACCCCGTACATGCGCAGCGTGGCCGTGGCGGCGAGGGCTCCGAGCAACGCCTGGAAGCCCACCCCCAGCAGGGCGACGAGGCGGACCGTCTCTCCCCACGCGAGGAACCTCGGCACCGTGTGACCCGCTCCCCCGAGACGGACCCGGGCCGCCAGCGCGGCGACGCTGGCGATCTCCGACCAGCGAGGCCGGGGCCCGTCGGCGTCGGAGACGTCGGGCGAACCCTCCAGGAACACCGAGACCATCTCCTCCTCGCGCTCGGCGCGATAGGAGGCGGGCAGCAGGCGCAGCCAGTGACGGTAGCGCTCCTCCAGCAGACTCATCGGCGCGCCACCCTCCCGCTCGTTCCCTCACTCGCCATCACGCGGAACCTCACGCCCGCCCTCACGCGGGGCCTCCGGCGGCGGCCGGCCGGCCGTGCCGGGCGCGGAGCCGGTCGACGGCGGTCCTGGCGTTCTCCGCGAGCCTGACGGCCTCGGCCTCCAGCGTCCGCGACCCGGAGTCGGTGAGCCGGTAGTAGCGGCGCAGCCGCCCCTGCTGGACCTCCTCGCGGTCGAGGGCGACCAGCCCGTCACCCGCCAGCCGGTCGAGCACGCCGTAGAGCGTGCCGACCTTGAGCTGGACCCGCCCGCCGGACAGCCGCTCGACCTCCCGCACGATGCCGTAGCCGTGACACGGCTCGTCGACCAGCGCGGTGAGGATGAGGAACGCGGGCTCCGTCATCGTCCTTGGAGTCATGCTTAGCAGCATATATCGGAAAGCAGGATATGCCGAGGGGTGGATCTCCCGTGACGCCGGGCGTTCAGGCGCGGATGGCGGTCGCCGGGACCGGGGTGGGGTCGGGCGGAGGGCCCAGGGAGGCGGTCGCGGTCCAGGCGGCGGCGTACATGATCACCCGGGCCGAGAAGTTGATCCAGACCAGCAGGCCGACCACCACGGCGAACACCCCGTAGACGGGGTTGTTCAGGGTGCCCGAGAGGATCAGTGCGGCGAGCTGCTTGAGCAGGGCGAAACCGGCCGCGCCGAGCAGGGCTCCGCGCAGCAGCACCCGCCACGGCTGCCTGGACCGGCCCAGCCCGCGCAGGATGACCAGGAAGACGACGACGTCGGTGAGCACGCTGACCGCCAGCCCGGCCAGCCAGATCGTGGCGGTGGCCACCACCGACCCCGACAGGCCGAGCCATCCGGCCACGACCCCGCTGGCCTGGGTGGCGAAACCGGCGACCAGCACCGACGCCACCATCGTCGTGCCGACGATCACGAGTGCGGCCAGGTCTCTCAGCTTGGCCAGGGCGAAGTTGAGCGGCGCCTCGGTCGTCATGGAGATCTCGCGCAGCGCGCCGCGCAGGGCGTCGATCGCGCCGAGCCCGGCGTAGAGGAGCCCGAGCAGGCCGATGATCCCGGCGCTGGTCCGGGAGTCGGCGATCTGCTTGATCGGCAGCTTGTCGGCGAGGCCGGGCAGGTACTGGTTGATCGCCGTCTGCAGGGCCTGGGTGGCTTCGGGCCTGGTGGAGAGGAAGTAGCCGAAGACCGCGAAGGCCAGCGCGATGATCGGGAAAAAGGACAGGAAGGCGAAGTAGCTGACCGCTCCGGCGAGCCGGTCGCCGGACTGGATCTGGTAGCGCTGGAAGGTCCTGACCAGGTGATCGAGCCAGTGCCACCTGACCCGGGCCGTGCCGAGTGTCCTTCCGAACCGCTCACGGGCCGCTTGGATACGTTCCAGCACGCTTGTCACGTGCGCCCCCTACCCAATCGCCGCCGTCCCGACCGTGGACGGCGGCGGAAAGGCGGCCGTGCGCGCACAGGGGACCACGGAGCGGACGGGAGGCCGCCGGAGCCCTACTGCGAAGGAGACTCCGGCCGTACGGGAGAACGTCGCGGCCCGGGCGGGAACCCCGCCCGGGCCGCGCGAAGGAGGATCACGGGGTGGGCAGGAACCCCACCCGGTCGCGCACCCTGGCCATGGTCTCGGCGGCCACCGCGCGGGCCCGGGTGGCCCCGACGGCGAGCATCCGGTCGAGCTCGGCCTCGTCGGCGAGCAGCTTCTCGGTGCGCTCGCGGATCGGGGTGAAGGTGTCGACCACGAGCTCGGCCACGTCCTTCTTGAACGTGCCGTACCCCTGCCCGGCGTAGCGGGCCTCCAGCTCGGGGATCGCGACGCCGCTCAGCGCGGACTGGATGCGCAGCAGGTTGGTGACGCCGGGCTTGTTCTCGTCGTCGGCGAGGACCTCGGAGCCGGTGTCGGTGACCGCGCGCATGATCTTCTTGCGGAGCGGTCCCGGCTGCTCCAGCAGGTCCAGGATCCCGGTGGGCGAGGAGGACGACTTCGACATCTTCGCCGTGGGCTCCTGGAGGTCGGTGATCTTCTCGACCCCCTTGACGATGTGCGGCTCCGGCAGCGTGAAGGTCTCGCCGAAGCGGTGGTTGAAGCGCTGCGCGAGGTCGCGGGTGAGCTCCAGGTGCTGCTTCTGGTCCGCGCCGACCGGAACCCGGTTGGCCTGGTAGAGCAGGATGTCGGCCGCCTGCAGGATCGGGTAGGTGAACAGCCCGACGCTCGCCGAGCTCTCACCGGCCTTGGCCGCCTTGTCCTTGAACTGGGTCATCCGCCCGGCCTCGCCCATGCCGGTGAGGCAGATCAGCACCCAGGCCAGCTCGGTGTGCTCACGGACGTGGCTCTGCACGAAGACCGTGGAGCGCTCGGGGTCGAGACCGGCCGCGAAGAGCTGGGCCGCGGCGACCCTGGAACGCCTGCGCAGCACGTCCGGCTGGTAGTCCACGGTGATCGCGTGCAGGTCGACGACGCAGTAGAAGGCGTCGTACCCCTCCTGCATGGCGACGTACTGCCTGATGGCACCGAGGTAGTTTCCCAGGTGGAAGGAGTCTGCGGTCGGCTGGATTCCCGACAGGACACGAGGACTGGCCATAGCAGCCAATTCTGTCAGCTACCGGGAGTGGTTGGCGCGCCGATCACGGCACCCCGCCCGCGGACCCCGCCCACGGCCTCGCTCGCGGCCTCGCCGAAGAACCCCCATCACGGGCCCCGCTCACGCGGGGCGCTCCCCGTCAGCTGTCGGGCGCGGGCGGCGCCTCCGGCCGCGACGTGCTCCGTTTGATCCTCACCCGGGCGACCCTGCGCCCGTCCATCTCGGTGACCGTCAGGTCGAATCCCGGGATCTCCACCCGCTCCCCCAGCGCGGGAAGGTGGCCGAGCGCCCACATGACGAACCCGCCGAGGGTCTCGTACGGGCCGTCGGCCAGACGGATCCCGCTCTCGGTCGCCACCTCGTCGAGGTTGGCCAGCCCGTCGAGCTCGACCTCCCCGGCGGGCAGCGCGACGTGCTCGTCCGCCACGTCGTGCTCGTCGCGGATGTCGCCGATCAGCTCCTCGACGAGATCCTCCAGGGTGACGATGCCCGCCGTGCCGCCGTACTCGTCGACCACGATCGCCAGGTGGTGGCCCTCCCTGCGCATCTCCGACAGCGTGGCCATCAGCCGCTTGCTGGTGGGGACCAGCTTGACCGGGCGGATCGGCACCAGCTCGCTGATCGGCTCGATGGACCCGGTCAGCACCGGGTCGAGCAGGTCGCGAATGTGGACGAAGCCCACGACGTCGTCGTAGGAGTCGCGGTAGACGGGGAAACGGGAGTGCGGCATGGCCGCGGCCAGGATCGCCGCCTCGGCCAGCCGCGTGTCGGCGGACATGAACTCCACCTCGGTGCGCGGCAGCATCACCTCGCGGAGTTGCCGCTTGCCCGCCGCGAACACCTCCCCGATCAGGTGGCGCTCGTCGGCGGTGAGCTCCTGGTGGCCCACCACCATGTCGCGCAGTTCCTCGGTGGAGATCTCCTCGCGGTCGGCGTCCGGGTCGCCGCCGAGCAGCTTGACGACCCCGTCGGTGGACTTGGACAGCGCCCAGATGATCGGCCGCGACAGCGCGGCCATCCGGTCGAGGAACGGCGCGACCAGCAGGGAGATCCCCTCGGCGCGCTGCCTGGCGATCCGTTTGGGGGCCAGCTCGCCGAGGACCAGCGAGGCGTACGAGATCGCCAGCGTCACCAGCACCAGGGAGAGCGGGGCCGTCACGGCCTCCGGCACCCCCCAGCCGGTCACCACGGGGATGAGGTCCCGGGCGAGGGTGTCGGCGCCGAAGGCGGCCGAGAGCATGGTCGCCACGGTGACGCCGATCTGCACCGCGGACAGGAAGCGGTTGGGGTCGCGGGCGAGCTTGGCCGCCCTCGCCCCCCTGCGACCCTGGGTGTCGAGCCGTCTGACCTGGCTCTCCCTGAGGGAGACCATGGCCATCTCGGCCGCGGCGAAGAATCCCCCGATCAGTACGAAGAGCATGACCAAGGCGATGTTCGCCAGGACGCTGTTCACGAGATCGTCTCCGTCATGGCGGTCGCCTGTTCCGGCGGTGGCCGATATTTGATGTGCCAGCATATGCTGGCGATAGACTTACAAAAGTAAACAAGTACAAACATCATCAAACAGGAGGCTCCGTGAAGCTGCTCGTCACCGGAGGCGCCGGATACATCGGCGGGGTCGTGGCGGCGCAACTCGTCGAGGCGGGCCACGAGGTCACCGTGCTGGACGACCTCTCCACCGGCCACGCCGACGCGGTGCCGCCGGGTGCCCGCTTCGTCGAGGGGTCGATCACCGAGGCCGCCGCCCTGCTGCCCGGCACGGACGCCGTGCTCCACTTCGCGGCGAAGTCCCTGGTCGGCGAGTCCGTGGAGCGGCCCGGCCTCTACTGGACGCACAACCTCGGCGGCACCCTGGCCCTGCTCGACGCCATGCGGGGCGCCGGGGTGGGCCGGATCGTCTTCTCCTCCACCGCCGCGACGTACGGCGAGCCGGAGCGCTCCCCGATCGAGGAGACCGACCCGACCCGGCCGACCAACCCCTACGGCGCGTCCAAGCTCGCCGTCGACACCGCGCTGAGCGCGTTCGCCGGGCTGTACGGCCTGGCCGCGGTGAGCCTGCGCTACTTCAACGTGGGCGGCGCCCACACCGCCGGAGACGGCAGGGTCTACCGCGAACGTCACACCGTGGAGACCCACCTGATCCCTAACATCCTCGCCGTCGCACTCGGCGGTCGCGAGTCGGTCAGCCTGTTCGGCACGGACTACCCCACTCCCGACGGCACATGCGTGCGCGACTACATCCACGTGGCCGACCTCGCCAGGGCCCACCTGCTGGCGCTGGACGCCTGCTCGCCGGGCGAACACAAGATCTACAACCTGGGCAACGGGACGGGCTTCTCTGTCCAGGAGGTGCTGTCGGTCTGCCGCGAGGTGACCGGCCACGAGATCCCCGCGGTCGTGCGCGAGCGCCGCGCCGGTGACCCGGCCGTGCTGGTGGCCTCGTCGGAGAAGATCCAGCGTGAGCTCGGCTGGAAGCCCGAGCACCCGTCGGTCCGCGACGTCGTCGCCGACGCCTGGGCCGCCATGCTCGGCTGACACCACCCCGCTCCACTCCGCCGCCCCGGCCGCGCCACCGGTCTCGGAAACCTGCGACCGGGGCCGGGCGCGAGCCGACCGGCCGCGCCTACCCCAGGCCGAAGCGGGCCGTGTTGTTGGCCGGGCGGCGGTCGCCCAGCCGGAGGGAGTAGACGGTCGCCTCGGCCCGTGGCGCGTGCGCGCGGGCCACGAAGGCGAGCGTGAAGCTCACCCGCCGGCCCGCGCCGACCGTACGAAGCCTGCACCCGACGTAGGCGAGGTGGGAGTCGCACCGCGCGCCCCTCGCCGACACGAGATGCGCCCCGCCGGTGTCGAAGAGGACCCCGGCGTCGTGGACGCGCCGCGGCCCGCGGTTGCGCACCACGGCGGCCACCGTGACCAGGCGGCCCGCACGCGTCGCGCGCGACAGCCTGACGGCCAGGTCCGCACCCTTGTCCACCTCGGTGAGCGTCTCGGAGAAGTTGTCCGTCTCGTCGTCGTCCACGACCTCGGAGGAGAGCGTGGCGCTCGCCCTCAGCGGGCCCCGCGCGCCGGACCCCACCATCCCGGTGATCGTCACCCCGCCGGTCTGCCCCGCCAGGACGTCCGTCGGCGAGGGGCAGATCACCTCTCCGGCCGCGGCGCCGGGAAGGCATTCGGCGACGTTGACGCCGGCCACCGCCACCTTCTCGGGCAGTCGTACGGTGAGCAGCGGGAGCACCGCGTCGCCGGGACCGTCGTTGCGCACCTCGGCCCGGTAGGTCAGCGGCCGACCGGGCTGCGCGCGCTTCGGGGAGACCGTCAGCCGCACCGACAGGTCGGCGCCGCCCCAGCCGTCGTCGTCGGGAGAGGCGAGCGCCCCACGGGGGGTCGCCACGAGCGCGAGACAGATCATCCCGGCGACGATCCGCACCGCGGCGTACTCCCTGAACACCGATCCCCCGACCACAAGTGATCATTGAACGCCGGGTCGCGCCGCTCCGCGATGATCGACACGCCGCCTTTTCCTTCGCCTTCCCCCGCCGCCCGCGCGGCGAGGGGCCGGGGAGGCGCGAAAGGCCGGGAACCCGAACGGGCCGGAACCCGGGAGGCCGGGAACGCGAAAGGGGCCCCGGCACGCCGGGGCCCCTTTCGCGTGGCGACCCAGATCAGAACGACCCAGATCAGAACGGATCAGATCGGGACGGCTCGGATCGGGACGGCTCAGATAAGACCGAGCTCGCGCACCGCGGCACGCTCCTCCTCCAGCTCGCGCACCGTGGCGTCGATGCGCTCGCGGGAGAAGGCGTCGATCTCCAGGCCCTGGATGATCTCCCACTTGCCGTCGCGCGAGGTGACCGGGAAGGACGAGATGAGCCCCTCCGGCACGCCGTACGAACCGTCGGAGGGAATCGCGGCCGAGGTCCAGGCGGTGCCGTTGACCCAGTCGAAGACGTGGTCGACCGCCGCGTTGGCGGCGGAGGCGGCCGAGGACGCGCCCCGGGCCTCGATGATCGCGGCGCCGCGCTTGGCGACGGTGGGGATGAAGGTGTCACGCAGCCAGGCCTCGTCGACCAGCTCGGCGGCGATCTTGCCACCGACCTCGGCGTGGAAGAGGTCGGGGTACTGAGTGGCGGAGTGGTTGCCCCAGATCGTCATCTTCTTGATCTCGGTGACCGGGACCTGCAGCTTGGCGGCGAGCTGGGACAGCGCGCGGTTGTGGTCGAGGCGGGTCATCGCGGTGAAGCGCTCGGCCGGGACGTCCGGGGCGTGCTGCTGGGCGATGAGCGCGTTGGTGTTGGCCGGGTTGCCGACCGCCAGCACGCGGATGTCGTCGGCCGCGTTGTCGTTGATCGCCTTGCCCTGCGGGCCGAAGATGCCGCCGTTGGCCTGGAGGAGGTCGCCGCGCTCCATGCCCTTGCTCCGGGGACGGGCACCGACCAGCAGCGCGACGTTGGCGCCGTTGAACGCCACGTTCGGGTCGTCGGTGATCTCGATGCCGCTCAGCAGCGGGAACGCGCAGTCGTCGAGCTCCATCGCGGTGCCCTCGGCGGCCTTCACGGCCTGCGGGATCTCCAGGAGGCTCAGCGTGACCGGGACGTCGGCGCCCAGCAACTGGCCCGAGGCGATGCGGAAAAGCAGCGCGTAGCCGATCTGACCGGCGGCGCCGGTAACGGTGACCTTTACGGGAGTCTGGGCCATGACCTTCCCCCACTCGAAGGATGAATTGTGACGCTCGGATGCTACCCGTCCACGGTGGACGGCCGTCCGGCGAGTGCCCCGATGCGCGCTCCGATCCGCGCTCCGGGCGGCGGGACCGGCAGCCGGCCGGCAGCCGGCCGGCAGCCGGCCGACAGGGAGAGCAGGACGAACGCCCCGCGACGGCGAGGCGCGGCCCTGACGCCGGCCCCGGACCAGGGCCCCGGCGGAGGTCTCCGCGGGGGCCCTCACGGTCAGGTGCAGGCGGCCATGGTGGGGGCGTCGTTCTCCCGCCCCGGGAACTCGACCTTGGAGAAGTGCTTGTCGAGCAGCGTGCGGA
Source organism: Streptosporangium sp. G12 (assembly GCF_052983175.1). Lineage (NCBI taxonomy): Bacteria > Bacillati > Actinomycetota > Actinomycetes > Streptosporangiales > Streptosporangiaceae > Streptosporangium > Streptosporangium sp. G12. The sequence continues at coordinate 16,269 of NZ_JBRIQO010000033.1, read as the reverse complement.
TCGTGCCGCTCCGGTAGAGGTCGGCGATCGCCCCCTTGACGGCCTCGCAGGTGCGCACGTCGCCCTTCTTGAGGGCCACCGCGTAACGCTCGTCGGTGAGTTTCAGGCCGAGCAGCTTGTAGCGGATGCTCTCCCGGTTGGCGAAACCGGCCAGCAGCAGGTCGTCGCCCGGGATCGCGTCGACCTGGCCGGCCTGCAGCATGTTGACGCACTCGGAGTATGTCTCGGCGGCCTCCAGCGCGAGCCGCTCGACCGCGCCCTGCAGGACGGCCACGGCCGCGCTGGAGGCCGGCTGGCATATCCGGCTGCCCTCCAGGCCTCTCAGGTCCACGATCGGCGAACCGTCCTTGACGAGGGCGTCGACGTGGGCGAGGTAGTACGGCCCGGCGAAGGTGACGTCGTCGGTGTCGTTGATCGAGTACGTCGCCAGGACGAGGTCGACGTCTCCGTCCGCCAGCAGTTTCGGCCGTTCGGGGCGGCCGGTGCCCCGGAAGGTGACGCCGCTCGCCGGCACTCCCAGCGCCTTGGCGATCTCCAGGGCGAGGTCGATCTCGAAGCCGCTCCACCTGCCCTGGTTCTGCAGGGCGATACCGGGCAGGAAGTCGCGCACGCCGACGACGAGCTTGCCCGTTTTGGCGGCCTTGTCCACCACGGAGGTGAACGCGGTGGGAACGGTTTCCTCCGGCCCGCTCTCCGAGGCGATCCCCGGCCACCAGCGGACCGCGGCGGCCCCGCCGGCGATCAGCAGCAGCACGGCCACGGCGGCGGCGATCCAGCGCCCCCTGCGCGGGCGCGGCGGCGTTTCCGGGACCCCGACGAGGGTGGCGGACGCCTGCCAGCTGGGCGGCGGCACCTCGCCCCCGTGCTCCCCGTGCTCCGCGTACCCCGTGCCGTCGCCGTACGCGGGAGGCGGAGGGTGGTCCCAGTAGTCCGGCGACGACGGGTGGCCGCGATGCGCCGGTGAGCGGCGATCCGGAGAGAGGTGGTCCGGTGGGCTCTGCCGCGGGAGGCGACGGTCCTCAGGGCGCGACTCGGGAAAGCGCTGGTCGGGGAAGCGCTGGTCGGGGAAGCGCTGGTCGGGGAAGGACGAATGCTCCACGGGGGGAGGGGCGGGGATGTGCGACGGCCCGCCGTGGGCGGCGGGTGCGCGACGCTCGCCCTGGCCCGGCCCGGTCTCCCGGTGAACCCCCTGACCGCTCCGGCCGCCCTGATCGCCGCGCCCGGGGTGGGAGCCCTGGTCGTGGACGGGGTGGGGGTGCTGGAATCCCGTGGACGGGAGGAGCAGGTCGCCCGAGACACCGCCCGTCCGGGGCTTCGGGGTGCGCATGGGACTGGTGGCGTCGTTGTCACGGCCCTGATCGCCGTCGTCGGCGTGTCCCCGGTCGCGGCCCTGCTCGCGGCCCTGCTCACGGTCCCGCTCCCGGGATCGGAATTCGTCGCGGGGCGGCGGCTCGGGGACGGCGACCTTGGCGCCCTGGGTGAGGATCGCGGGCGAGGCGTTCACCGTCTCCGGGTGGCCGAGCAGCCGGAGCAGGAGCTGGTCGGCCGAGGGCCGCGTGGCGGGCGACTTTGCCAGCGCCGAGCCGACCACGCCGCGCAGCGGCTCCGGCAGCGTGCCGAGGTCGACCTCGTGGTTGAGGATGCGGTTGAGCACCACGGCGATCGAGCTTCCGGCGAAGATCGTCTCGCCGGTCGCGGCGAACGCGATGGTCGCCCCCCAGGCGAAGACGTCGGTGTGCGGTCCGACCTCGGAGCCGGAGATCTGCTCCGGCGCCATGTACGCGGGGGTGCCGATGGCCCGGCTGGTGATCGTGCCGGTGGAGTCGAGGATGCGGGCGATGCCGAAGTCGACGACCCTCGGGCCGTCGGCCGCGATGAGCACGTTGTCCGGCTTGAAGTCGCGGTGCACGATCGAGGCGTGGTGGATCGCGGTGAGCGCGGTGGCCGTGCCGATCGCCAGCCGCTGCAGCGGGGCGCCCTTGAGGGGGCCGTCGGTCTCCACGACCTCGCGCAGCGACCTGCCCTCGATGTACTCGCTCGCGATGTAGGGGGTGTCGCCTTCGAGGTCGGCGTCCATCACGCCCGCCGTGCAGAACGAGGCGACCCGCTGGGCCGCCCTCGCCTCCCTGGCGAACCGGGACCTGGCGACGGCGTCGCCGGAGAACTTCACGTGCAGCAGCTTGATCGCCGCCCGCTCCCCCGCGGCGTTGATCCCCAGGTAGACGATGCCCTGCCCGCCCTCGCCGACCCGCCCGACGACGCGGAACGGCCCGAGCTGGCGCGGCTCTCCCGCTTCCAGTGGCGCGATCTCCGGCATCATCGTCCCCACGGTCTCGTAATCTTCGACGTGGCAAACTTTACGGCGCCATGACCCGCCCTCTCCCCCTGTTATCCCGACGTGACCTCACATCCCTCACGACCACGACCCGCCCCCGCCCGCGTCACGACGAAAAACAGCGGACGCCCTCACCCCCAATCTCCGACATTCACCCCAATCTGGCGCTCCAGCCGCTTAGATCGCTACCGTTGTACGTCCCTCAGGCAAGCCGGAGCTAAAACTTCCATGCGCCGATATATCGGTTATCGCGAGTTCGTGCAGCGCGATCAGCGTTCCCTCGTCGGCACCGCCCTTCTCCTCACCGGCAGCCACGAGCAGGCCATCCGCCTCACCCTGCGCTCCTTCCACACCGTCGCCCTCTCCTGGCCGCCGCCGCTGTGGGAGAACCCCACCACGCACGCCCAGATCGCGCTCTACCGCCGCTTCCTCCAGCGGCCGAGCGCCGCCGGCCCGACGGCCCTGGTACGGATCCCGCCCCGGCAGCGGCTCCTCGTGGTCGCCTGCCTGCACGACGGCAGGTCCCGCGCGGAGATGGCCTCCCTCCTCGGGCTCCCGGAGGAGACCGTGAAGTCGGAGATCGCCGAGGCGGTCGACACCCTCACCAAGGGCAGCGAGAGCCGTCTGATCACCAGGATGGCCACGGCCGCGGGTGAGGCCTCCGTCCCCGACCTCACCGTCCGGTCCATGCGCACGCTCAGGCGGCGTCGCGCCAGGGGGGCCCTCCTGGCCGTGGCGGCGGCGCTCGTGCCGGTCGGCCTGATCGCCGCCTTCGTCGTGTCCCAGCAGGGCGAGGTGTGGAACTCGGCGCTGGGCGAGCGCAGCCGGCCGCACGCGGCGCAGGCGCAGGAGCCCGTACGAGCGGTCTCCAGTCCGGAGCCGGACGGCTCGGGGCCGGGCGGCGGGGAACCCGGCGCCGTCCCGGCACCGTGGCAGGCCCCGCGGACCTCCTCGGTGATACGCTACGCGGTCCCTGGGCCGTGTCCCGACGCCCCCGTCGGGACACCTCCCGCGCGCGCCGGAGACGTCACCTGCGCGGGCTGGACGCTGACGATGGCCTCCGGCGGCCCCGAGAGCCCCGCTCCCGGCCTCGGCGGGTGCGAGGGCCGCGAACCCTGCGAGGCGAGGCTGCGCGTCCCCGACGCCGCCCAGCGCCTCGCGCACGGCGACGGGAGGGAGCGCCCCCGGCTCGCCCCCGCCATCAGCCGCGACGGGCGCCGCATCGCCTACCTGAGCGCGGCGGAGCGACGGTACGTGGCCCACGACCTCGGCAGCGGCGTGAAGCGCTACCTGTCACCGGTCCTCGCCCCCGCCGACACCGAGGACGGCACCCAGGTGAGCGTCTCCCCCAGCGGCCGCCACTTCACCGTCACCCTCGGCGAGCGGCGGCTGCGGACCGACTTCACGACCGGCGCCCTGACGTCTGTGCCCGCAGGACAGATGCCTCCGGCGCAGCGGATCGCCGCCTGGCTCCAGGAGAAGTACGGGACCTGGGCCGACTCTCCCGGCGGAAGACACTCCGCCGCGATCGTCGCGGGGAAGGGCGAGGACCTCCACAGCCTCCACGTCATCGACGCCGCGTCGCGGCGGGTCTTCAAGCGGCTCCCGCTGCCCGAGACGAGGCGGCCCGCCACGGCCGAGGTCGTGAGCTGGCTGAACAACCGCGAGGTGGTCGTGAGGATGAGCGCCAGGGCCGGGGGCGGCCTCCTCGGTTTCTTCCGGGTGGACGCCGTCACCGGGCGGTCGCACCGCGTGCCCGGCCTGCCGGCGGACGCCCCCCTCGTCCTGGGGGCCGTGGCGGCACCGTGACCGGCCGCCCGGCGCCGTGACGACGACCCGGATCGCGTGCTGTCGCCGTACATGTTCGTGCCGTGCCGGCCGGATGGGAGAAAGCGTTCGCGGACGCAACGTCTTCGGCCCGGCCCGCCGCCATCCTGCCCGTTCGCTCAGGTCACCGGCTTTCACCGCGCCCCGGCGCGTCACGGAACGAAGAAACAGCCTCCGCCTGGCACGGCACGTGCGGGCGGAGGCCGGATTCGACGGACAGGCTTACAGGCTCATCTTCTTCTTCAGGTTCTCGTCCAGGGCCGCCAGGAAGTCCTGGGTGGTCAGCCACTCGGCGTCGCCGCCGACCAGCAGGGCGAGGTCCTTGGTCATCTGGCCGCCCTCGACGGTCTCGACGCAGACCTGCTCCAGCTTGTCGGCGAAGTCGATCAGCGCGGGGGTGTTGTCGAGCTTGCCGCGGTGCTGCAGGCCCCGGGTCCACGCGAAGATCGAGGCGATCGGGTTCGTGGAGGTGGGGTTGCCCTTCTGGTGCTCGCGGTAGTGGCGGGTCACCGTGCCGTGGGCGGCCTCGGCCTCGACGGTCCGGCCGTCGGGGGTGAGCAGGACCGAGGTCATCAGGCCGAGCGAGCCGAAACCCTGCGCGACGGTGTCGGACTGGACGTCGCCGTCGTAGTTCTTGGCGGCCCAGACGTATCCGCCCTCCCACTTGAGCGCCGCGGCGACCATGTCGTCGATGAGACGGTGCTCGTAGGTGATCCCGGCGGCGTCGAAGTCGGCCTTGAACTCGGTCTCGAAGACCTCCGCGAAGATGTCCTTGAAGCGGCCGTCGTAGGCCTTCAGGATCGTGTTCTTCGTGGAGAGGTAGACCGGATAGCCGCGCGACAGGCCGTACCGCATGGAGGCGCGGGCGAAGTCGCGGATCGAGTCGTCCAGGTTGTACATCGCCAGCGCGATGCCGGGGCCGGGGAAGTCGTAGACGTCGAGCTCGATCGGCTCCGAGCCGTCCTTGGGGGTGTAGGTGAGGGTCAGGCTGCCCTCGCCGGGGATCTTCAGGTCGGTGGCGCGGTACTGGTCGCCGAACGCGTGACGGCCGATGATGATCGGCTTGGTCCAGCCGGGGACGAGCCTCGGCACGTTGGACATGATGATCGGCTCGCGGAAGATGACACCGCCGAGGATGTTACGGATGGTCCCGTTCGGGGACTTCCACATCTTCTTGAGGCCGAACTCCTCCACCCGAGCCTCGTCAGGGGTGATCGTGGCGCACTTGACGCCGACGCCGTACTGCTTGATCGCGTTCGCGGCGTCGATCGTCACCTGGTCGTCGGTGGCGTCGCGGTGCTCGATCCCGAGGTCGTAGTACTTCAGGTCGACGTCGAGGTAGGGAAGGATCAGCTGGTCCTTGATGAACTGCCAGATGATCCGGGTCATCTCGTCGCCGTCAAGCTCGACGACGGGGCCCTCTACCTTGATCTTGGGCATGCGTGTGGTTCCCCTTCTGAACTAAATTGGCCAGACAGTCCTTTTTGAGGCTCACTGGCCGTTGAGGCTATCGGACGTGGTCGACCACCTCGCGGCGCACCCGGTCATCCGACCCGCCACATCGGTATGTGGTCCTTGAACTCACATCGGTATGTGGTCCTTGAACTCGAGGATGATCCCGGCCACCGTCAGCACGACGCCGAGGCCTCCCAGCGTGACGACGTCGGTGGCCTTGCGGCGGACGGCGAGCCGCCCGCCCCCGGCCAGCCGGGCGAGCGCCCCCAGCATCATGACGGCGCCCATCGCGATTCCGCCCCAGTAGGGCAGGCCCAGCAGCACGGCGAGGATCAGCGCGACGAGCGCGCCGCCCACCACCAGGGGGTAGGCCCCCCAACGTTCCCTGTTCGCCTCGGCCGCTCGCGCGTTCACCGGCCCACCACCCGCTCTCGCCCCTGACGTCGGCTCATCGCTCGGAGATCGGCTTCCACTTCTGGTCGCGCTCGCCGATGTACTCGCTGTCCGGGCGGATCAGCCGGTTGTCGGCGTGCTGCTCGATGACGTGTGCGGTCCATCCTGACATGCGGCTGACGGAGAAGACGGGAGTGAACAGGTCCGTCGGGATGCCGAGATAGTGGTAGACGGTCGCCGCGTAGAAGTCGACGTTCGGGTAGAGGCCCTTCGTCTCGAAGACGACCTCCTCCATCTCCTTGGACATCCGGTAGTACGTGTCGTCGCCGGAGGCCTCGCCGAGTTCCTGCGACATCCTGCGCAGGTGCGTGGCGCGCGGGTCCTCGGTCTTGTAGACGCGGTGCCCGAAGCCCATGATCTTCTCTCCCGCGGAGAGTTTGTCCCGTACGGCCTGGGCGACGGAACCCGCGTCGAGCGACTCCAGGGTGCGCATGACCTGCTCGTTGGCACCGCCGTGCAGGGGGCCCTTGAGGGTGCCGATCGCCGCCACGACCGCCGAGTGCATGTCGGACAGGGTCGCGGCACAGACGCGGGCGGCGAACGTGGAGGCGTTCATCGTGTGGTCGGCGTGCAGGACCAGGCAGGCGTCGAAGATCTCGACCTCGCGCTCACCGGGGGTACGGCCGGTGATCTGGAGCAGGAAGTTCGCCGCCACGCTCAGCTCGGGGTCCGGATCGGGCACGGAGGCCCCGGTCCTGGCCGCGTGGTAGCGGGCCACGAGGATCGGCTGCTGCGCGGTCAGCCTGGCGGCCTTGCGCAGGTTCGCCTCGGGGGCGTTGGTGCCCTTGTCCGGATCGTCGCCTCCGGCCAGCGAGACCAGCGTGCGCAGCGCCTCCATGGGGGCCTGCTTCTCCGCGATCTCCTGGATGTTGGCCTCGGCGAGCGTGCCGAGCGTGCGCCCTCGGACCAGTTCCTCACCGTACGTCAGCAGTTGCTCCCGCGTGGGGAGGGTGCCGCACTGGAGCAGGTGGGCGGTCTCTTCGAAGGTGGTACGGCCGGCCAGATCGTGGATGTCGTAGCCACGATAGAAGAGGCGACCGGCCTGACCGTCGATGTCACTGAGCGCTGTGGACGCGGCTACGACATCGGCGAGACCTTTGGTGGGCTTGTCCGCCATAAGTGTTTCCTCCGCTTATCTGTGTCCGAAGTCTACCTGTGAGCAGCGGAAACCCTCCCGAGAGGTACAGACCAATTTCACGAAGGATTCTCCTTCTGGCAAAGGCGATTCCCCATCACCTCGTTTGGGTAAGCCGGAGCTGTAGGAATAGTTACGGCGGGCTACCTGGGGAGGAACTGCCGTGGAGGGGCCGTTCATACGCATCGAGGACACTGGCGAGGTGGTCCCGTTGCGCCCCGAGATCACGACGATCGGACGTGGCCGGGGAGTGGACATCCGGCTCACCGATCCGAGTGTTTCCCGGCTGCACGCGGAATTCGTCCGGCGCGGACCCTACCTGTACGTCGTTGACCTGGGCCTGTCCCGCAACGGCACTCGGGTCAACGGCCGGCCGATCGCCCGGAGGGTGCTTGACGACGGCGACGTGGTGTCCTTCGGCGCGGCACGAGGCAGGATCGGCGGAGTGCCACGCGAGGACTTCGCACCGGAGGTCGAGCTCCGCCGCGCCGCGGCACCGGAGCTGACCAGGCGGGAGGTTGATGTCCTGACGTCGCTGTGCCGTCCGGCGCTGTCGGACGAGGCGTTCGTCGCACCGGCCACGGCCAGGGAGATAGCCGACGATCTGGTGGTGACGGAGGCGGCTGTCAAGCAGCACCTCCTGCGCCTCTACCAGAAGTTCCGCATTCCCGAGGGGACCAACCGGCGCACCAGGCTGGCGAACGAGGTCGTCGCCCTGGGGCTGGTCAGGCCCACCCCGGTGGTGCCACCGCAGCGCGCGGCCGGTTCCCCGGAGCCCCAGACGGCGTCGTCCACCACCGCGAACCGCAGGGCCTCGTAGAGAACCGCGGCCCCCGCGAGTGGGATCAGCCCCGCTCGCGGGCGCGCCGTTCGGCGGCCTCGACCACGTTGGTGAGCAGCATGGCCCGGGTCATCGGGCCCACGCCGCCGGGGTTGGGGGTGAGGAAGCCCGCGACGTCCTCGACGCCCGGGGCCACGTCACCGGCGATCTTCCCGTCGACCCGGGAGACGCCGACGTCGAGCACGGCGGCGCCCGGCTTCACCATGTCCGCGGTGATCAGGTGCGGCACCCCGGCCGCGGCGACGACGATGTCGGCGCGCCGGGTGTGGGCCGCGAGGTCCTGGGTGCCGGTGTGGCAGAGGGTGACGGTGGCGTTCTCCGAGCGGCGGGTCAGCAGCAGGCCGAGCGAGCGCCCCACGGTGATGCCGCGGCCGACCACGACGACCTCGGCCCCCTTGATCGGCACCCCGTACGCCTGCAGGAGCACGACGATGCCGTACGGCGTGCAGGGCAGCGGAGCGTCGACCATGTGGACCAGGCGGCCCAGGTTGACCGGGTGGAGACCGTCGGCGTCCTTCGCCGGGTCCATCCGCTCGATCAGCGCCTGCGTGTCGAGGTGGCGGGGCAGCGGGAGCTGGACGATGTAGCCGGTGCACTCGGCGGAGGCGTCGAGCTCGTCGACGACCGCCTCGACGTCGGCCTGGGTGGCACTTTCCGGCAGGTCCCTGCGGATGGAGGAGATGCCCACCTCCGCGCAGTCGCGGTGCTTGCCGGCCACGTAGATCTGGCTGCCGGGATCACCGCCCACCAGGACGGTGCCGAGCCCGGGGACGACGCCCCGCTCCCTCAGCGCGGCCACCCGCGCCGTGAGGTCCGCCTTGATCTTCGCCGCCGTGGCCTTGCCGTCGAGAATCCGCGCGCTCATGCGGACAACCCTCTCACGGGATCGGCGGGAGCGGCGGGTCCGCCGGGATCAGCCGCGCTCCGCCTCCCTCGCTTCCCTTCGCTCGATGATCCTGCGGGTGAAGGGAATCCACTCCATGGCCCGCCCGCTGAGGTAGGCCGCGCCGAGCGCGATGATGATCATCATCCAGGGGCTGATCCAGAAACCATGCATGATCACGAAGGCGTACAGGGCGTGGTCGAGCAGGGGCATAAGGGAGCTCCACGACTGGGACGAAAGGGATGCTTCAGACTAACCGCAGGTCAAACCTTTTTCATCCAGGGAGTCCTGTCTAATCCGCCACTTTCCTATCTCCTGTGTGCGGCCGCCACAGCCGTGCGGCGGCCGCACACCGGGAACGGGTCAGTGGAAGAAGTGACGGGTGCCGGTGAAGTAGAGGGTCACCCCGGCCGCCTCGGCCGCCGCGACGACCTCCTCGTCCCGGATCGAACCGCCCGGCTCCACGATCGCCCTCACTCCCGCGTCGATGAGGATCTGCGGGCCGTCGGCGAAGGGGAAGAACGCGTCGGAGGCCGCCACGGCCCCCGAAGCGCGCTCGCCCGCCCGGGAGACCGCGAGCCGCGCCGAGTCGACCCGGTTGACCTGACCCATGCCGACGCCCACGCTCGCGCCGTCCGAGGCCAGCAGGATCGCGTTGGACTTCACCGAGCGGCACGCCTTCCAGGCGAAGGCGAGGTCGGCGAGGACCTCGGCGGAGGCGGCGGGCCCGGCCTTCAGCTCCCAGGCGGACGGGTCGTCGCCCGGGGCGTCGACCCGGTCGGCGATCTGCACCAGCAGGCCGCCGTCGATCCGGCGGAACTCCGCCGGGTTGGACGGCCCCGCGGGGCAGGACAGCAGCCGGATGTTCTTCTTGGCGGTGAGCACCTCCAGCGCCTCCTCCGTGAAGGAGGGGGCCACCACGACCTCGGTGAACACCTCGGCGATCTGCCGGGCCAGCTCCCCGGTCACCTCCGCGTTGACCGCGATCACCCCGCCGTACGCCGAGACGGGGTCGCAGGCGTGTGCCTTGCGGTGCGCCTCGGCGACGTCGGCGCCGACCGCGATGCCGCACGGGTTCTGGTGCTTGATGATCGCAACGGCGGGCCCGTCGAAGTCCCAGGCGGCCCGCCAGGCGGCGTCGGCGTCGAGGTAGTTGTTGTAGGACATCTCCTTGCCGTGCAGCTGCTCGGCGTTGGCCAGACCGTCCTTCTGCCCCGAGTACAGGGCGGCGCCCTGGTGCGGGTTCTCGCCGTAGCGCAGCGGAGACCGGAGCTCCCAGGCCGCGCCCATGTAACGCGGCCACGCGCCGTCCTCGGCGGCGTAGACGTTCGCGAACCAGGAGGCCACCGCGGTGTCGTACGAGGCGGTGTGGGCGTACGCGGCGGCGGCCAGGCGGCGGCGCTCGACGAGGGTGAAGCCGCCCGCGGCGACCGCGGCGAGCACGTCGCCGTAGGAGGCGGGGTCGACCACGACCGCGGCGGTGCCGTGGTTCTTGGCACCGGCCCGGATCATGGCGGGGCCGCCGATGTCGATCTGCTCCACGCACTCGGCGTCGGAGGCGCCGGAGGCCACGGTCTCCTGGAACGGGTAGAGGTTGACCACCACCAGCTCGAACTGCTCGATCTCCAGCTCTTCGAGCTGCTTGACGTGGGACGGGTTGCCGCTGTCGGCCAGCAGCCCGGCGTGCACGCGCGGGTGCAGCGTCTTGACCCGGCCGTCGAGACACTCGGGAAAGCCGGTCAGCGACTCGACAGGAGTGACGGGGACGCCGAAGGAGGCGATCTTCGCGGCGGTGCCCCCGGTAGAGACGATCTCCACGCCCGCGGCGTCGAGCCCGCGGGCCAGTTCCTCCAGCCCGCTCTTGTCATACACCGCGATCAACGCGCGCCGGATGGCGATGCGGGTCACTTCGTGCTCCTCCTGGTTGGTTCCGGTTTTCTCCGAGGCGCCCGGCTCATCCACCGGGGCGTCCGAATCGGAAAGTCCTGCCGGTCACGGTCCAGCCCTCGCGGGCCATCCGGCCGACGGTGTCGACGAGCAGGTGACGCTCGACGGTCTTGATGCGCTCGTGCAGGGCCGCCTCGTCGTCGCCGTCCAGCACGGGCACGGTCTCCTGGGCGATGATCGGCCCGGTGTCGACACCCGCGTCGGCGAGCATCACGGTGCAGCCGGTGACGCGCACGCCGTACGAGAGCGCGTCGCGGACGCCGTGCGCGCCGGGGAAGGAGGGCAGCAGGGCGGGGTGGGTGTTGAGGACCGGGAAGGCCTCCAGCGTCGGCGCGCCGAGGATCTTCATGAACCCCGCGCAGACCACGAGATCCGGCCGGTACTCGGCGATGCGGGCGGCGAGCCTGTCGTCCCACTCCTCGCGGGTGGGGTGGTCGGCGAGCCTCTCCACGAAGGTCGGCACCCCCGCGCGCTGCGCGCGCACCAGGCCCTCGACACCGGCGCGGTCGGCACCCACGGCCACGATCCGGGCACCGTAGGTTTCGTCTGCCACAGCGTCCAGCAGGGCCTGTAGGTTGGTTCCAGAACCGGACACGAGAACCACAAGCCGAACGGCCTGGGATGACACCGACGCACTCCATTCGGACGGGGACTCACGCCGCTGCAAGGGTATCGGCCTGTCCGTACGAACAACGCAAGGAGGTCAGGTGACACTACCGGTCGAGGTCCGGCCTGCTGAGAACGCCGGTCGGAGGGCGCTGTGGCTCGCGGTCGCCGCGGCGGTGATGACGCTGGTGCTCCCCCTCGCGGGAATCGTCATGGCGATCTTCGCCCTCATCACCTCGATTCGCGCGATCCGGACGCTCCGTGCCATCCCCAAGCCGGCCGGCACCGCCGTGGTGGGCGTCGTGCTGTCGGCCGGGGCGTTGCTGATCTCGATCGCGGTGACGGCGCTGCAGTTCTACTTCGGTGACGAGCTGGCCGCCTACGCCGAGTGCGGCAGGGGCGCGGGCACCATAGCGTCGCAGAACGAGTGCGTGGAGCAGCTCGAACGGGCCATGGAGCAGAAGATGCCCTTCCTCCAGCCGGGCCAGGTGCAGTTCCCCTTCCCGCCCTGACCTGCCCCTTCCCGCCTCTTCCCGCCCTGACCTGCCGCCGGTGGCGATGCCGCCCGCACTCCTGGGAGAGCGCGGGCGGGTCCTGCCTCCTCGATCGGTGCCTGTGAGACCTACGGCTCGTAGGAGCTACGGCCTGTAGGACGGGGGCGGGACGCGGATCTTCGCGGCGATCCTGTCCAGTTCGCCGGCCAGGGCGGGATCGGCCTTGACATGGACGGCGACCTCCGGGCTCTCGAAGAAGATCCCCCGGCGACCGTCAGGATCGGTGGTCCGTATGCCCATGGGCGGCCTTCTCGTGCGTGCGGACTCCCGCTTCTCCCCGCGCAGGAACTCGTCCTCCCACCGGCTGCCGTGGAGGACCGCGCCGCGTACCACGGTGACCTCGACGTCGCGCGAGCCGTCCGACCACCGTCCGGCCTTCGCGCTCCAGCCCTTGCCGAGCCGCGTCGTCTCCCCGGCGACCCGCCGCAGGCCGGGAGGCAGGTAGGCGACGGCGACGTGGTCGACCGCGTTGCCGGAGGTGGACGGCGGCTCGGTGGGAACGAGACCCTTCACGATCCTGTCCAGCGTGGCCGCGAGGCCCTGGTTCACCGCCACGACGTATCCGAGACCGGGCCGCTCCAGCCACAGGCGCATCCGCGTCCGCGAGGCGCCCCCCGCGCCCCCGGCGGCCCGGTACCCCGGTTTGCCGCGGACCTTCTCCGGGGTGACGGCGTACAGGCTCTGACGGGTCCTGGCCCAGGTGAGCAACGCCTCCGCGTCCGCGGCGCTCACCCCGCGCACCGCCAGGAGCCGGACCGAGGCGCCGTCGTCCCCGCCCCACCCGAGCTCGGCCCACCCGGTCTGGTCGACCACGGAGAAGGGGGTTTTCAGGTACAGGCCGGGAGGAACGTAGGTGACGCGCAGTTCCTGGAAGACTCCGCCGGTCGGATCCTTGGGGATGAGACCGCCGGCGATCCTCCGCAGGTCGTCCCGGTGCCGGGCGCCCACCGTGACACGCAGGACCAGACCGGGTCGCTCCTCCCAGACCAGGTCGTCCCCCTCGGCCCGGGTGAACGCCCCGCGTCCGCGCACCTTCGCGGCGAGGACCCCCGGCAGTGTCTCGGGCGTGCCCCTGATCCCGCCGAGCACGCGCTCGGCCCCCCCGGAGTGGAAGGCCGGGTCCCGGTAGACCGTGACGCGGACGAGGTCGTCCCCCGACCCCCAGGTCGCAGCGGTGCCGCGGAGACCTCCGGCGTCGGCTCTCTCGAGTACGGGGGTGCCGAGCCCCGGGGGCAGGTGACCGACCTTGACACCGTCCACGCCCACCGTCCGGGTGGGGGAGGCGACGCCGCTCCGGTCCGTCACGGCCAGGTATCCGGGTACGGCCGCCGCCAGCACGGCCGCGGCGACCAGGGCAACCGCCGTCGTACGAGCCCTCCTGTCCCGTCTCGCGCCCTGTACGACCCGGTGGGCGAGGCCGGGAGGCGCGCCGAGCGCGGAGGTCTCCTCGACCATGGCCAGCCGGAGTTCGTGCTCAACGTTCGGCATGGGGAAACTCCTCCTCGTGAAGATCGGCGCCGATCAGGGCGCGCAAACGGGCCAGCCCCTTGGACGACTGGCTCTTGACCGCCCCGATCGAGCAGCGGAGGACCTCGGCGGTCTGGGCTTCGGTCAGGTCCTCGAAGAAGCGCAGGACCAGTACGGCGCGCTGGTGTGGCGGCAGGCTCCGGAGACCGGCGATCAGGACCTGACGAAGCTCGACGCCGCTCAGGGAGTCGGGCGCCGGAGTCTCCGGGGGCGAGCCGGTCAGGAAGATCCGCAGGATCGCGCGACGGCGGGCGCGGCTGATCGCGGTGTTGACGATGATGCGGCGCACGTAGGGTTCGGGATCACTCCCCGCGTGCAGGCGGCCCCAGCTGCGGTAGGCCTTCTCCAGGGCGCTCTGCAGGACGTCCTCGGCCTCGTCGCGGGACCCGCAGGTGAGGTGGGCGATCCTGAACAGGCTCGCTCCCCGCGCCGCGACGAACTCGGTGAACCCCTCGTGACCGCTCACCCGGCCGTCTTAGGTCTCATACCCGTCCATACGCCCGGCTCCGTGCGAAGGGTTTCCAGGAACGGCCGAATTTCCGGTCACGGCCCCGGGCGGTCACGGTCCGGGGAGATCACCGGTCCCGGGCGGTCACCGTCCTGGGCGACCACGACCTCAGGCGGCCCTGTCCCGAGCGGCCGCGGTCCCCGGCCGGGGTGTGGCGGAACGTGGACGCCCGGTTCTCAGTCGCGGTCCCAGGCGTAAGGATCGACGTAGATGACGTGACCGCCCTTGTCGTCGGTCTCGTCGACGATGTCACGCCGGGGCGTGCGCGGCGGGTCGGGGCGGCGGGCCTTTTGCGAGCTCTCCGCCGCGGCCGAGGCGTGCTCGTCCTCCCAGTCGTCCCTGATGACCGGGATCGGCTGGGTGTCGCACTCCGTGGCGTCCAGCCAGTAGCCGGGGAGCTTCTGGAGCTCCTCCGGCTCGGCGAAGCCGACCTTGCCGGCCGCCGAGGCCGCTGCCTTGGCGATCTTGACGCCCGCCTTGCGCACCGGCGCGGTGGCCGTGCCGACCTTGGCCGCCGCCTTGGTGACGGCCGTGTTGTGTCCACGGAAGATCAGCCACCAGTTGGCCAGCCCGGCGGCGATCCCCGCCGCGACACCCACCTCCAGGGTCACCGAGAGCATCACCTCCCACCCCGCGGGGCCCAGCGCGGACAGCCGCGCGCCGCCGAGCGAGCCGCCGGAGAGCGCCGCGAGCAGGCCCGCCGCCGCCCCGGTCGCCAGCCCGCAGACGAACCCCCACAGCGGCGCCCCCTCGTACGAGGAGGAGGGCGAGATCCGGACGACCAGGATGCCCGCCACGGCCCCGGCCACGAACGGCACCGCGATCACGATCATCACCCAGGCCGGGGTCGGGCCCGCCTCGGGCAGCGCGCCCAGGATCGGCAGGCTCGGCACCGTACCCAGCTGCACGCCCGTCGGCGCGACCAGCGTGCCGGTGCCGACCGCGAAACCCGGACCCGCGATGTAGGCCAGCCCCCAGATGACGGCGTTGAGCAGGTAGAGCCCCTGGACCAGCAGGAGCAGCATCCCGCCGACGAACCCCGGCGCCAGGATCCCGGACAGCTCCCGGACCTGCCCGAAGTTGACCACGACGGCCCCGAGCACCATGACGGCACCCGCCATGAGCATGATCGCCAGTGCGGCGGACGTCCCGACCACGACCGAGCGCAGCCGTTCGGGCAGCAGGCGCAGCATCGACCGCCAGGGCCCGATCGTCCTGGCGACGGCCACGGAGCCCGCGATGAAGGCCAGCGCCAGATGGCTGACCAGCACGTCGCCGAGGAAGGGCTGGGTGATCTCGTTCCTGGTGACCAGCGCGATCAGCCCGGCCAGCAGCGCGTACGGCGCCGCCAGCGAGATGCCCGCCTGCGCGATCAGGACCAGCTGCGCCCTGCGGCGGGCGTTGGACACCTCCTTCGGGGTGTTCTTGGGCAGCCGGGCGGGCAGCCGGAGCCGCAGGTCCGCGTCGCGGGCCATCCACATCCCGGCGCGGTACAGCAGGAAGGCGGGCAGGACCGTCAGACCGAGCGGGAGCAGGCCCACCGAGCCGCCGGGTATCGCGAAGCCCGCGTGGTGCGCGGCCAGCCAGAGCTGCGACGCGGTGCGGAACACCGCGGGCAGGCCCGCGCCGAGCGCACCGCGGGGAGCGGCGATCCAGCCGACCAGGGTGAGCGTGGTGAGCACCGCCAGCCCCACGCCGAGGGTCCACGCGGCGGCGAGCATCCCGGAGACGGGAAGCGGCCGGCGGACGTCGTCGTCGTCACCCGTGAGGCCGGGCAGGGGGATACGGCTGAGGACGTTGCGGGGAGCCGTCCGTAGCTGATCGAAAAGGGCCGTCACAGTAGTCGATGGTCTCAGGATCTTCGGTGCGGAAGGGACTCCCGCGCCCGCGTGTCGCGCACCGTGTGACAGGAGTCCCCTGTGGTATCCGGGCCGCGCCGGCACGGGAACCGCTCGCGTCCCCTCCCCGGAGAGGGACGTACGGCCATCGGACGATCGGGCCATCGGACGATCACCGGTGAGAAACCGCGGCGGCGCATCGCCCCGGAGCGTGCTCCGGGGCGATGCGCCGCCGCGTTCTCCCGTTCCCGGGGCCGTGCGCTAGAGCGACTTGACGACCTCGCGCATCAGGCGGGCGGTCTCGCTCGGGGTCCTGCCGACGCGGACGCCGACCTTCTCCAGGGCGTCCTTCTTGGCCTG
>NZ_JBRIQO010000032.1:0-106005 GCF_052983175.1 Streptosporangium sp. G12 | reverse complement strand
GCGAAGGCCGCCGAGAGGTCGCCGGGTGCCGGGCGGGGGTATGGCGTTTGTGCCCATGCCTGAGCCTCCATAACTGCGTCACGGGAAAGCGGGAACGCGGGGGACGGCCCCGCGAACTCGACGCCGCGCCCATTGCCGGGGAGGCACACCACCGGGGCGTCGCAGACGACGGCCCTGCTGCGTACCACCGGCCCGGCCGTAGGAGGACGCCTTGGGGACTCAGTGTGGAAACCTCCCCGAAATACGTCAAGGTCGCCCAGAAACTTTCGGTTGACCTATCGGGGCACGCAAACCCGGCACATGTCCCAACCTTTGTCCCTGCCTCCTGAAACCTTGCGGGATCATCGCACCGGGGCGAGCCATGCCCGATGTAAGTTTCAGCACCGTGCCCGCACCGATCAGGGGGTGGGGATCCCGACGGCACCGGATGGGCCGTGCTCGGCCGAACGCACTCTCAGCGTCCCGGGCGCCGGAGCCCTGACGGCACCCGCCGCCTCACAGCGGATCGGGAGAGGCGGGTCAGGAGCGGGTGCCGGCGAGCAGCCGTTCACAGGAGTCGAGCAGGCGCTGCCGCAGCGGCCTCGCCCGCTCGGCGAACCCCCGCTGCTCGGCGGCGTACTCGGCCCGCCCCTCGGGCGTCTCGATCCGGATCGCCCGTTGACCGAGCGAGCTCAGGTCGTACGGGCTGGCTCGCATGTCCACGGCACGGATGTCGCGGGCCAGCGTGAAGCAGTCGGCGACCAGCTCACCGCTCACCAGCGGTGACAGCTTGTACGCCCACTTGTACAGGTCCATGTTGGCGTGCAGGCAACCCGGCTGTTCCAGCTCCGGCTGCCGCTCCCGCGTCGGCTGCAGCACGTTGAGCGGGCGCGCCTCGGGGGTGAAGAAGCGGAACGCGTCGAAATGGCCGCATCGCACCCCCCGCTGCTCCACGACCTCCGCGATCTCCTCCCCGCTGAGCCGCAGCGGCCAGGCCTCGTGCCGCACCTCCTCGGCCTTGTAGACCATCGCCCACTCGTGCAGGCCGAAGCAGCCGAAATATCCCGGCCGTGCCGCGGTGGCGGCCAGCAACCGCATGATCCACTCGATGGAGGACCCGCGCCTGTCCAACAGCGCCGCGGTGTCGAGCGTGGCCCCCTCCGGAGTGTCGAGGTAGTCGCGGCCGAAGTCGCGCGCCCCTTTCAAGGTCACTCCGGCCCCCGGATGCCACTTCCGCAGCCGCGCCGGCCGGTGCCCGTAGTAGGTGAACAGGAAGTCCTCGATGGGGTGGGCCTCGCCCCGCGCCCTGCGCGCCAGGTGCGGCTCCGCCCACACCTCGACCCGGCGCCGGTGGGCCTCCGCCCGCGCCCGCCACTCCTCCGGTTCCAGAACCTCCACCGCTGAATGGTACGCGCGGGCCGGTGGTGCCCGGCGGGCGGCCCGCACGCCCGCTCCCGGAGGATCGCCTCGGTCCCGCCGCCCTCGGAGGGCCGTCGCCGGATGAGGAAAGGCCGTCGCCGGGCGGGAGGAGGTGAGAGAGCCGTCGGCGAATGTCGAGAACCCGGCGAGGGCTCCGACTCCCGGGTGACAGCGCGCTCCGAGAGCGCGAGAGATCCATAGAGACGGGACGTCATCATGGGCGAGCTCATCCACTTCGTACACCAGTCCCTTGACGGTTTCATCGAGGGGCCGAACGGCGAGTTCGACTGGCCGCGGATGAGTCCGGAGCTGTCCGCCTACTCGCGGGAGCTGACCGGCGGCGACACGGTTTTCCTCTACGGACGTGTGGTGTGGGAGATGATGTCGGACTTCTGGCCGCAGGCCGAGCAGCACACGACGCACGAGCATGACCTGGCCTTCGCCCCGGTATGGCGTGAGGCGTCCAAGATCGTGGTCTCCCGCACGGTGGAGAAGGCCGGCTGGAACACCCGGGTGATCTCCGAGAACGTCGTCGAGGAGCTGACCGCGCTCAAGGAGTCCGGCGCCACGCTGCTGCTGTTCGGCGGGTCCGTGCTGGCCTCCCACCTCACCGAGCACGGCGTGATCGACGAGTACCGGGTCTTCGTCCACCCTGTGATCCTGGGCGGCGGCAAGCCGCTCTTCCAGGAGCAGAGCCACCGGGTCGGTCTCGAACTCGTCGAGTCGCGGACGTTCGACTCCCAGGTTGTGCTGCTCCGGCACCGGCGCGCGGACGCGCGGGGGTGATCGCCGCCCGGCGCGGACGCGGGAAAATCCCCGCGCGTTCGCGGGAGAACTTTCGCGTCGCCTCCGGACCGGCCTCGACGGGTTCCCACCTGGGAGAACGGCGTTCCGGCCGGGCGGAGGACCGGGTCCTCGGGGTCTCCGAACGAACTGGGCGCTTGACTGCACCTTTCTCCGGGCGTAAAAGTGCGAAAAGAGTTGGATAGCGCTTTCCCACCCTTCGTCCCAGAGCGTCGTGACGGGTCTGCTCGGCGTACTCCGCCGCAGGTCAGCCATGCCCACAGTCCCCAGCCAGGGGATCGTGGGCGGGCTCGCACGCCGCCCGACGGACATCGTTCGCCGGGACCCCGGCGACGTCGGCGCGTGACCGCGGAACGCGGCACGCTCGCGTCGCCGGTCCGGTCCCGGCGCGAGGCCATGGCCGACCGGACCGGGAGCACGGCCGGTCGGTACTGACGGAACTTGGAGGTTCCACGGTGCGAAGAAGGAAAGGGCTCGGCGGCTCGCCGTTCACCGCGCTCGCGACGACGCTCGCTCTCGCGGTGATCGGGGCGCTGGTGCTCGTGGCGATGCCCAGCGCGCTCGCCGCGTCGTTGTTCGGCGACAACTTCGAGGACGGCAACTCCAACGGCTGGTCGAAGTCCGGGGGAAGCTGGTCGGTGGTGGCCGACGGCTCCCAGGTGTACCGGCAGTCCGGCACCGGCGCGGACGCCAGGACGGTGGCCGGTACCGGCTGGTCGGGCCAGGCGGTGCAGGCGCGGGTGAAGCCGATCGCGTTCAACGGCGGCGGGCGGTACGTCGCGGTGCTGGCCAGGGCGCAGAGCACCAGCAACTACTACTTCCTCGGGCTGAGCAACTCGGGCTCGGTCGTCCTGGGCAAGCGGACCGGCGGCGCCCCCACGACCCTCGGCTCGGCCGCGGCGACGGTGACCCCGGGCACCTGGTACACCCTCAGGCTCGAGGCGTTCGGCACGACGCTGCGCGGCTTCGTGAACAACGTGGAGGTCGTGTCGGCGACGGACTCCACCTTCTCCTCCGGCAAAGTGGGCCTCGCCGGTTACTACGCGAGCGCGTCGTTCGACGACGTGCAGGTGACCGACGTCGGCGGGCCGAGCGAGCCGCCGGTCACGCCCACGGTCACCCCCACCGTGTCACCGCCCCCGGGCTCCTGCCCCACCTCGGGGACGCCCGTCGGGTTCGCCTCGGTGAACGCCTGGGGCCGTAACGGGACCACGGGCGGGGCGGGCGGGCCGACCGTCGAGGTCGACACCGCGAGCGAGCTGATCTCCGCCATCGGCCAGAGCGGGCCCCTGAACATCTGCGTACGCGGGATGATCACGGTTCCGGCCGGTATGCACAACGTCACCTCGAACAAGTCGATCGTGGGCATCGGCTCCACCGGCGGCATCAGCGGCGGCGGCCTCAACATCGGCCTCCCCCTCGACAACTCGGTCACCTCGCCGCCCGCGAACGCCGTGAACAACGTCATCATCCGCAACCTGTCGTTCCGGAACGCCAGCGACGACTCGATCAACGTGCAGATGTTCTCCCACCACGTCTGGATCGACCACAACGACCTGGCCGACGGGTACGACGGGCTCATCGACATCAAGCGCGGCTCGTCGTACGTCACCGTGTCGTGGAACCACACGCACGACCACACCAAGAACATGCTGCTCGGCCACGACGACGGCAACAGCGCACAGGACGTCGGACGGCTGAAGGTGAGCTATCACCACAACTGGTTCAACCAGACCCCGCAGCGCAACCCGCGGGTGCGGTTCGGCGAGCCGGTGCACGTGTTCAACAACTACTACGTCTACAACACCGACGTCGGGGTGGCCTGCCAGCTGAACGCCGGGTGCCTGATCGAGGGCAACTACTTCGAGCGGGTCGAGGTCCCGGCGACGAACACCTACGCCGGCACCGCCGGCAGGTGCGTCGCGCGGAACAACGTGCTCGACGACTCCGGCCCGCCCGAGTGCAGCGGCAGCGTGCAGGAGGCGAGCTCGTATTACGGCTACACCTTGGACGACCCGAACTCCGTGAAGGCGATCGTCAGCGCGGGGGCCGGGGTCGGCAAGATCGGCGGCTGATCTCCCGGAGTCCCTGGAAAACCCCTGGGCCGGGTTCCGGCGGGCGGCTCACTCCGTCGCCCGCCGGGACCCGGCCCCCGTCCCGTGTGGCGTGCTGGAAATCTCCGCCGGAACGCCGGTGGGAGGCGTCGCTCCTTCCGCCTCCCACCGGCCGGCGTCGAACTCGTGACGTTCACCGGCGGGGGCGCGACCCGCCTCCCGCGTCCCCGCCGCGGAACAGGACCTGGCCGAGGCGTACGGTGACCGTGTTCGAGCCGCCGCCCCGGCCCGCCAGACGTCCGAAGGTGAGCGTGAGGCCCGCGCCGGTCGTGGCGCCCGACAGGAGGGGATGCCCGCGGAGCACCTCGGTCACCGGCCGGTTCCAGGTGACGGTCAGCTCGTCCAGGTCGCGCCGGGGATCCGACACGGTCAACGTGGCCGTACCGTCGCCGCCCTCCCTGACGAGGACCGCGCACGGGGCGGAGGCGGCGAGGTCCCCGGCGGCTCCGTCGTTCCAGAAGTTGACGGCGGTGATCCCGAGTGACGGTACCCGGACACCCTGCTGCCGGGCGGTGTTGGCGAGCACGCGCGCCCAGCCGGGGTCGGCGGCGCGGGCCCGGGTCTCCGCGAGGCTCGCGCCCGGCAGCAGCAGGTAGACGTAGCCCGCCGAGACGGGATCGACACCGTGGTCGAGCCAGAGGGTCACGTAGCTCCGGGTCACCGGGTCCCGTCCGCCGGCGCGTTCCTCGCGCAGCGTGCGCAGGCGGGTGCCGCAGGGCAGGACGTAGCCGCCGTGCCCCTCCAGGTGCGCCCAGCCCTTCCCGTCGTCCACGGTGAGAAGCGCGCCGGTCCTGCGGTTGTCCACGATGGTCTCGACGGGTACGCCGTCCTCGGCGGTGATCCCGGCACCGAGGCAGACCACCGCGTCGTCGAGGAAGAACCACGACTTGAAGGCGTCCAGGGTGCTCTCGAAGCCGTTCAGGTGCTGGCCGGCCGTCGCGTACACGCCGTCGGTGGCGCCACCCACCCAGCGGCACGGCGGGCAGGTGTCGCCCCACGCCTCACCGGCGCCGTCGGCCAGCCGCCGGGTGGAGACGGTCGTGCCCGGCAGGCGGTAGGGGTCGACGGTGGTCCAGAAGGAGTCGGAGTACTGGTCGCCGTGGCCGCCGGCCCACCAGTAGAGCATCCCCGAGCCGGTGTGCCAGCCGCGGAGGTTCTCGCCGTTGCCGTGCTCGTAGTGGCCGACGCGGTGGGAGGCCATGCTGAGGCCCGCGCACCAGCCCGGCCCGCGGTGCACGGCGCGGGCGCTCATCGCCAGCAGCCGGTGCCCGGCGGGTTCCTCGGCCGCGGGTACGGCGTCGTCGTCCAGGATCGCGGCGAGGCGGGCGTGGAATCCCAGGTCGTCGTCCTCGGCCGCGTCGAGCATGGGCCGGTGGGTGTCCCGCAGCGCCCACCCCTTGACCATGCCCTGCCAGCGGGACCGCTCGGCGGCGGAGGCCGTCTCCCCGAGCAGCAGGATCGCGGAGGCGATCGCGCGCCCCCTCCGGTGGTCGCCGTACGGCTGCCTGCCGATCGCCCGGCCGCTGACCAGGTCCATGCAGAAGCCGTCGTGGACGACCGGCGCGAACGTCCTCTCGACGCTGTCGAGGACGACCTGCCGGTTCGGATCGGTGACCTCCCACGGCGAGCCGCGCAACACCGCGAACAGCGTCGCGAGACCGGACAGCAGCGTCGCTCCGTACGTGCCCTGGTAGGGGACGGTCGTGTGCTGGACGAAGGAGCCGTCCCGGTAGAACCCGTCGCCCTCGGAGACATGGGGGAAGACCGGGGAGAGCGCGGAGACGGCCAGCGCGGCCTTCGCCGGGTCGGAGCCGAGGATCGCCCGCAGCAGTGTCACCACGCACAGGTCCACCCGGTTGGCCCCGGTGCTGGTCCCGCTGTAGTCGTCCAGGCGGCACTCGGGCAGGAAGTGGTCCACCGCCTCCCGCAGCGCCCCGCTCTGCCGCTCCGTCAGGTGCGGGCCGATCAGCAGGGCCGCGTCGAGGAGGTTCCTGGGGGTGCCGATCTGCCAGTACCACCAGTTGCCGACCTCGTCGGCGTCCGCGGCGTACACCCGCCGCCGGTAGTGGTCGATGCCACCCGCGACGGCCGCGGCCAGGCTCGCGTCGCCGGTCAGGCCGGTCCCCGGCAGGGCGTACGCGCGGGCCATGGTCCGCAGCCGGGCCGGGGTGGCGCCGAGCGAGGGGAACGCCAGGTCGGGCCAGAGCGACGCGTCGGCCGGCGCCATGGCGTCCCGGTACCCGGCCGCCCTCCTCCCCAGCATCGCCAGCCGGGTCCGGTACGGCTCGGCCGTCGCGTCGAACCCCGACCCCGCCGTCACGTCCCGCCACCGGTGGCGCAGCGGGGCGAGGGGGTCGGCCGGCGTGCGCGGCGTGGTTTCCGGGTGTGCGGTTCCGATGTGCGCCTCCGCCTGCGCGGTCTGCGTATACGCGACATGCGCCGGGATCAGCGCCCCCGTCGCGGCGACACCGCCGAGCTGAAGAAACGATCTCCGGGAATGTCGGTTCACGCCTAGATTGTCAGGTGGAAATCGTCCTCACCGCGGATACCACGCCGCATCGCTCCCGTGTGACCGGCCCGCCGCGGCCGCCGGGGAGGCCGGCTTCCCCGGCCGGGCGGGAGCGGCGACCGTCCTCGGGGATCAGAGATCCACGTCGCGGGAGGCGACCACGCGGACCCCCTCGGGCTCGTGACCCGCCGGGGTGACCACGACCCGCCTTCCCTCGTCCTCGTAGCCGTGCTCGGTCAGCCACAGCAGGGTGTACGGGTCGAGCCGGCTGAAGTCGACCGGGGAGGCGGGCGAGAAGATGTCGTCGCCGGACGAGACGTCATCGGTGTCGCCTTCGACGATCGACAGGGTGTACGCGGTCATGGCAGCCTCCGGGCCGTGGTCTTCCTCGGAGACGTCCATACCCCCGGGGACGACCGCACTCCCCTGACCTGGCGATACCCGCAGGCGCACGCCGTCGCCCGGCCCGGCCTCCGGAACGATCAAGGGGGTCCGGCCTCCCGGGGGCGGGGAGCCGTGCGGGCTCCCGTCCGTCCTCTCCGCGGGCGCCGGCCTCCTCCCCGGGAATCCGGCCGGCACCGCATGTGCCAAAAGTCATTGTGCCGGCGGCAACGTCTTCCTAATCTCGGATGCATGGCTCAGGGCGGCGTGCCGGACGGTCGACGCATTCATGAGATCGACGCGGTGCGCGGATTCGCTCTCGCGGGCATCCTGGCCGTGAACATCGAGTTCTTCGGCGACCCCGGGCTGCTGGCGGCGATGGGCGGCGAGGGCGGGGTCGGGGGCGGGGAGCACGGGCCGGTGCGGTTCGTCGTGCAGGCCCTGCTCGAGCTGAAGTTCTACGTCATCTTCTCCTTCCTCTTCGGTTACTCCTTCACCCTGCAGATGCGCTCGGCGGAACGCGCCGGGGCGAGTGTCAGGGCGAGGACCCTCAGGAGATGCCTGGGCCTGTTCGTGATCGGCGTGCTGCACGGGCTGCTGCTGTGGGTGGGTGACATCCTCACCCTGTACGCCGCGCTGGGCCTGGTGCTGCTGGCGGCACGGAACATCGGCGCGCGGGCCGCCACGATCGCCGCGATCGTGCTCATCTCTCTGACGTCGGCCGTCTTCCTGCTTCTGGCCGGTCTGACCGTCCTCCTCCCCGGGGCACCCGCCGCGGGCACGGGCACGGGTACGGACACCGCGGAGGCCGCGGAGGCCGCGCGGATCCTCGCCGCCACCACCGGCGGTCCTCTCGACTACCTGAGTCTGCACCTGACGCAGTACCCGCGGATAGCGATCATGATCTGGCTGCTGCAGGGGCCGATGGCGATGGCCCTGTTCCTGCTCGGCCTGGCGGCCGGCAAGGCGCGGCTGTTCGAAGAGCCGGACCGGTGGGCCCACCTGCTCGCGAGGGTTCAGTGGATCGGCTTCGGCCTCGGCCTGCCCGCGGGAGTGTTCTACGCGGTGACCTCCGGCCGGCGCAACACGGCGGAGCTGGTGGCGGTGGCGCTCACCATCGCGACCTCGGTGCTTCTCGGCGCCGCCTACGTGGCCACCCTGCTCCGCCTGATCAGGCGGTTTCCCTCGGTGGCGGGCGTGCTCGCTCCCGCCGGCCGGATGGCGGCGTCCAACTACGTCGGCCAGTCCGTGCTGCTCTGCCTGGTCTTCACCGGTTACGGCCTGGGCTTGATGGGCCGGATCCCGCCCCTCGGGGTGATGGGCATCGCCGTCGTGATCTACGCGGCGCTGCTCGCGCTGAGCGCGTGGTGGCTGCGCGGCCACCGTTACGGTCCCGTGGAGTACGGTCTGCGCCGCCTGACGAACTGGAGATGACGACCAGGGGTCGTCCGGGACGCGGCCCGGCCCGTTCACAGGGAACGGCTCGGCGATGCGGGGAAAGGCGCGGTGAGGGCGTACCGGCCGGCGGCTGCCTGTAACACGCATCACACAGAAATACGACGAAAGCCGCATAAGGTATGTAGCGGACAAATCTCCCCAATGAAGGGCTTCCTCCCAAGGCGCGTACGGCCGGTCGCGAAGAGCGGCTCGTCCCCGGCGGAGGCGAGTCCCTCCCCGGTACCGCCCGGAGGCCCCGCCTTCTCTCCGGGCCCCCTCTCCGGCGCGCCCGCCGGCCGACCGGAAAGTCATGCGATGAACCAGGACGGCACCAGCCCGCACACCGACTTCGAGATCGACCTCACCCTTGAGGAGACTCGCCGCCGCGCCGCGGTCATCGCGGCGCTGGAGCCGGGCTGGGACCCGGTGGCGGTCATGCGGGGCGAGGAGGAGGCGTACGACCTCCTCTACTCCGGTCTCGACGAGCGGCAGCAGGAGACCTACGACATGCTCGTGGCCGCCGGCGTGCTCCCCCGGAGGAGGCCCGGCCGTGCTGCCACTTGATCCACACGCCGACCTCGGGCGCAGGGCGTGGGTGCCCTGTCCCTCCTGCCGGGACCACCGCGACTGCGACGACTGCCTCGGCGGGCGCAACTGCGGGGAGCACTGGCGCTACCTCCTGGGCAACGCCGGAAGCCTGCTGCACCTGCAGTGCCCGGGATGCGCCCACCTGTGGAACCACGAGACGGGTTTCGGCGCGGGCGGCGGAGCCGCGCCCCACTGACTTCCCGAAGGCGCCGACCGGGCGCGCCGGCCCGCCGAAGGCGCCGACCGGACGAGTCCCGGCGGGGATCGCCTCGGACGCCCCGCGGCCCCTGGACGGCGGCGTACCCGTTCGTCCTCGTCCCGGGCGATCGCGCGCCCGCACGTCCCGCCGGGCGGCTCCCCGAGGGCGGAAGGCCGCCGTCCGCGCACCCCTGGAAAAGCGGGGGTTCCAATTACCCGAACGCGGGCCGGGAGCCGAACCGCCAAACAGAGGAAACGCATACATATCAAGTTGCTATGACGGCTTGCACCAATCCGGAGTGGGAAACGGTATCGCGATCTTCCTGTGCGCGACGAGGGCGCGGGCGACCGCCGGAAAACCGAACAGGAGACGAACGCCCGGCCCGCGTCAGGGAAATGGCAGTTCAACAAGAAACGTGAAGGATCATCCGAAACCTCGGTGAGGCCGTACTTCTCTAGAGAACCGGTGGCACGGTCCACCCGCAGGATGGCAGCAGGTGGGGGCATTGCCGGTTTCGGACGGGCCGTATATCTACTTAGGTGTTATTTATAATCCAATAACCATAAGTGGCAATTACTGAGCCCTTTACCTTCCAAATAGATCACGGTCAGTCTAATATTTGGACCTATGTCATGGCGTGCATCAGATTTCCCAGATGGACAGGCTGGGTCCTCTGGCCGTGGCAGTGGTTCCTCTAGGCACGATTCCGAACACGCATCCGACTGGCATCCCGAACGCCTCCTGTCATTCGATTGGCGGAAGGTTATTCTGTTCACGGCCGTATTAGCGATCATCGCCGTGGCGGTGTTCTGGCTCGCGACCAGAGCACCCTCCGGTTCGTCCCTGGCGGCGAACCCCACCCCCGACCCTTCGGACACCGGCTGGGAGAAGGCTCCTTCCTCGCCTTCACCGACGCCGACCCCCGCCCGCTCCACTCCCAAATCGACCCCGAAACCCGCCGGAAGCGGCACGGCCACGTCCCCCCGCCCCGAGGCCACCCCCACGAGGCGGCCACGGACCGAGACCAGGACCACCCCGCCGCCCGCCGACCCGCCGGCCGGATCCCGCTCGCCCCAGCTCACCGCCAAGGAGGCGTACGGCATCCACGGCCGCTACCAGCGGGGGTTGTCGGTGGCCCAGGCCAGGAAGGACCAGGCGGCCATGGCGAAGCTGGAGCACGGGCTCGCGCTGGAGATGACGAGGGCGGGTTTCAAGACCGCCGAGATGCAGGGAACCTCACTCGCGACGGGGATATGGCCCAACCCCCAGGTGTGGATCCCGCGTCATGTCGAGGGCGCCGCCGACTGGTTCGTGGCGGTCTCGTACGAGCCCGGCGTCGCGCGGATCGTCGACGTGATGAGCTCGGCCCCCGGCGGCTGGCGGCTCGTCGCCTCGGCCGCCGACACGCGCGCCACCCCGGCGCGGTTCCCCAAGATAGCGACCGACGGCGAGGGGTACGCGACGAGCCTCCCGGAGAACGCCACCGGGCTGAGCTCGACCCCTCGCCAGATCGCCCGCGCGCATCTGGCGAGCCTGGAGAACGCCGAGGTCGACCCGCGGTTCGACGAGGGGCCGTGGACCAGCGAGGCCGCGTTGTTCTGGCAGCAGGAACGCGTCCGGCTTGAGCAGGCCGACTGGAAGATCACGCTGTCGTACCGGCTTGAGGGACCGGTACGCGCGCTCAGAACCAGTGACGGGGGCGCTCTGGTCTGGTACGGAGCCCGATCCACCGAGCTCCGCGAGGCGGTTCGGGAAGGGGCGAAGGTCAAGCTGAAGGGCTCGGCCGCCGTCCGCACCCGCGACAAGGCCTTCGCCCACTCGGTGAGCGCCACATACGGCCGCATGTATGTGACACATGTCCCCCCCGCCGGCTCGAACGAGCCCGCTCGCGTGCTGGGCGAGTGGAGCGACGTCCTGGAGAGCCACGGCGACTGACGTTTTCACCGGAAGAAAAGGAACATTCTAATGACACCCTCACGTAAGCCATCGCGCGCGACGGTGATCACTGCGAGTGTCGCGATCGGTGTCTTCGGCGCCGGCGCCGGGCTGGGAACCGTCATCGCCATGCGCCCCGATCCCGGCGAAGGGCAGGTGATGCGGCTGGCCGCGGGCACGTACCTCCTCGACGACCAGGCGGGAGCCTGGACGTCGAGCGCGGCACCCGGCGGCGACCAGCCGCTCCCGCTCTCCGGCGCCGACGCGGGCAGCACGATCGCGGACGGTGCCAGGCGGGCCGCCGCCGCCGGGGACCAGCGGGTCTGCCTGACCGCCACCACCGACGGGCACGCGCTCGGGGGCTCCGCGGAGGGCTGTGTCGCCCTCCCCGTCCTGGGCGTGGCAGCCGCCGCGGTGGCGCCCCTTCAGCGGCCGGGAAACCCCAAGAGCACGCCGACCCCGCCTTCGGCTCCCAAGACGACCGCGCCGACGAAACCCTCGACGCCCAAGAAGGCCGACCCGCCGCCCAAGCCCGATCCGGCACCGGTGCAGCCCGCTCCCAACCCCGGGCCGGTGCAACCCCCCGCTCAGCCCCCGCCGGCGAACAACCAGCCCGTCCAGCCTCCCCCTCCACCGCCTCCGACCCCGACGAAGAAGATCAGCGGCAACATCTCGGAGAGCGAGAACGAGAGCGGCAGCGTCATCCAGCGCCCCGTGGAGAAGAAGATCGAGCTCGTCCCGCCGCCCAAGCCGGCTCCCGAGTCCGGCGGGACGAGGTCCTCGGGCCCGTCGCGGCCGTCGCAGCCCAACGGGGGGAACGGGCGGTCGCAGCCCCCGGCCACCAACGGCGACAGGCAGCAGCCTCCGGCGACCAACGGCGACAGGCAGCAGCAGCCCCGGCCCACCGGCGGTCTCAAGCCCACGCAGCCCCAGCCCACCGGCGGGAACAGGCAGCAGCCCCAGCCCACCGGTGACGTCAGGCCCCCGCAGCCCGGGGACGACGCCAGGAACCCCCGGCCGACGGGCACCCTGAAGCCGGCGATCCGGTCGGGCCCCGGCCGGCCGCTCGTGCCCTCGGGCGAGATCATCCTCCCCACGGCGCCTCCCGAGATCAGGCCGACCGGCGACGCGCCCTCGGCGCCGCCGGCCTCGGTGGCACCGACCGCGCGCGGCGGCCAGGGTCCGGCCCAGCCGCCCGGTGGCCAGAAGCGCTCGCAGGCGCCCAGCCCGTCGCGGAGACTTCCCTCGGCCGGGCCGTCCCGGCCCGTCCAGCCGCAGCCGTCCGTCGGCCCCGGTGAGAACGCGTCGCAGGGTCCCGACGGGACCGTGCTCATGCCGGCCGACCCGCGGCTTCCCGGCGGCGGCCCGGACGGCGGCGTCTCGCTGCCGGTCTTCGAGAACCCCGAGCTCCTGCGGCGCGCCTACGAGGCCCTCGGGCTGGACAGGGGCATGCGCTACACGGACGAGAACGGCGTGTGGGACCTCAACATCGCCCCGCCCGGCACCCCGCCGTGCCGCAACTACACCACCGAGGAGATCCAGGCGCTCAGCGCGTCCCAGGGCCCGAGCCCGTCCCCGGGCGCCCAGGCGATGATCCCCCGCGACTCGTGCCTGTGGCCCGCCTTCATCCGCTGGCTCTACGCGGAGCCCGCACCCGGTCAGATCAGCAACTGGACCAAGTTCACCGGGCTGCCCCAGCGGAACCTGGAGCTCGTGGTGACCGATGCCCCGCCCGTCCCGCTTCCCAGCCCGATCCCCAGCGAGAGCGTCGTCCCGCAGCCCGACCAGGGACGGCCCGACCAGCGGCAGGGCGTCCCCGGCGAGGAGGAGCCCTGGCAGCCGGACACGGGCGGGCTGGACCCCGCCCAGCCGGGACC
Organism: Streptosporangium sp. G12; assembly: GCF_052983175.1. Classification (NCBI taxonomy): domain Bacteria; kingdom Bacillati; phylum Actinomycetota; class Actinomycetes; order Streptosporangiales; family Streptosporangiaceae; genus Streptosporangium; species Streptosporangium sp. G12. The sequence goes on along the minus strand of NZ_JBRIQO010000032.1, from coordinate 92,763 downwards.
CGAGGACGCCGTGGCCCCCAGAGACCCCGGAGACGGCGGAGACGACGTCCCCGAGCAGTGGCCGGGCGAGAACACCGCGCCCTCCCAGTCCGACCAGGGCCGGCCCGACCAAGGCCAGGTCGAGCCGGACCCGGTCGAGTACGACGGCCGATGAGCACACCCACCGGAACCGGGCGTCTCACGCCCGGCCCCGGCCAGGGGGCGGCCTGGGTGCGCGAGCACGGCGCGCACCTGATGGACTACGCCGCCTCCCACCTCGAATCCGGCCGGGCGCGCGCGGCGGTCGTCGCCGCGCTGGCGGCCGGCCGGGTCGAGGCCGCTCCCGGGGACGTCACGGCCCGGGGGCGGCTGCTGGCCGCACTGCGACGTGACTGCCGCACCTCTCCGGGGTACCGGGAGCGGTACGTGCCGGGTTCGGGGCCCGGCATGCCCGACGCCTCGCTGATCGAGCGGGTGTGGACGATCGTCGACCCCCTGGGCACGGAGACGCTCAGGCTGACGTACCGCCACGCGCTCGGCATGGAGGACCTCTCCCATGTGCTGGCGATGCCCGTCGACGAGGTCGGCAGGCTCGCCACCCGCACCCAGGACCTGATCGAGACCCTGGTGAGCGGGCTGGACGCGCTCGCCCACGGGCGGCGTACCTGCCCGGAGCTCGCCCCGCTGGTGGAGACCGTCTTTCCCGGCGTCTTCCCCGCCGGTCTCCCCGAGGGCCCGGCGGGCGGGCGGGCGGCGTCCCCTCCCGCCGACCCGGAGAGCGCCCAGGCGCGCCTGCTCTCCCACATGATCAGGTGTTCCGTGTGCACGCGGCCGATCAACATCCGCTACACGGTGCCGCAGATGATCTCCCATCCCCCGGTCGCGCCGCTCTCCGCGGAGGAGCGGCAGCGGCTCACGGACGCGCTGCCTCCCGAGGTCTCCGCCGAGGCGTCCGCGGAGGCGGCCCCCGAGGCGGCCCCCGAGGCGGCCCCCGAGGTGATCCCGCCCGCGCGTCCGGCCCGGGACGGGTCTCCTCTCCTGTCCGCTCCTCCGGGCGGGGGGCGGTCCCCGGTCCTTCCCGCGCCCCCGCCGGGGGGCCGGACCCCCGCCCCACCCGGGCACCGGTCCATCGCCCCACCCGGGCACCGGTCTCCCGCCTCGCCCGCCTCGCCCGCCTCCCCGCCACCGTCGGCCGCGGCGGCGTCCACGCCCACGCCCAGGGTCCGCATGCCTCCCTACCCGCCGGTGGCCTCGAAGCCGTCCGCGAAGCCACCGGCCGCGACGCCGTCGAGTACGGCGCCGGGTGCGGCGTCACCGGTCACGGCACCGGGAGACGGGCCCGCGACGGGCTCCTCCGATCCCGCCAACCCCTCGGGACTGCCCCCGCTGCCCGCCCTGCCGCCTCGCAGGACCCGGCCGGCCCGCCCGCCGTCCGCGCCACCCGTACCCGGGCACGACACCCCGCTCTACGACGCCCTGCTCACCCAGGCGTGGGCGCGCGAGGTCCTCGCCCAGAGCGAGGAGCTCACCGGCACCATCCCCAGGCAGGCGCCGCCCGCTCCCGAACCCGTCGTCAAGCCCGAACCCGTCGTCATCGCCGGGCAGGCCTCCGTCGAGATGCGCGACACCGCGACACGCGAGATCGCGAGACGCGAGACCGGTGTACGCGAGACCGGCGTACGCGACGCCGCGACACGCGAGATCGGGGTGCGCAACCGCGAGACCGGGCTGCGCGACGACGCCCAGGTTCCCGCGCTGCGCTTCCACACCGAACCCGACGACCGCCCCGACGAGGAGCGGATCGAGATGGGGATCCGCGTGCTGGAGGCGCTCAGCTGGGCGGGCGCCCGGATCAGGAACACCACGATCAAGCTCGTCATCATCGTCGTGGCGGGCGCGGCGGGCACCCTGACCGGGATGAACCTGCTCGGCCCCGCGATCGAGTCCGAGGAGCCCGCGAGCTCGCTGCAGGCGTCCACCAGCCAGGCCACCCGGTCTCCGCCTCCCACGGCCGGCGCGCCGGCGCGGCAGGACGGGCTCGCCTCGCGCCTGCGGGTCCCGCCCGTGGTGACGCTGGACGAGTTCGGCCTGGGAAGCATGGTCCTCACCATCTCGGGAGAGCCGCTGAAATGGCGGATATCGGCTCCCGGCCTGGCGGTGACCCCTTCCAGCGGCACGCTGCGGGAAGGGGTCACGCAGGTGATCAACCTGCGCGCCCACCGGGTCCGCAACTGGTGCGGCGCCCCCGCCTCGGTCACCGCCCCGATGACCGTTCACGGCCTCGACGACTCGGTCAGCACGACGGTGCGCTGGCGGACCTGCTGACCTTCCATCCCCCCAAGATCGCTTTTCGAGAAAGGACCAGGGCAATGACGGATACCTCTCCCCACATCCAGACATCGCCGCCCACCCCGCCCGAGCAGTTCCACGAAACGGTCCCGCTCACCGCGGAGCACCTGCTCACCAACCGCCGCCCCGAGCCCGCCGGAGGATGGCGCCGTCTGGTCTGGCAGCTCTCCGGCAAGCGCATCATCCCCGCGGAGTCGGCGGCGGAACTGGAACGGCGCACGCTGATGGCGCAGGCGCAGACCCCTGTCGCGAGCGGTCACCACCGGATCGCGGTCATGAGCCTCAAGGGCGGGGTCGGCAAGACCACGACGACCGTCGCCCTCGGCAACACGCTCGCCTCCCTGCGCGGCGACCGGGTGATCGCGATCGACGCCAACCCCGACCGCGGGACCCTCGGCATCAAGGTGAAGTCCGAGACGGCCGCGACCATCCGCACCATGCTGGCCGAGGCCCCCCACATCCTGCGCTACGCCGACGCCCGCGCCTTCACCTCCCAGTCGCCGGCCCGGCTGGAGGTCCTCGCCTCCGACACCGACCCGGCCGTGAGCGAGGCGTTCAACGCCGAGGACTACCGCACGGTCGCCGGGCTCATCGAGCGCTACTACTCCATCTGCATCACCGACTGCGGGACCGGCCTGCTCCACGGGGCCATGGGCGCGACGCTCGAACTGGCCGACCAGATCGTGCTGGTCAGCCTGGTCGCGGTGGACGGGGCGAGTTCGGCCGCCGCGACGCTGGACTGGCTGACCGCCCACGGCCACGCCGACCTCGTCAAGAACGCCATCGTCGTGCTGAACGCCGTGGAACCCAAGTCCGACGTGGACCTGGGCCTGCTGGAGCGCCACTTCACCTCCCGCTGCCGCGCGGTGATCCGCATTCCCTACGACCCGCACCTCAAGGAGGGCGCCGAGGTGGACCTGGTCCGCCTGCGGCCCACGACGCGGGGCGCGTATCTCCGCCTGGCCGCGGCGGCCGGGCAGACCTTCGGGCAGCGTCCCGACCGGAGCCACTAGTGCGGCCGGTCGCCGACGATCCCACGTTGAACTGGGATCTGGGCCCGCCGCCGAGCGCCCGGCGGCGGATGCTCATCGTGGTCGTCTCGATCGTGGGGACGATCCTGCTGGCGGCCGGGGCATGGCAGCTCCTTCGAACCGACTCCACCCCCGTGAACGTCTCCGCGCCGAAGGCCGTCGGGGACACCGTTCTCCTCGCCCCGCCCTCCGGCTACGAGGGCGCGGCCGGTTACCCCGTCGGGTTCCCCCGCACCGAGCTGGGCGCGGCCTCGGCCGCCGCCGCGGCGCTGGAGGCGGCGTGGACCCTGGACGCCGAGCAGGCCGAGCAGGCCGCGGTGCTGTACGCGCGGCCCGAGCAGCACGACGCGGCACGGGCCGGCGCCCGCGAGGCCGTCGCGGGATGGCGGGAGATCCTCGGCCTTCCCAAGGACGGGGCACTCCCCGACGGCGCCGCCATGCGGACGCGGACGATCGGCGTCCAGTGGAAAGCCCGCGCCCAGGATCAGGTGCTGGTCTCGGTCCTGGTCCAGGTGACCGCGACCAAGGGCGTCGGCGACACCGATCCCACCTATGCGAGCCCGTACGCCATGAGCCTGCTCATGGTCTGGCAGCCCGGCATGCGCGGTGCGAACCAGGGGGACTGGGTCAACGTCCCCGACCCCCTCGCCACCTCCGTGCCGCAGGTCGCCCTCCCGGGCACCCCGGAATTCACCGCCGCGGGCTGGAAACCCATCTCCGGCCCAGAGCCCACCCCATAGATCCAGGAAGAGCGATCAATGCCCCCACGCAGCTCGTCCCGGCGTGTCACCTTACTCTCCGGCCTTCTGCTGGCCGCGGTATCCGCGACGACAAGCGCGGTCATCGCCCAGCCGTGGGCCGCCCTGGCGGATCCCGGCGTGAGTTCGGGCTCACCGTCGCAGGAGTTCGCCGTCCCCCCCGCTCCCCCCGCCGCCCCGCCCCCCGCACGAGAGGAGTCCCCTCCGGAGACCACCGTCCCCGAGACCGGGAACACCTCCGGGCCGGACGAGAGGCCTCCCTCGAACCACGACTCCGGCTCGACGCCGGACGGGAACCCGCCCGCGGAGGGCGGCTCCCCCTCCGGCCCCGACCGGAGCCCGCCCGCGGAGAACGCGTCACCTCCCGAGACCCGCAGTTCCCCTCCCGCGTCCCGTAGCCGTCCCGGCCAGCGAACCACCGCCCCCCGCACGGAGGAGAACGTTCCCGCCGAACAGTTCTCCGCGCCTTCGCGGGAGAACGTGCGGACCAGGAACGCGGTGCCGACGAACCCGCCGTCGAGGAGGGCACGCCCCACCGAGGAACCGCCCGTGAACACCAGGTCCACCCAGGCCCCACCCGCGGCCCCGAGGAACACCGAGCCCACCGCCGAAGCGCCTCCGGAGACCAGGAGGGCCACCGAGGCACCCCGGAAGAACACGGCGCCCACGAACGCGCCCCCGGAGACCAGGAAGGCCACCCAGGCACCGCCCGAGAACACGGCGCCCGCCCCGGCGCCGCCCGGTAACACGAAGCCGTCGGCGACCTCCGCCCCGAACACCCCGGCGCCGTCGGCCAGCGCCACCGCCTCGTCCACGGCGACCGGGAGGCCGCAACCGCCGAAGGCGACGCCCAAACCCCCCGGCCCCGAACCCTCCGACAGGGCCACCAAGCCCGCGCCGAACCCGGCGCCCACGCACCCGGGTCCCAGGCCCCCGGCCCCCCGCGCGACGGCGACGGCGACCAAGCCGGCGCCGACCACCACCGCCGCGCCCAAGCCCACCCGGTCGACGTCCCAGAGGCCCACCACCCCTCAGAAGGGGACGCCGAAGCCCCCGGCGAGCCCGACCTCCAGCCTCACCGCCCCGCCGCGCACCGGTCCGCCGAGCTGGGCGACCAACGCGCCACGGCCCGCGCCCACGCGGACCGGCGCCTACGAGCCCTCCCTCCTGACCGAACCGGTCCAGAGCACCCGATCCCCGATGGCCGCCCCGTCCCCGGCGCCCTCGATCCCCACCGTCCTGCCCCTGCCCCCGCTCAAGCGCTCCACCTCCGACTTCTGTAAGCCGGAGGACATCGCCTCGTGCTGGAGCCTCGCGCCCTGGCGGGGCCGTACCTCGGAATCCCCCGTCCTGCTGATCGCGAACCAGGAGCCGGCGGGCGCACCGCGCTGGGTGTTCGGGCCGCCGGCCTCACCCGCCCAGCCGCTGCCGAGCCCGACCGCGTCGTCGATCCCCAGCCCGACGAGCACCGGCTGCTGGAGCTTCAGCCCCTCCACACTCTGCGCCAGATCCTGGGAGGAGTAATCATGATCACCAGATCCCACGTGCGGGTGGCCGTACTCAGCATGGTGGCCGCGCTGACGGTGAGCACTCTCAGCGCGGCCCAGGGAGAGGTGGTCTCGGCGGCACCCTGCGCCCCCGCCGCCACCGGCGAGGCCAGCGCCGCGCAAGCCCTCAACTGGGGCGCACCGTCCTGGTGCGCGGAGTTCGACGACTACCTCGACGAGTCCGACTGGGTGTTCTACGACTCGGCCGGGCACGCCGGCAACGGCCGCCGCTCCCCGCAGCAGCTCTACCTCGGCAACGGGGCGCTCTACCTGTACGGCCGCGAGGACGGGACCACGGCCGGTCTGGCCGCCCGTCACGACCAGGCCTACGGGCGCTGGGAGACGCGTATCCGCCTGTACCCGGGCGCCGGGTCGTACCACCCCGTCGCCCTGCTGTGGCCGAAGGAGGGCGGCGGCAACGTGCGGAGCTCCACCGGTGAGGAGATCGACTTCCTCGAGGTCATCGACGATCCGCAGAGGCAGCGGCCGAACTTCTTCCTGCACACCCCTCAGGGGCAGGAGCAGGCCCACGCCAACATCGACATGACCACCTGGCACACCTACGCCGTGGAGGTCACCCCCGACAGCGTCGTCGGCTACATCGACGGGCAGGAGTGGTTCCGCTCCGGCAACGCCACCCGCAGCTCGATGTCGGTCTGCCTGCAGCTGGACTGGTTCCCCGGCCAGGGCAGCTCGGGAGAGGCGTGGATGGAGGTCGACTGGCTCCGCATCTACCCGGCCTCGACGGGCACCGCGGGCTGAGTCCACCCGGCAGGACAGGAGGGTGCGGGATCCGTGGGAACGGGTCCCGCACCCTCCTCGCGTCTCCGGCTTCCGAGGCTTCCTCGGTCGGAGAAATCAGCCTGGGAACCCGGCCTGGGACCTCCTTCAGGCGAGCTGGGCGCCCTGCAGTCCGGCGTAGGCGCCGCGCAGCCGCATCAGCTCCTCGTGGGTGCCCACCTCCTCGATCCCGCCGTCGCGCATGACCACGATGCGGTCGGCGCCTCGGATGGTCGACAGCCTGTGGGCGACGACGAGGACCGTACGCCCGGCGACCAGGCGGGTCAGCGCCTCCTGGATGAGCGCCTCGGAGCGGGTGTCCAGGGCGGAGGTGGCCTCGTCCAGGATCAGCACGCGCGGGTCGCGGATCAGGGCGCGGGCGATGGCCAGGCGCTGGCGCTGCCCGCCCGACAGCCGGGCGCCCCGCTCCCCGACGACCGTGTCGAGGCCGTCGGGGAGCCGGTCGATGAACTCCAGCGCGTTGGCGTCCCTGAGCGCCCGCCGTACCCGCTCCTCGGAGACGTCGGCCATGCCGTAGGTGACGTTCTCCCTGATGCTGCCCTCGAACAGGATCGACTCCTGCGGCACGACGGACAGGAACCTGCGGTAGGTCCGCAGGTCCAGCGTCTCCATGTCGCGCCCGTCCAGCAGGATCCGGCCGGAGGTGGGCCGAAGGAAACCGATGACGAGGTTGAGCACGGTCGACTTACCGGCTCCCGAGGGGCCGACCAGCGCGATCGTCTCGCCGGGGGTCACCGTGAGGTCGAACCCGGTGATCGCGGCCTCCTCGCCGTAGGAGAACCCGACGTCGCGGAACGCGATCTCGCCGCGGACGGAGGCGACCTCCTCCTTGCCCGCGTTGTGCTCCAGGTCCGGCGCCTGGAGCACCTCCCCGATGGACCGTACGGACGCCAGCCCCTTGCTGATCATCGGAGTGAGGGTGAGCAGGGAGGTGACGGCGGCGGTGAGGGTGGCGAAGAAACTCGTGAGCATGACCACGTCGCCCGCGGTGATGGGGATGACCTGGTAGTAGGCGACGAGCGCGGAACCGGTGAGGAAGGCGACGCCGAGCGCGTTGAGCAGGATCCAGGCCAGCGAGCCGAAGCTGCCGTTGAGCAGGTCGAGCCGGAGACCCTTGCGCAGGACCTTGGTCAGCGTGCCGTCGACGCGGTGCAGGGCGTCCTGCTCCAGGCCGTGCGCGCGGGTGATCGGGATGAGCGTGGTCATCTCGCTGACCCGGCTGGACAGCTGCTCGACCTCGCGGCGGAAGCTCTCGTTGTCGTCGCGCAGCCGGGTGCGCATGTGCATCACGAGCAGGGCCGCGGCGGGTACGACCACCAGGAAGACGGGGATCGCGGCGGATACCTGCACGGCGATCACCACCAGACCTCCGGCCAGCATGGTGAGCGCGGACAGTCCCATGTCGGCCGCCTGCTGGCTGGTCTGCTCCACGCTCTCGACGTCCCGGATGACCTTGGTCTGGAGTACGGCGGCGCTGACCCGCGCGTGGTAGCCGATGGAGAGCTGCTGCATGCGGCGGCAGAGCGCGGAACGCAGGTTCGTCCCCATCCGGCGGATGGCGCCGTGCGTGCAGCGGACGTAGAGCAGGTGGAGGGGGTAGTTGAGGAGCAGCAGGGCGAGCAGCACACCCGCGTTGACCCACAGGTGGGCGATCGGGGCGCGGGTGACCACGATGTCGACGACGTTGGCGGTGATCAGCGGCAACAGCCAGGTCGGGCTGTGCTTGACCAGGAAGGCGAGCATCCCCGCGAACAGCCTGAGACGGTCCTCCCGGAAAAGGTAGGCGAGCGTGCGGACCGGGTGCTCACCGCGATAGCGGTGATCGAGAGCGCCAACCACAAATCCCCCAAACAGCGGCAAATCTCCGGCAATACTCTCGTACCAAGATTTCGCGCGCGTGACGTGCCCCGGTGAATCGACACGTGACGCCCCGCCGCGTGACCGCTCCCGGCACGACCCGCTCGACACGGGCCACGCGGCACGGCACCGCTCGGCACGGGCCGCGTAGCACGGGCCGCCCGGCGCGGATCGTTCAGCCCGTGGCGGCGGGAAGCCTCGCCTCCAGGATCTGGCCCGGCCAGTCTCCGACCTTGAAACTCTCGGTCCTGGTGAAGCCCCGGCTCTCGTAGTACGCCACCAGCCGGCCGTCGTCGCCGGCGTAGCAGTCGACCCGCACCAGCGCGACCCCCAGCCAGGCGGCCTCCGCGCGGGCGCGCTCCAGCAGGACGGCCCCGACCCCCCGGCCGTGGTGCCTCCGGTCGACGACCAGCCCCTGGACGTACAGTTCCGGCTCGGAGGCGGGAGGGACGTAGGGCATCGCGGTCCCCACCACCAGGCAGCCCGCGGGCCGGCCGTCGAGTTCGGCGATGCGCATCCCGCCGGACATCGCCCACGCGGTGATCCCCTCGACGCGGGCCGCGTTGAGGGAGAACGGTTCGCTGCCCCACTGGCCGGTGCGGCCCAGGGAGGACAGCCACGCCACCGCGCCGTCGAACATCGCCAGAACGGCCGGTACGTCGCCGAGATACCCGTGACGGATAATCACCGGCGGATCGTAACAGGGATGCGTACCTCCACACAGGACAGGTGTATGTACCCTCACGCAGGGCAGACCCGCCCCGGACCAGCCGTACCGGGAGGTTAGTAAACTCTGCGACGGCCGGAATACGGCTCCTCGGTCACGGGCGCACGCCGTGGCCGCTTTCCCCCCCGGGAGTCACGTGAGCAGCGGGTTGATCGACGCGTTCCCCGAACCGCCCCCCGAGCCGCCGGCACCGCCCGCCCGGCGCTCGTGGCGGCCGGGCCGCAGGTGGTTGTGGTGGCTGGTGGCCGCCGTCACCGCCGTGGTGCTCGTGGCCGCGGGGACGGTGGCCGGCGCGTACGTCAAGCTGAGCGGCAACGTCAAGCACGTCGAGGTCTCGGCGGAGGACCTCGGGCGGCGCCCGGTCAAGGCGGCGGGCAAGGCGATGAACGTCCTGGTCGTCGGCTCGGACCAGCGGGGCGGCAAGAACGCGCGGTACGGCCGGGTGGCGGGCGAGCGGACCGACACGATCATGCTCGCGCACATCTCGCCGAAGCGGGACAACGCGATGGTCGTCAGCTTCCCGCGCGACTCGATGGTCCAGCTTCCCGCCTGCCGGGCCAAGCAGGGGCTGCCCGGGCAGCGACCGCACGTGGGCATGATCAACGAGTCGTTCAACTCCGGCGGCATCACCTGCACCTGGAAGACCGTCGAGTCGCTCACCGGCATCCACATCGACCACTTCGTGAAGGTCGACTTCACCGGCTTCAAGGGCATGGTCGACGCGGTCGGCGGCGTGGAGGTCTGCGTACCGGAGGCGATCAACGACAAGAAGGCCCTGCTCCACCTGGCCGCCGGGCGCCAGAACCTCGGGGGCGAGCAGGCCCTGGGCTACGTCCGGGCCCGCTACAGCCTGGGCGACGGATCGGACATCGGGCGCATCCAGCGCCAGCAGATGTTCATCGCCTCCATGGTCAAGAAGGTCATGAGCGGCGAGACGCTCACCGACCCCACCCGGCTCTTCGGCTTCCTCGACGCGGCGACGAAGTCGGTCACCACCGATCCCGGCCTCACTCCGGGCGTCATGCGGGACCTGGCGACCAGCGCGCAGGGACTCGCCGCGGGGCAGATCCACTTCATCACCACCCCGTGGCGCTACTCGCTGGTCCACCCCGGCCGGGTGGAGTGGGTCCAGCCGCAGAGCGGCAGGCTGTTCAAGATCGTCGCGACGGACCGGGCGATCAGCGGCTCCGGGGTCAAGGGCGGCCAGAGCAGGGTGCCCCGGTCGAAGATCCAGGTCGAGGTGCGCAACGGGACCCTGCGGTCCGGCCTGGCCACCCTGGTGGCCGTCCAGCTGGAGGAGCGCGGCTACCACGTCGCCAGGATCGGCGACGCGTCGCGCAAGCCGTACCCGACGACCACGATCGCCTACTCGCCGAACGGCGCCGCCAAGGCGCCCACCCTCAGCCGCGACCTGCTCGCCGCCAGGCCGCTGCCCGTCCGCCGGGCGACCACGGGCAGGCTCGTCCTGACGATCGGCGACGACTGGAAAGGTCTGAAGCCGCTTCCCCGCGACGACAACGAGAGCCTGAAGGGATTCGACGCGACCCACGACTCGTGCGCCGGCGCCTGATCGTCCTGCCGGGAGACTTCGCGGCGACCAGCGGAGGAACGGGCGGCCTGCCGCGGGGCCGGAGGCCGCGACGGTACCTTCCCGGCCCCGGGCTCGTGGAAACCATTGCCTTCGCCGCCGAACGGGCATGAGAACTTGGCCGCGTTTTGCTTCGGGATTAATACTTGCCACCTATAAATGGTTAAAAACGTCTTTAGGGAAGGAAAGCCGCTTTTTTGGGGGGTATACGTATTGCGACGTCCGCGTTCGATCCGGGGTCGGGTGACCCTCATAGCGATCGTCGTGTTCGCCCTGGCCCTGGGAACGGGCGCGTTCGCGACGTGGCAGATCGCGCAGAACAGGCTGGTGGCCGACCTCGTCGGCGCGACGGCCGTGGCGGCCAGGAAGACGGGCCTGGACATCCAGAGGGGACGCCCGAACACCGTCGTCCTCCCGATCAACCGCATCGACCGCATCCAGGTCGTCGCGAACGACGGCCGGGTGGTCGCCGCCAGTCCCGCCATGCTCGGCTCGCCCCCGATCAGCCGGATGCGCCCGGTCGGCGGCGACATCCGCGTGGACGGGACGTCGTGCGTGGGCTCCTCGGCGGTGAAACGGGAGTGCTACATCACCGTGGGTCTCCGGATGGCCCACACCGTCTACGGCGACGTCATGGTCTACGCGGCGGCACCGGAGCCCCCGGTCCTCCGCACCAACTCCCTTGAGATCGCGCTGGCACTCTTCTCCCTGGGGCTTCTCGCGCTTCTCGGCTGGGGCGCCTGGCATCTCGCCGGCCGTACGCTCGCGCCGGTGGGACGGATCCGTGCCGAGATGGCCGAGATCACCGCCTCCGACCTCAGCCGCCGGATGCCCGTTCCCGCCTCCGGGGACGAGATGGCGCAGCTCACCGAGACCATCAACGCGACCCTCGAAAGGCTGGAGCGGGCCGTGGAGAACCAGCGCCGCTTCGCCTCCGACGCCTCCCACGAACTTCGCACCCCCCTGACCGGGCTGCGCACCAAACTCGAACTGGCGATCTCCGATCCCGAGGCGGAGAACCCGGTGGAGACGATGCGCTCCACGCTGGCGGACGTGGAACGGCTCCAGGCCATCATCGAGGACCTGCTGCTGCTCGCCCGCCTCAACGCCGGCGTACCAGGCCCGCCGGAGCCGGTCGACCTCGCCGAGCTGGTCACCTGCGAGGTGAAGCGCCATTCGTCCCGGCACGAGCTGCTGCTGGAGCGCGACCCCGGCGTCATGGTGTGGGGCAGCAGGCTCCAGCTGGGCCGGCTGCTGACCAACCTGCTGGCCAACGCCGACCGGCACGCGGTGAGCGAGGTGCGGGTCCGGGTCCGGAGCGAGCGGGGCGAGGCCGTTCTGGAGGTCACCGACGACGGGCTCGGCATCCCTGCGGAAGAGCGGGAGCGGGTCTTCCAGCGGTTCACCCGCCTGGACCCGGCGCGCAGCCGCGACGCCGGGGGAACCGGCCTGGGCCTGCCCATCGCCAGGGACATCGCCGTGGCGCACTACGGCCGGCTCTACGCCGCCGACAGCACCACCGGCCGCGGCGCCCGGCTCGTCCTCCGCCTGCCGCTGTCGACCGCGACCCACTCCTGAGCCCGCCGCACGGCGGGGGCGGACACACCGCGACGACCCGCGGAAGGCGGTCCTGACGAAGATGGCCTTTATCTTTCATGTGTAAGAATCGGGCCATGCACAGGATCGTCACGCTCGCCCTGGACGGTGTGATCCCCTTCGAGCTGGGCATCCCGCCGCGCATCTTCGGCGGCGCCGAGGGCCCGGACGGCAGACCGCTCTACGAGGTGCTCACCTGCACCGTCGACGGCGCCCCCGTACGCACCGACGCCGACTTCTCGATCGCGGTGGAGCACGGGGCGGAGGCCCTGGAGGGCGCGGACACCGTGGTGATCCCGGCCACCCACGCCCTCGGCACGACCTCCGGCGAGGGACGGCTCCCCGAGCCCCTGGCCGCGGCGATCGCGCGTATCCGGCCGGGCACCCGCCTGGTCTCGATCTGCACCGCCGCCTACGTGCTCGCGGCGGCCGGGCTGCTCGACGGTCGTCCCGCGACCACCCACTGGAGCAGCGCCGACCACTTCCAGAAGCTGTTCCCCAAGGTCAAGGTGAACCCGAGCGTGCTGTTCGTGGACGACGGGGACGTGCTCACCTCGGCCGGGGTGGCCGCGGGAATCGATCTCTGCCTGCACATCGTCCGGCGTGACCACGGCACCGAGGTGGCCAACCGCGTGGCCAGGCGATGCGTCGTCCCTCCGTGGCGCGACGGCGGCCAGGCCCAGTTCATCGAGCACCCGCTTCCCGCCCCGACCGCCGCGACGACCGCGGCGACCAGGGCCTGGGCGCTGGAGCGGCTGCACGAGCCGCTCCCCCTCAGCGAGCTCGCCGCCCACGCCCGGATGAGCCGCCGTACCTTCACCCGGCGTTTCCGCGACGAGATGGGCCTCAGCCCGGGGCAGTGGCTCATCCTGCAGCGGATCGAGCTGGCCCGGCGGCTCCTGGAGACCAGCGACCTGCCGGTGGACGGCGTCGCCCTGCGCTCGGGGTTCGGCACCGCCGCCTCGCTCCGCCAGCACCTGCAGGTGGCCATCGGTGTCTCACCGATGGCCTACCGCCGCACCTTCCGGCTCGTGGACGCCTGATCCGGCCACTGCGGGAGAGCCACGGAAGAGAGGCCGTCGCCGGCCGTACCGGGAAACCGTCACTGGCCGCGGGCCCACTCCTTCTGCAGGCGGTCGGCCGCCTTCTTCGCGGTGGTCCGGCCATGGGCGACATCGAGGATGACATCACCCTCGGCGCGCTCCAGGAAGACCTCGTCGGGGACGTTCAGGGAACCGCCGTCCCTGATGAGGTCCTGGATCGCGGCGTAGCCGTCCTTGCCCTCCGGGGTGGCGAAGGCGGACGAGTTCATCCGGAAGTCCTCGCGGGAGGGGACCATCGTCAGGTCTCCGGCCCAGCCGGAGACGCCCTCGCCCGCGGTCAGGAACTCGATCAGCGTGGCCGCCTCGGCCACGTGCTTGGAACTCCTGGGGACGGCCAGGCCCACTTCGACCGTGCTGCGGACGGCGGGCTCGGCACCGGGCAGGATGGTCGGGAAGGGACCCGCGCCGACCTTCTTGACGGAGGCCTTCGTGGTCTCGCGGTAGGACGCGGACAGCATGGGGCTCCGGTCCGAGCCGTCCACCAGGAACAGGGCCTTGCCGGCGCGGAAGAGCTCGGCCGGGCGGTCGCCCTCGAGGGTCAGCGCCGACCTCGCCAGCACGCCCCGGTCGAACAACGATCTGTAGGCCGTCAGGGCCGAGACCGTCTCGGGGCCGTTCCACGGCTTGTCACCGGCCAGCAGGTCGTCGGAGAGGGTCGGCTGGGTCTGGCCCGCGATGGTGAACAGCAGTTCCTCCTGCCGGCGCGGCTCCCCGGAGAAGACGACCGGCCGGAGGCCGGGGATCTCCTTCTTGACCCGCATGACGATGGACTCCAGATCGGCGGCCGTCTCGGGGAAGGACTCCCCGAGCTCGAACAGGAGGTTGGCGTTGTAGTACATGACCGCGCCGCCGCTGGACCCCATCGGGACGGAGTAGAGCTCGCCGTTCTTGGCGGCCTTCCTCGTCTGCTCCACCGCGCTCTCGTCGAGCTCCTCGACCCAGCCGCCGGAGACCTTGTCCTTCCAGTCGTCGACCGGGCGAAGCCGGTCGGCGATCGCGCGGGTCATCGTCGGGACCTGGACGCCGACGACGTCGAGTGCCTCGTCACCGTCGAGCGCCTTGGGCAGCCGCTTGCGGTAGTCGGCCTCGTCGAAGGTGCGCAGCTCGACCTCGATGCCGGGGTTCGCCCGCTCGAACGCGGTGATCGCCCTCTTCAGCGCGGCCGCGGGCGGGGCGAAGGTCCAGTACTTCAGGGTGACGGGTCCGGCCGGCTTCCCGGGTTTCCCGGTCTCCTCACCGGCCTTGGGGACGGACTGCGCGACCGGCCGGCCGTCGACCGGCCCGCCCGCGCTACAGGCGGTCAGCCCGAGGGCGAGGGCCGCGGTGGTCATGGCGAACGCACGAGCTGTACCACGCATGCATACCTCCAGCAGAATCACGGTGCGGGTGACGGTGTTCAGCCCGGCGAGGTCGATCACGGTCAATCCGGTCGATCACGAAAAATGATCTTATGTGGCCCTCTGCCGCGACAGAGAGCCGCCAAACTCCCCCGACAGAGCAGCGTCCCTCGGTCGGCCGCGATCCTCAGCCGACCGCGATCCTCAGCCGGCCGCGATCCTCAGCCGACCGCGGTGCTCAGGCGGAGACGGTCCTCAGTCGGCCGCGGTGCTCAGTGGCTCGGCGATGTCCTCCAGGCCCCTGCCCTCGGCCTTGACCCCGAGGAAGAGCTCCACCAGCCCGGCGGCGACCATGAGAGTCGCGCCGATGCAGAAGGCCAGCGCGGTGTCACCGGGCCTGCCGCTCTCGACGAGGCCGGCGAAGATCAGTGGCCCGGACACGCCGCCGACGAAGGTGCCGATCGCGTAGAAGAACGCGATCGCCATGGCCCGGGTCTCCATCGGGAAGATCTCGCTGACGGTCAGGTAGGCCGAGCTCGCCCCGGCGGAGGCGAAGAAGAGCACGACGCACCAGCAGGCGGTGAGCGTGGTCGCGGTCAGCACCTCCTGGTTGAACAGCCAGGCCGTGCCGAAAAGGAGCACCCCGGACAGGATGTAGGTGCCGGAGATCATCGGGATGCGGCCGATCGTGTCGAAGAACCGCCCGAGCAGGAGCGGACCGAGGAAGTTGCCGATCGCGATGACGGCGAAGTAGTAGCCGGTCTCGGTCTCGATGCCGAAGAAGGTCGACAGGATCTGCGCGTACCCGAAGGTGACGGCGTTGTAGAGGAACGCCTGGCCGATGAAGAGCGACAGGCCGAGGACGGTGCGCTTGGGATAGCGGGCGACCATGGTGTGCGCGATCCGGCCGAACCCGATGGACTTGCGCTGGTGGATGGTCATCGACCGCTCGGGCTCGTCGAGCTTGACGCCCTTCTCCCGCTCGATCTGCTTCTCCACCCCGTCGACCAGCCCCTCGGCCTCCTCGTCACGGCCGTGGATGAACAGCCAGCGTGGACTTTCCGGCACGTTCCTGCGCACCAGCAGGATGGCCAGGCCGAGCACCACGCCCATGCCGAACGCGACGCGCCAGCCGATGTTCAGCGGCAGGTTGTTGAGCAGCGGCACCGTCAGCAGCGCGCCGCCCGCGGCGCCGAGCCAGAAGCTGCCGTTGATGATGATGTCGATCCTGCCCCGGTGCCGGCTCGGGATGAGCTCGTCGATGGCCGAGTTGATGGCGGCGTACTCGCCGCCGATGCCGAACCCGGTCAGGAACCGGAACAGGAAGAACCACCAGGCGGAGAACGAGAACGCCGTCGCGGCGGTGGCGACCAGGTAGACGACCATCGTGATGATGAACATCTTCTTGCGGCCGAACCTGTCGGTGAGCCAGCCGAAGAACAGCGCCCCCAGGCACGCTCCGGCCACGTAGAGGGCGGCGGCGGTACCCGCGACCTGGGCCTGGGTGATCGCCAGGCCGCTGCCCTCCTTGGCCAGCTGGGCGGAGAGGTTTCCGACGATCGTCACTTCGAGACCGTCGAGGATCCAGACGGTGCCGAGTCCGATGACGACCATCCAGTGCCACCGTGACCATGGCAACCGGTCCAACCGCGCGGGGACCTTCGTGGTCACCGGTCCCGTTCGAACGTCGCTCATGGCGGCACCTGCTACCCCCTCACGGCCGGCTCATACCGGAGTGAGTTCCGTCGTTTTGGTGTTCTCCTCCCTCCCATTTGCCCGCTTCACCTCCCCGCGATCAGGACAAATCACCGTGTTTTAGATACATTGCGCGAGCATGGGGAGACTTGACGCTGTTCAGGGAGATCAATGAAAGCCCGGATCACGGGCGTCGCGACGTATCTGCCGGAGCGGACCGTGTCCAGCGCGGACGTCGAACGGCGGATCGAGGGCTACGTGCCCCACGGAGGCGTCGTCGAGCGGCTGACGGGAATCCGGCGCCGTCACGTGGCCCGCGACGACCAGCAGGCGTCGGACCTCGCCGCGGAGGCGGCCCGTGAGCTCGACCACTCCGACGTCGACCTGCTCGTCTTCGCGTCGGCCTCCCAGGACATGGTCGAGCCCGCCACCGCGCACATCGTCGCGGCCAAGCTGGGACTCTCGTGCCCGGTGTTCGACGTCAAGAACGCCTGCAACAGCATGCTCAACGGGATCCAGATCGCCGAGGCGCTGATCCTGACCGGCGCGCACCGCAAGGTGCTGGTCTGCTCGGGTGAGATCCCGTCGCGGGCGATCCGGTGGCGGGTCAGGGACCGCGCGCAGTTCGTCGACTCGTTCGCGGGCTACACGCTGTCGGACACCGGGGCCGCGGTCACGGTCGCCGCCGACATGGAACGTGGCATTTTCTACCGCGACTTCGCGGCCGACTCCACGGCCTGGGCGGTCGGCACCCTGCCCGGAGGCGGTTCGGCGCACCCCCGCGACCCCGAGTACTCCTACTTCCGCGGCGACGGGCGCCGGCTGAAGGAGGCCTTCGAGGCGATCGGCCCGGACATCTTCCTCAACGCGCTCAAGCGCACCGGCCTGACCTGGGACGACTTCGCCATCGTGGCGGTGCACCAGGTGGCGATGCCCTACCTGCGCTTCCTGGCCGAGGTGCTCGACATCCCCGAGGACAGGCTCGTGGTCAGCCTGCCCGAGCACGGCAACTGCGCCTCGACGACGCTGCCGCTCCAGCTCGCGCTGGGCGGCTGGCGGCCGGGTGACCGGGTGGCGCTGCTCGGGCTGGGCGGCGGGATCAGCACCGGCGTGATGCTGGCGGAGATGTGATGGACCTCTGGGTGATCGTCCCCGCCTACAACGAGGCCCCCGGCATCGAGGCGACGCTGCGGGCGCTGGCCGAGCAGGACGACCGGGACTTCACGCTGCTCGTGGTGGACAACGCGAGCACCGACGGCACCGCCGAGGTCGTACGGCGGCACGGCGTCCGGGTGGTCGTCGAGACGAGGAAGGGCACGGGCGCCGCCTCCGACACCGGCATGCGCCACGCCATCGCGCACGGGGCGACCCACCTGGCCAGGACCGACGCGGACTGCCTGCCCCGCCCCGACTGGGTGCGCAACATCCGGCGGGCCTTCGGCGACGGGCTGGAGATGGTCGGCGGGCAGTTGCGGCCCCGGACCGACGAGTTCCGGCTGAAGTTCTGGGAGCGCCACCTCATCCCGTTCGTGGTGGAGGTGGCGGCGACCTTCGGCCGGTTCCGGCCCGGCAACAGGGACCCGCGCTACCGCGGCCCGTACGTGATGATGCCCGGCGCCACCCTGGCCATCACCGCGGACCTCTACGAGCGCGCGGGCGGCTTCCCCAGGACCGCGATCGAGGAGGTCCACGAGGACCGCGCCCTGGTCAACCGGGTGCGTACCCTCACCCCCGCGTACGCCTCGCGTCGCGACGTGGTGGTCTTCGGCTCCGTGCGCAGGCTGCGGGCCTACGGTCTCGCGGGCACCCTCGCCTGGTACGCCGACCACCACTACCGGCCCGAAGTGATCGACGTCCGGTGAGGCACGAGACCCGCCTCCACCTGGCCGCCCACCCCTTCGCCTACCCGCTCATGCGGCTGCTGGCCCGGCTCGGGCCCGTGGTGCGCGTCCCCGGGCTGGGTGTCGTGGTCAACGACGCCGCCGTCGCGCGGGCCGTGCTGATGGACGAGCGGTTCCGCAAGGACGGCCCCGGATCCCCCGGCGACCTGTGGACACCCGTGCTCGGCCCCTCCGTGCTGCTCAACATGGAGGGACCCGGCCATCTCGCGCTCCGCAGGAAACTGATGCCGCTGTTCACCACCGGCTACGTGTCCGCGCTGGTAGACGACGTGCTCCGCGGGCCGCTCGACGATCTCTCCGCGCGCCTGGAGCGGGGCGAGACGGTCGACCTGGTGGACGCCATGCGGCTGATGGCCGGGGCGGTGATCTGCCGGGTGATCGGGCTGGGCGAGGTCTCCGAGGCGCGGGCCAGGGAGCTGTTCGCGGACGGGGAGCGGGTCGTCTCGATGGTCTCGTTGCGCTCGCGGCGGCTGTCGGACCGGCAGGTGGCCGTCGCCAGGCGGGTGCTCGACCGGATCGGGGACATCGCGCAGGCCGCCTACGAGGCCGGGGACGAGTCCACGGTCATGGGCCGGATGCGGGCGCAGGGGCTGTCCGCGGCCGAGGCCAGGGGCGCGGCCGGGGCGTTCTTCCTGACCGGTACCGAGACCGTCGCCACGTTCGTCCCCCGGCTCGTCGCCCTCCTGCACGACCACCGGACTCCGGTCGGCGACCTGGACGTGGTCATCGAGGAGGCCATGCGGGTCACCACGCCGACCCCGCTGATGCTGCGCTCGGTGGCCGCTCCGGCGCGCGTCGGCGGGACGCGGGTGCGCCCCGGCGACCGGGTGCTGATCGTCACCCACAACTGCGCCAGGGCGTACGGCCCGTTCGACCCCTCCCGCGCCCACCCGCCCGAGCTGCGCAGGCTCTGGTTCGGCGCGGGGCCGCACTTCTGCATCGGCTACCCGCTGGCCCTGGCGGAGATCCGGGCGGTGGCCTCGGTCCTGCTCTCCCACCCGCTTCGCGTCGTACGGCGACGCGCGGCCAGGGGGGTCCTCATCCCGACCTACGAGCACCTGTGGGTCGGCCGGGCCGGTGCCGCGTGAACGACATCGTCAGCGGGATCATGGCGGTCGCCGCCCGGGAGCCGGGGCGGACCGCCATCGTCGACGGCCGGAGCCGCGAGATCACCTACGGTGAGCTGGCCCGCCGGGTGTCGGCGGTCCGCGACGCGATGGGCGGGCCGGCGCCGGAGGGCCGAGGACGTCCGGGAGCCGGGGCGGGCCCGGAGGGCGGGGCGCGGGTGGAGGGCCGGACGCTGCGGGGAGCCGGGGCGGGTCCGGAGAGCGGGGAGCGAGCGGAGGGCCGGACGCGTCCGGGAGCCGGGATGCGGCCGGGGGACGGGGTGCTGTTCGCGGTGCGGCCCGGGGTCGACGCGGTGGCGCTGGCACTGGGGGCGGTGGCGGCGGGCGGGACGCTCGTCCTCGCGGACCCCGGCCTGGCGCCCGACGTGCTCGCGGCCCGGATGGCCGCGACCCGGCCCACGTGGGTGGTCAGCGAGTCCCTGCTCTACACCCTGAGCGGTCCGCTCAGAAGTCTGGCCCGCCGCCGGGGCCTGCTCCTTCCGGACCTCGCGAACCCGCTTCCCGGCCACCCCGTCCGCCACCTGTACGCGGGCCCGTGGCTGCCGGGAGTTCCCCGGGGGGCGCTGCGGCTCTCCCGGATCCTCCGGTCGTCCGGCGGCCCCACCGGCCCGGCCGGTCGGGACGGCGAGGCCGTCCGCCGGGAGACCGCTCCCGCGACCGGTCCGGCGGCGTACGGGACAGACCCGGACCAACCAGCGGCAGTGATCTTCACTTCGGGCACCACGGCACGCCCCCGAGGGGTGGTGCACACCCGGGGGTCCCTCGCGGCCGGGCTGGAGATGTTCCGGAGCGTGTTCCCGCTGGGTCCCGGTGACGTCGTGCACACCGACCAGCTGATGCTCGGACTCCCCGCCCTGCTCGCCGGGGCGACCTGGTCCCTGCCCGGGGGCGGTGACCTCGCCGCGGAACTGGCCGCGCGGCGGGCCACCCACACCTTCGCCGTCCCGGTCCACCTGGACAGGCTGCTGCGCGAGACCCCCAGGCTCCCCGCGACCCTCCGCTACCTCCTGCTCGGCGCCGCCCCGGCCCCGCCGGGCGTGCTCCGCCGGGCGATCGAGGCCGGGCCCGAGGTCCTGTCGGTCTACGCGATGACCGAGGCGCTCCCCATCGCGATCGCGTCCGCCCGGGAGAAGCTGGCCCAGACCGGGGGAGATCTGCTCGGGGCGCCCCTGCCGGGCGTCGGCGTCCGGATCGCCGAGGACGGCGAGCTGTTCGTCTCCGGCCCCCACCTCGCCCGGCGCTATCTCGGCGAGGAGCCGCTGCGGGAGATCGCCACCGGCGACCTGGTCCGGCTCGAGGGAGACCGGCTGGTGCTGCTCGGCCGGAAGAAGGACATGATCCTCCGCGACGGGGTCAACATCTACCCGGGCCTGTACGAGTCCGGTGTCGCGGCGCTGCCCGGGGTGGCCGAGGCCGCGATCGTCGGGCTCCCCGACCCCGAGACCGGGGACGAGGAGGTCGTGCTGGCCGTCGTTCCCGCGGACGGCTACGACGAGGGCCTGCTGCGCAGGGCGCTTCCCGAGATCGTGGACGCCGCGGCCCTGCCCGACCGGATCGAGCCGCTCGACGCCTTCCCCCGCTCGGGCCGGGCCGACAAACTCGACCGGGCCGCCCTGCGTGACCTGGTCGCCCGCCGTGCCTGAGCGGGCCGTGCCTGAGCGGCCCGCCGGGCCCGCCGTGCCTGGCGGGCCCACCGGCCGGGGACCGAGGATCGCGGTGACGGGCGCCTCCGGATTCGTGGGGGGCGCGGTCTGCCGCGCGGCCGTGGCACGGGGCTGGACGGTGTCGGCCTTCGGCAGGCGGCCCCGGGTGGGCGGCGGGCACGTCGGCGGCGCTCCGTACACGTCGTGGGATCTTCTCGGCCCCCGGCCCGTGACGTTCCCGGGGGAGGTGGACGTGGTGATCCACTGCGCCGGGAGCGTCACGGACTGGGGGCCGCCGCGTGACATCTGGGCCGCCAACGTGGACGGCACCCGCAACGCCGCCGCCGCCTTCCCCGGCGCCAGGTTCGTGCACGTCAGCACGGCGAGCGTCTACGACCCGTTCCTGCCGACCGTGATGGCCGCCGAGGACGCCGCCCCGGTCGGGCGGTACGCCAACGCGTACGGCGCCTCGAAGGCCGCCGCGGAGCGGTGCCTGGAGCGGGCGGTCATCCTGCGGCCGCACGCGGTCTACGGCAGGGGGGACACCACGCTGCTCCCCCGGGTCCTCGGCGCGGTCCGGGGCGGCAGGCTGCTCGCGGTGGGCGACGGACGCCAGCGGGTCAGCCTGACCTCGGTGGACAACCTGGTCCAGGCCTGTCTGCTCGCCGCCGAGGGCCCGGTCGACCACGGCGTCTTCAACGTGACCGACGCCGAGCCCGTCGTGCTCGACGACGCCCTGCGCGCGATCCTCGGGCAACGCGGCATCGACGCCGAACCGTACTACCTGCCGCTCACGCTGGTGGACCCCCTCGCCGCCGTCGCCGAGACCGTGTCACGGCTGCTCCGGCGCCCGCGCCCGCCCCGGCTGACCCGCTACGCCGCGGGCCACCTGGCCGTCGAGCGGACCCTCGACATCACCGCCGCGCGCACCCGGCTCGGCTATCACCCCTCGGGAACGTCCTTCGAGGGTTCCGCGGCCTGGTGAGCGCGGGCCTCGAACGCCGCCGCCGCGAGCCTGGAACGGACGAGCCTGCCCCTGACGAAGAAGGTCGCCGCCGCCATGAGCAGGCCCAGCGTGAAGATCATCCGAAGGCCGTTCCTCAGGAAGGCGGTCAGCGCGTCGAATATCGCGACCACGGCGGCGTACGACAGGCCACCGGCGACGACACCGGGCAGGTAGACGTTGCGAACCGCGGACATGGCGATCGCCAGCGCGAGCATGCTCGCGGCCAGGCCGAGCCCGGCGCCGATCAGCGCGGTGCACCGGTCACGGGCCAGGGCCACCCCCGCGACGATCAGGGCCGGCGACAGGCCCAGCAGGACCCATCTCAGCGAGATGAGCTCGTCGTAGACCTTGTCGATCGTGATCATGGCGGAGGCGGGCAGCAGCAGGGTGACGGGGTGCGCCTCGGGCAGGCGCGAGGCGTCCCCCATGCCGGCGACCTGCAACCTCCGCTTGACCAGCTCGTACACCGGGGCCAGGTCGTAGCCGACACCGTCTTCCTGCACGCCGGCATTCGGGGAGTGACCCAGGATCGCGAGGAACCGGCGGTGCGTCAGCTTGTTGATGTCCACCCAGGCGACGGCGAAGTCGTCGTTGACGCCGGCCTTCACCGTCTCGCGGATGAGCTCCCCGCCGACCGAGAGCCCCAGCCCGCGCAACCGCACGACGATCTCGTCGGTGACGCGATTCGTGACGGCGCTCTTGACGGCCGGGTGAGCGGCCAGCGGGGTCACGTTGCGGAGGTAACGGTCGGGGTCCGCGATCTCGTTCGCCGCCCAGTGGGCGGTGAGGGCGAAGGGAGCGAGGAGGCATCCGAGCGCGATCAAAATCGAACCGATCACTCTACGCACGGGGCCCCCTAACCGCTTTACCTGGGAATCCCCGCGTTTGCCGGGCAAAACCGGTTACGGACTCTTTTTGACGCGAACTTGGGGATCAGCGTCATCGCGACGGCGAGATCTGGTTTACAAACCTTGACCCACCACCCCCAGCGCGTCGAACAACCACATAGCCGATTCAACCGAAAACCGTTACTAACCTGCGACGTATTGGGCTGACGGACAGGAGATGTCACGGCTATGGCAGGCAATACGGGGCGAACAGGCGTCGGATCGAGCCTGGCACTGACGCTGGGATCGGCCGTTCTCTGGGGCCTGGCCCACATCTGGGTGGGCCGCCGCCTGACCGGCGCCTTCCTGATGGGCATCGAGCTCACCCTCGCCGGAGCCGCCGCGACCGCCGTGCTGACCGCCGGCCCCTCCCTGCTCTCCCTCGCCGTGCAACCGGCCTGGCTCTGGGTCTTCGCGCTCACCGCGATGCTGGTCGCCACGGTGGCCGTCGCCGTGATCATCCGTTCCTACCTGCTGGTACGGCCGGAGACGGCGCCCCCCGCGGCCAAGTACCTCTCGGCCGCCGCCATCGGCGTGCTGTGCGTGCTGGTGATCTCTCCCATGGTCTACGCGGCCCGGCTGGCCTACGTCTCCCACAACGTGGTGACCTCGGTGTTCGCCGAAAGCGCCACGCCGATCTCGGTGGAGGACCCGTGGAAGGGCATGGACCGGCTCAACATCCTGCTCGTCGGCGCGGACGCGGCGGCCAACCGGGTCGGCGTACGCACCGACAGCATGACCGTGGCCAGCGTCGACACCCGGACCGGCGACACCGTGCTGTTCGGCCTGCCCAGGAACCTGGAGGACGTCCCGATGCCGCCCGGCCCGGCCCGCGACCGCTTCCCCTACGGCTTCCAGGGCGAGCCGCCGTACACGCCGGGCCTGCTCAACGAGGTCTACCAGTACGCCGAGGACTACCCCGAGATGGTTCCCCGGCAGAACAAGCGGCACCGCGGCCCGACACTCCTGAAAAGGACGATCAGCGGCATCCTCGGGCTCGACATCCCCTATTACGCGATGGTCGACATGAGGGGTTTCGTGGAAATCGTCGACGCGATAGGCGGCGTGCGGGTCCGCATCAAGGACCCCATCGTGTACGGCAGGCAGAACGAGGGCCTCATCGAGGCGGGCAGGCGGAAACTCTCGGGCGAGGAGGCGCTCTGGTACGGCAGGTCCCGCACCGACAGCGACGACTACGTGCGGATGGGCCGCCAGAAGTGCCTGCTGAACGCCGTCGCCAAACAGGCCGATCCGATGGCGGTCTTCCAGAGCTTCGAGAAACTGGCCACCGCCGCCGTCGACGCGATCTCCACCGACATCCCGCGGCAGCTGCTGCCCGACCTGGTCGAGCTGGCGGAGAAGGTGAAGGACTCCAGGATCAGGAGTCTCCAGTTCGTCCCCCCGCTGATCTACTCGGGTGCGCCCGACTACCACCTGATCAGACGCGAGGTCATCTCCACTCTGGCGGCGCCGCCCGCCCCACCCCGCTCCGTGCCCGCGCTGCAGGCCGGAAACCGGAGGAACGCGGGCGAACGCGCCGAGACGAACGCCGTCATCCTCGACTCCGCCTGCCACTGACGACCCGGCGGGCCGACGAACCGACGGGCTGACGACCCGACAGGCCGGTGAACCGGCGGACCGGCGGACCGGCGGACAACACGCTCGGCGCGTCCGGCGCGTTGAGAGCGCCCACGAGGGTCGGAATGCTGTTATGGAGTGATTACTTAGCGTCATCATGGAGGTTCGAGGATGAAACGTCATCTGGCGAGCGTGGGTCTGCTCGCCGCAATCGCCGCACCCACTCTTGGATGGCCCCTCGCCTGGGCCGATCCGGTCCCCTCGGTCTCCATCTCCCTCGACGACGGGGCGAGGGAGACCGCTCCGGGCGCGGAGAACACGTACACACTCCGCATCAGCAACCAGGGGACCGCCCAGCTGAGGCGCGTCCTCCTGGTGCAGTCCCTGCCGCCGTCGATGACCTTCGTGAAGGCCGACGCCGGAGGGCGGGTGAAGCAGGGCAAGGTGGCGTGGACGGTGAACGTCCCGCCCCAGAAGGACGCCGTCGTCCATGTGAGCGCCCGGGTCGGCGCGGTCGCGGGAGCAGCGGTGCAGAACCTGGCGACGACGGCCTGCGCCCGCAGGAGCGCCACCGGACCTGTGCTGGTCTGCGCCACGGACATCAACACCGTGGCCGCGCCGGAGAAGACGGCCGACTGGGTCCTGCCGGTCTCGCTGGCCTCCGCCGTCGTCGCGGGACT
This sequence comes from Streptosporangium sp. G12, assembly GCF_052983175.1. Lineage (NCBI taxonomy): Bacteria > Bacillati > Actinomycetota > Actinomycetes > Streptosporangiales > Streptosporangiaceae > Streptosporangium > Streptosporangium sp. G12. The sequence goes on along the minus strand of NZ_JBRIQO010000032.1, from coordinate 67,573 downwards.
GGTCACCGGCGCGTTCCTGCTCCGTCGTCGCCGTCGGGTCCGGCCGGTCTGATCCGCCCGCGCCGAGAGCCCGGCTATGGCCTCCCTCGCCGGGCACGCAGCCGCGGGGCCAGACCGAGGCCGAAGAGCAGGAGTCCCGCCAGGACCGGCCAGAACGGCAGGCCCGTGAACGGCAGCGAGGGGCCGGCCTGTTCCACGCGAGACCAACCGGCGGGGCAGGGGACCGAGAAGGACCGTCCCCGCCCCGGCACGCACGACGGGTCGGAGGGCGGCTCCGGCACCCGCGCGGGCACCGGCGTCCGCTCCGGGCCGGGAGCAGGCGTTCCCTCCGAGGGGGAGGCGGACGCCTGTGCCGGACCGGGAACCGGGGCGGGCTCGGGTACCGAGCCGGGAGCGGGAATCGGCGCGGAATCCGGGTCGGACGCCGTGTCGGATGCCGGGCCGGGGACGGTCTCGGATGCCGGGGAGGAGCCGTCGGCGGTCGCCGGGGCGGGGGCGGTCTCCACCGGCCGCCTCTCGCAGCCGGGGCCGGACGACCCCGCCGGGCAGTCGGATCCGGGCTTCGCGTCCACCGCGACGTCACCCGGCTCGGACGCCTCGGGTGCGAGCGCCCCGGTGTTCGTCGTCCCCTCGACGGCGACCCGCTGCGCGCAGCCGAGACCCGCGCCGGGAACGGGAGCGGCGAGCCTGGCGGACCACGGTGCCGGGTGCGGGCAGTTCGTCCCGCCCCCGGGGGCCTGGACGGCGCTGTCCAACACCCCGTCCCCGGTGGCCGGGGCGCCGACGGTCACGCTGTAGGTGATCGTGACCGTCTCGGCCACCGGGATGTCGCCGGTCCAGGCCAGCCTCGGCGCGCCGTACGAGATCGTGCCTCTCGTGACCCGCGCGTCGCCGTTGTAGGCCGCGTCGTCGAGGACCCGGGAGAGTTCCCCGGTGAGCGTGGCCCCCGGATAGACGGCGTTGCCGACGTTGCCGACGGTGATCGTGTAGGTGACCACCTGGCCGGGAGCCGCGGTCTCCCTGTCGGCGGTCATGAGGACGTACAGCAGCGGCAGGCCGGGCGCGCCGAGGTTCCCGCAGGCGGGATCGGCGGAACCGGCCGCGCAGTTGGACCCCTCGGGGCCGACCAGCTCGCCGGAGAGGCGCAGGTCTCCCGCCGGAGGGTCGTCCACCGTGACGCCGTAGGTGACCGTCACCGTCTGACCGGCGGCCACGTCACCGGTCCAGGTCACCTCGGGCGCGGTGAAGGACACCGTCCCCGAGGTGGCCGACTGGTCGTGGTCGAAGCGCGCGTCGTCGAGCAGGCCCGACAGGTCGTCGGTGAAGGTGAAGTTCGATCGACCGGTATCACCGGCGTTGCGAAGTCTGACGGTGTAGGTGACCTTCTGGCCGGGTTTGGCGAGGACGGGCGAGGCCGTCTTGGTGATCTCGACCTCCGACTCACCACCCGCCGGCTCCTCGACCTCCGACTCACCACCCGCCGATTCCTCGACCTCCGACTCACCACCCGCCGATTCCTCGACCTCCGACTCACCACCCGCCGATTCCTCGACCTCCGAGTCCCCGGCCCTTGCCGTCGCGCGGCTCTCGTCGTCGGCGGCGCCCCGCGCGACCCGTTTTCCCGTCATGGACGCGGGCGAGGGCTTCCCCTTTTTCGTCACCGTCGTCGTCACCGCCGAAGGCTTCCCCCTGACCACCGCCGTGGGCGAAGACCTCCCCCTCACCACCGGAACCGACGGGGACTTTCCGTCCGCGGCCGTCGTCGAGGGAGTTTCGGCCTTCGTCCGGACGGACGGCGAGGACGGCGAGGACGGCGAGGACGCCTCCGCCCCACCCGTCCCGGATGCGGCGAGAACGGGCGCCGGCGTCACGAGCACCGCGAGCGCGACCCCGCACGCGGCGAACCCACCGGCTCGCCGTCCGGAGACCAACCACCAGGAAAGCCGCCGATCGGGGACCCACCGCGCGGGAAACCGCCGTCCGGAGACCCTTCGCCCGGAAAACCGCTGTTCAGGAACCCGCCGCGCGAAAACGCGACGCGACCAGGTACCGATACGTACCACCAAAGCCCCTTGCTGACCCTTGTCCACGATCTTGCAGGGGGAGTCAAGATCAACCGACTCGGGGTGGGATACCCGGATCGGCCGGATCTCACCGGCGCCGACGGTAAACATCCACCCCGCCGATCCCCAAGAGGATTGCCGAGTCCGCACAGGAGACCTCGAAGCGGTAACAGCGGATCTTTGGCACCGGTCATGACATGGCAGGTGTTTTCCCTCGCCCCTTTCACCCCTATCTGTCATGGGAGATCACTCTCATCCGCGTTCGCAACGCAAGAGCGTCTGCTCTTCTCCTCGCGATACGCACCCCGCACCCCCGCCCTCCGTGGCATGATGGGCCCCCAGAAGGCTTGAAATGATTTTCATAATCAGATTGGATCGTCGTTATGAGGGTGGCGTTCGTTGGCAAGGGCGGCAGCGGCAAGACGACCCTGTCGGCTCTTTTCGCGAGATACACCGCGAGCCGGGGCGGCCCCGTCGTGGCCGTCGACGCCGACATCAACCAGCACCTGGGCATGGCGCTGGGGATGAGCGAGGGTGCGCTGCCGAGGCCGATGGGCTCGCACCTGACCGAGATCAAGGAATACCTGCGGGGCGACAACCCCCGCATCTCATCGGCTTCCGCGATGGTCAAGACCACCCCGCCGGGGTCCGGCTCGCGGCTGCTCCGCCTCGACGAGCAGGACGACCCGATCCACACCCGATTCTCCGCCGCCACGCCCGAGGGGCCCCGGCTCATGGTCACCGGGCCGTTCAGCGAGGACGACCTGGGAGTGGCGTGCTACCACTCCAAGGTCGGCGCCGTGGAGCTCTATCTGAACCACCTGCTCGACGGCGCGGGCGAGTACGTCGTGGTCGACATGACGGCCGGGGCCGACTCCTTCGCCTCGGGGTTGTTCACCCGCTTCGACATGACCTTCCTGGTGGCCGAGCCGACCCGCCAGGGCGTGAGCGTCTACCGGCAGTACCGCGACTACGCCGCCGACTACGGCGTGCCGGTCGCGGTGGTCGGCAACAAGATCCACGGTCCGGGAGACGTGGCATTCCTGCGCGACCAGGTCGGCGACGACCTGCTGGTCTGCCTGGAGCACTCCGCGGCGATCCGCGCGATGGAGCAGGGCCGTCCCTTCACCCTCCAGGACCTCGAACCGGCCAACTCCCGGGCTCTGAGCATGATTCTCGACCATCTCGACGCCCAGGAGAAGGACTGGTTCCGCTTCGGGCGCCAGGCCGTGCAGTTCCACCTCCGCAACGCGGAGGCCTGGGCGAACAGGGCCACCGGTGAGGATCTGGCGGCCCAGATCGATCCCGGCTTCGTCTTCGGGCCAACGCGAGTGTCGCTCTCCCGCTAGATGGAGCGATCCGTAGGCCCGACCTAGTGTCTGATGAATCCCCTTCTGTGAGGAGAACGCAGCATGTCGCTGACCGTTTCGAACGATCTTCTCGACCAGGCCAAGGCCGGTGAGGTGGAAGACGCGGCATTCGTCACCTGTGTCAGAGACTCCCTTCCATACGCCTGGTCGCTCATCAGCGACCTGGTCAAGGAGCGCGAGCACACCGGTGCCGAGTTCGCCGACAACACGGTGCCCCCGCCGGACGAGGCCGCTCGTGGCCAACTCCTGCGCGCTCTCGCCAGCGACGCCATGCGCGGTGCCCTGGAGCGCCACTTCGGGGTGAGGCTGGCCTTCCAGAACTGCCACCGGGTCGCCGTCTTCGACCCGTCCGCCACCGGCGCCCACGCGGAGTTCGTCACCGCCAGGTCGCAGATCCTCAACCAGACGCCCGAGCTGGTCGACTGCTGACGGCCTCGTTCCGAGGCGGATCACCTCCCCGGCCGGACGTTCCCGGAGAGCAGGGCGCCCCGCTCCCGGAGAGCGGAGCGCCCCGTTCCCGGAGAGCGGGGCGCCCCCCGAAGAAAGGCGTGTCTACCCGAAGAGCCCGAGCTGACCCTCTCCGGCCAGCGGGTTGCGATGCCTCTTGAGGTGGCGCCACCGGGGGAGGTCGTCCAGATAGGACCAGGACAGGCGGTGATGCTCCGTCGGGCCGAGGGCGGCCAGCGCCGCCTGATGGACCGGTGAGGGGTAGCCCGCGTTGTCGGCGAACCCGTACTCCTCGAAACCCAGCGAGGCCATGTAGGTGTCCCGCCGAACCTTGGCGATCACGGAGGCCGCGGCCACCGAGACGCAGGAAAGATCGCCCTTGACCTCGCACCTGACCGGCCAGGGCGCGCCCAGATAGTCGTGTTTCCCGTCCAGAACGACCACGTCGGGCCGGACGGGAAGCCCGGCCAGCGCCCTCCTGGCCGCCCGGCGCAGGGCCTCGGTCATCCCGAGCGCGTCGATCTCCTCGTGGGACGCCTCGCCGTACCCGATCCCGGCCGCCCAGGCGGTGATCTCGGAGACCATGGCGGCGCGGCGGGCGGGGGTGAGCAGTTTCGAGTCGGTGAGCCCGGCGGGCGGTTCCGACAGGTCGGTGACCACGGCGCAGACCGCCACCGGACCGGCCCAGGCCCCGCGCCCGACCTCGTCCACCCCGGCGACCAGTTTGGAACCGCCGTCGTTCAGCAACCGCTCGAGCGCGTAGGTGGGAGGCACGTGCCGACGTTACCGGGCCGCGAGCCTCCGGACGCCATCCCGATGGAACACCACCCCGGTCAGGCGTCGTCATCCCGATGCGGGCCTTCGGCCGTCACCTCATCCGGGGCTTCGAGCCCCGGCTGGGCCTCCGGGCGTTCCCGGGAGGCCGGTTCGACCCCCTCCAGGTCGGCGGCGAGGAGCCGGGCGGCGACGTGGACGGCCCGGAGGGTGACGGAGACGGCGGGGCGGTGGACGCTGGACGATCGGGCGACGGCGTACACGACCCGGCCCACCGGTGGCCCGGGGAACCGGCGGACGGCGATGCCGCGGACCCCGCTGGCCAGTGCCAGGGCGGGGACGGCCGCGATGCCGATGCCCTTGGCGACCAGGCCGATGATCGTGCCCAGTCCCTCGAACTCCCAGGGCACCGGCCGGTGACCGCCGACGTCGGCCATCAGCCGGTCCACCGCCAGCCGGGAGGGCTCGCCGTCCGGGGTGGCCATCCAGGGCTCGTCGCGTAGCTCCCACAGGTCGACCGGGACGTCGGGGGAGGCGAGCCGGTGCCTGCGCGGCACCACGAGCACCAGCGGGTCGTGCAGCAGCGGGAAGACCCGCACGGTGTCGGGCTCGCGCATCCGGCCGTACCAGTCGTCGACCAGGGCGATGTCCACCTCGCCCGACTGCACCTCGCGCATCCCGCGTCCCGAGCGGCCCTGTCCCATCCGCAGGGTGAGCTCACCGTGCCGGCGCAGCGTCCTGGCCAGCGCGGGCGCGAAGGCCACCGCGGCGGTCGGGAAGGCGGTCACGGTGACCCGCCCCGAGGGGGTCGCGGCCTGGGCCGACAGGTCGGACTCGGCGCTCTCCACCATGGCCAGGATGCGCTCGGCGTGCTCGACCAGGCGCCGCCCCGCGTCGGTCAGCTCCGCGCTCCTGGAGGTCCTGTCGATCAGCACGGCGCCCGCCTGGCGCTCCAGCGCGGCCAGCTGCTGCGAGACCGCCGAGGGGCTGTAACCGAGGGAGGTCGCGGTGGCCGCGATGCTGCCCCGGCGAGCGAACTCACAGATCAGGACGAGTCTCCGTAAATCAAGCATCAGTTTTCCTTACGCCCACCCACGACAACCGAAGCTTGTCCTGATGCCTCCATCCCACCAGGCTGGAAGGCGTTCCACAACGGCCCGCACCGTTCCGTGGCGGTCCGTCCCGCCCGCGAACGGTCCGCACTTCTCCCCGGCACGTTCCGCACCTCCCCACAGCACATTCCGCACTTTCCACGACGAGGTAGGGATCCCGCGATGAGCGTCACACTCTCCGCCACCCTGGCGGCCAACGAGGACATCGAGCGAAGACGGCGCGCCGGTGAGCGCGTGCTGCACCTGGCCTTCGGCGAGGCCGGCCTGCCCGTGCATCCGGCCCTGAGCGAGCGACTGGGCGCGGCGTCCGGGCTCAACGGCTACGGACCCGTCGCCGGCGCGCCCGCGCTGCGCGAGGCGGCCTCCGGCTACTGGTCGCGGCGCGACCTGCCCACCGACCCCGACCTGGTGGTCTGCGGCCCCGGGAGCAAACCTCTGCTGTACGGCCTGCTGCCGGCGATCGGCGGCGACATCGTGCTGCCGATGCCGAGCTGGGTCAGCTACGCCGCCCAGGCCGAGCTGGTCGGGGCGCGCTCCCTGCTCGTTCCGACGCCCCCCGGCGAGGGTGGGGTGCCGGATCCCGAGCGCGTGGTGGCGACGGTCAGGCGCGCCCGCGCCCAGGGGCGCGACGTGCGCTCGCTGCTGGTCACGCTTCCCGACAACCCCAGCGGCACGCTGGCCGGGGCGGCCACGATCCGGCGGATCGCCGAGGTCGCCCGTGAACTCGACCTGACGATCATCTCCGATGAGATCTACCGCGACCTGGTCCACTCCCCGGACACCGGTTTCCTCAGTCCCGCCGACGTGGCTCCCGAGCGAACCGTGATCACCAGCGGGCTCAGCAAGAGCCTCGCCCTGGGCGGCTGGCGGATCGGCGTGGCCCGGCTCCCGTCGCCGGCCCTGCGCGACCGGCTCCTGGCGGTGGCGAGCGAGATCTGGTCCAGCCCCGCCGCGCCGGTCCAGCAGGCGGCGGCGTACGCCTACACCGAGCCGCCGGAGCTCGTCGAGCGGGTGAGCCGGAGCCGCGAGCTGCACGGTGCGGTGGCGCGGGCGGTGTACGAGCGATTCGTTCGCGCGGGCGTGCGGGTGGACGCGCCGCGGGGTGGTTTCTACCTCTACCCCGACTTCACCGGGCTCGGCTTCGCGTCCTCCGCCGACCTGACCGCCTGCCTGCTCGACCGGCACGGCGTCGGGGTGCTCCCCGGCCACGCCTTCGGCGACGACCCGGCGGCCCTGCGGGTGCGGGTGGCGACCAGCCTCCTGTACGGCGAGACGACGCGGCTGCGGCTGGCCGCGCTCGACGCTCCCGACCCCCTGGCGCTGCCCTGGATCTCGGCCTCGCTGGACCATCTGAGCGAGGCGCTGACCGGCCTGCTCGCGGAGCGGTGAGCACCCGCGGCCCCCGCACGCGTCCCGCCCGTCGCGGGCCCTGCGGCGGGGTGATCGCACCCCGTGGGGCCCGCTCGGGCGATGGAGGTCTCCGGGGTGGCGCCAACGGCCCTGACCTGGTATTTCTTACCCCGAAGACCCACGGGCCACCTGCGTTCCTCGATGCTCACCAAGATGTCTCGTGTCGTTTGGTATCAAGCAGGGGAAAGAGCCCTCATTATGTGCTCATGCCCGCTTTTGTCACCCTGTCCGGGCGCCTCGTGCGCCTGGAACCGCTCAGCCTCGCGGTCGTCGACGATCTCGTCGCCGCGGCGAGTGAAGACCGTTCTACCTACGCCTTCACTCGCGTCCCCCATGGCCGGGACGAGATGGTCTCCTACGTGGAGGCCGCTCTGGCTGAGCAGGCGGAGGGCCGCACGATGCCCTTCGCCATCCGGTGGCTTCACACCGATCGCGTGGTCGGTGCCACCCGTCTCATGAACCTGGAGTACTGGCAGGGCCCCATGCCCTGGCCGCCGGGCGCCCGTGGGGCGGTGGGCGATGTCCCGTCCGTGGCGGACATCGGTTACACCTGGCTCTCCGCCTCCGCGCAGGGAACCGGCGTCAACCGCGAGAGCAAGTATCTGATGCTCTCCCTCGCCTTCGAGACCTGGCAGGTCCACCGCATCACCCTCAAGGCCGATATACGGAACGTACGCTCCCGGGCCGCCATCGAAGCCCTCGGCGCACACCTCGACGGTGTGCGGCGGGCGGAGAGCCGAGGCGCCGACGACACGGTCCGAGATACCGCGTACTACTCCATCCTGAGTGACGAATGGCCGGTCGTCCGAGAACGGATGCACGCGCGGATGGGCCTGGTCGAGGCCGCGTGAGACGGACACCCTACGTGCGGTAATACGAGGAGCGGTGAACGACCAAAAGGATAAATAGCTAGAAATTACACAGAAAGCACATAGCGTCAAAAACGGTATTTTAATTACTTAATGGAACAAAAGGCCCGCCCGAAATTTCGGGCGGGCCCGGTGTTCGTCCGATGTCGCACGCGAATCGCGGCTCGCGTGGTCAGCGGGTCGAACGGAGATCGCGGGTGAGGGGAGGGTGTTCGTCCACCGGCACAACCGGTACGGCTGCCGGACGGATCCACCGGGACCCGGGGTCACTCCTCGTCGGACTCGACCTCGTAGATGTAGCGCCACTTGCCGCACAGCGTCTTCTTGGCGTGGTGCCTGTCCCAGTAGCAGACCCTGACCTGCAGGTTGTCGATCTCGTCCGCGACGTAGTGGAAGCGCTGGTAGCCGCTGGTGCCGCACTTGCGGGCCCAGGTGTAGTCCTCGTCGCCGTCGTGGGTCTCGAACTTGAACTGGACGTAGCCGCAGAGCCGGCCCGGCGAGTACTTGTCGTAGAGCCTGCCCTGGACGTGGAGGCGGTCGTCCTCGTCGAGTGACACGGTGCCCCTGGCAGCGGCGCGGGAGTCGTCGTAGTACTTGGAGTAGTAGTAGCCCCAGGGCTCCTCGTCGTACCCGCTCGAGGCGGTGAGGGTGGCGGCGGAGGCGGGAGTGGCGAGGGCGGGGACACCGATCGCGATGACGGCGGTGGCGGCGGCGAGACCGAGAAGTTTGGTGATCGAGCGGCGCATGGTGGTTCTCTCCTTGAGGGGTGCGGCTCCCGGCTTCCGAAGGAGCCATGGCTCATTGATAGGCCCGGGTGCCTGCATCACACTTACCGCGCCTTTATCCACGCCTGCAATCCACTGACATGTCGGGCATGGCCGCCCCCGTATGGGGCCATGCCCGACGACACCAGCATTGGGGGCACGGCTCAACAGCCGATTGACGTGCAATCAACGTCTCGGCGAACAAGCAAGCCTCTACCTACGGGGTAAGCAAGGGAGGATCTATCATTTGGCCATAAAACTTCCCATTGGGCGGAGATTCAAGAAATGGCTGTTCAGGGCAGCGAAGACGGACTGCGGTTCGCGGTGCTCGGTCCTGTCCAGGCATGGCGCGACGGTTCCGAGCTCGATCTGGGCACTCCGCTGCAACGTTCAATCCTGGCGATGCTCCTGCTGAGGGAGGGCCGGGCGGTCACGCCGGCCGAGATGATCGACGCGATCTGGGGGGAGGACGCCCCGCCCCGCGCGCTCGGCGCCCTGCGTACCTACGTCTCCCGGCTGCGCGCCGTGCTGGAGCCCGGCAGGTCGCCGCGCACCCGTCCCGAGCTGCTCACCTCCGTGGGCAGGGGGTACGCGCTGCGGCTGAACGGCGGCTCCCTCGACCTGCTTGTCTTCGAGCGCGGCCTTCAGGAGGCGGAGACCGCGCGCCGCGAGGGCGATCTGGCCCGGGCCGCGGAGAGCCTGCGCGCGAGCCTGGCGCTCCACACCGGCGAGCCGCTCGCCGGGGCCGTCGGCCCGTACGCCGAACACCAGCGCGGGCGGCTCGCCGAGCGCCGGATGAGCGTGATCGAGGTCCTGATGGACCTGGACCTGGAGCTGGGCAGGCACGCCGACGTCCTGTCCGAGCTGATCGCGCTGACCGGCGACCACCCGCTGCGCGAGCGGCTCCGAGCCCAGCTGATGCTGGCCTACTACCGGTGCGGGCGCAGGGCGGAGGCGCTGGCGGCCTTCGCCGACACCCGCGCCACGCTGATCGAGGAGCTGGGCATCGAGCCGGGCTCCGACCTGACGAGCATGCACCAGCGCATCCTCACCGGCGACCCGGCCCTCACGCCGGCCCCGGTCGGCCCACCGTCGCGGCCCGCGCCCGCCGCGCCCGCCGGGGTCGGCAGGGCCGCCGAGGCCGCGGAGACGGCCGCGCGGGAGGGCTCCGAGGCGAAACCGCCCCCGGAGGCGGACCCGGAGGCCGCGAGGGCGCCGGAGGCGCGGGCGACGGCGACGAGCCCGGAGCTGCCGCGACCGGCGCAGCTTCCCGCCGCCGTGAACGACTTCACCGGCCGCCGCCAGATCATCGCGCGGCTGCGCACGCTGCTGTCGGCCCAGGACGGCTCCGAGGGCGTGCCGGTGGCGGCCATCTCCGGTATCGGCGGCGTGGGCAAGACGGCCCTGGCCGTACACGTCGCCCATGCCATGCACGACCTGTTCCCCGACGGCCAGCTCTACGCCGACCTGCGCGGGTACGGCGAGGAACCGACCGCGCCCGAGTCGGCGCTGGCGGCCTTCCTGCGCGGTCTCGGCCTGCCCGCCGACGCCATCCCCGACGGCCTGGCCGAGCGGTCGGCGCTGTTCCGCTCGCTCCTGGCCGACCGGCGGATGCTCGTGCTGCTGGACAACGCCCGCGACGCCGCCCAGGTGAGCCAGCTGCTCCCCGGCTCGGCCGGGTGCGCGGCGATCGTGACCAGCCGGGGCAAGCTCGCCGACCTGGCCTCGGCCAGGCTGATCGACCTGGACGTGATGGAGCCGGACGAGGCCCTCGTGCTGTTCGGCATCGTCGCCGGAGTGGAGAGGGTGGAGGCCGAGCGCGCCGCCGCCATGGACGTGGTCGCCGCCTGCGGTTTCCTGCCGCTCGCGGTGCGGATCGTGGCGGCGCGCCTGGCCGCCAGGCCGGCCTGGACGGTCGCCTCCCTGGTGCCCCGGCTGGCCGACGAGCGCCGCCGCCTGGACGAGATGCGCGTGGGCAACCTCGCGGTGGAGGCGACCTTCGCCCTCGGGTACGGCCAGCTCAACCCCGCCCAGGCCCGCGCGTTCCGGCTGCTCTCCCTGCCCGGGGGTCCGGACATCTCGATCGGGGCCGCCGCCGCGCTGCTCGCGCTGGACCCGATGGACACCGAGGACGTCCTCGAGTCCCTGGTGGACACCAGCCTGCTCGAAGCCCCCGCTCCCGGCCGTTACCGCTTCCACGACCTGCTCAAGCTCTTCGCCCGCCGTGTCGCGGAACGGACCGAGAACGCGACGGAGGAGAGCTGCGCCGAGGGCGAGACGAAGCGGGGAGAGCGGCGCGGGTCCGGTGTGAGCGTGACCATCGGCGGGGAGGGCGAGGCGGCACTGCGCCGGTTGCTCGACTTCTACCTGGCGTCCGCGCGCTCGGCGCACCGCCTCGCCTACGAGGGCAGCACGATGGCCGACCGGCTGGGAGTCACCGGGACCGGTCACACCTTCGCCTCCGCCGACGAGGCGGTGGCCTGGCTCTCGGTGGAGGCGGAGTCGCTGTTCGCGTCGATCGCCCAGGTGACCTGCGCGGACAAGGCCGACGAGCTGCTGCCGGGAGCCGACCTGCTGCTCGCCATGGAGCCGCTGCTGGAGTCGGGGAGCCACGTCCGCGAGTTCGAGAGCCGGACGCGGGAGATGCTGGCCGTCGCGCGGCGGATCGGCGCCGTCTCCAGCGAGCTGCGCTGCCGCTACGTGCTCGGGCGGGTGCTGTTCGGCGCCAACCGGCTGGCCGAGGCGGAGGAGGAGTTCCGTACGTCGCTGGAGCTGTCGGCCGGAGGCGACCGCATCGTCACCGGCGAGGTGCTCAACGCGCTGGCCGTCGTGGCCGGGCGGCGGCGCCGCCACGAGGAGGCCCTGGCCTGGTTCGGCGCGGCGCGCGAGGCGTTCAGGGAGGTCGGGGCGCGGGGCGGGGAGGCCCTGACGCTCAGCTACTCCGCCCGCGACCACCTGTTCCTGGAGCAGCCGAAGGAGGCGATCGCCGCCGCCGAGCAGGGGCTGGCCCTGTTCATCGAGATGGGCTCCAGCGCGGGAACCGCCAGGGCCCGCTACCACTTGGGGATGATCCTGTCGCGGGTCGGCCGGTTGAACGAGGCGGTCCACCACCACGCCGAGTGCCTCGCCTTCTTCAGGGCGAGCAGGCAGCGGGTCTGGGAGCAGCGGGTCTGCTCCCGGCTGGCCGAGACGTTCATCAACGCGGGACGCTTCACGGACGCGGCCCGTCACGCGGAACAGGCTCTCACCGTGAGCCGGGAGATCAGCCACCCGTACGGCGAGGCGCAGGCGCTGTGGGTGTTAGGCAAGGCGCTCAACGGTCTCGGCAGGGTCGGGCGTGGCAGGGACTGCCTCGAGCGTGCCCACGACCTGTTCGGCAGGCTCGGAGCGCCCGAGGCCGAGGATCTGCGTCTTCTGCTGGAGCGCGACCAGGTCGACAGCTGATCCCAGGCCGTCGTACAGGTCGTCGTCGAGACGCGTCATCCAGACGTGGTTGATCACCGGCGTTCCCCTCGAAGTCGGGCCCCGTGGCTCGGGATGGGTGTGGAGGTCCGGCCGGCCGTCTGACCCGGGCGACGCGTAGGGGGCCCGGTCATCCGGTGCGTCGCCCGCGGGTCGGCCGCCTCACTGTGACGGCCGGCCGGACGTGGCACGGACCCTTCACCCCCCGGGTCCGTGCCCCACGACCAGAGCTTCTCCCGCGGCGTTTGCCATCCGATTGACAAGCGATAGCGGCGATATCCACAGCCTGTGGACGATCACCCTGTGGATATGTGGAAAAACCCTTCCGCGATCAGCGGGCGGAGGGCGGCGGGAGCCTTCGTCCGCAGGTCATCGTGGTCCTCACCGGTCAGCTCCGCAATCGCGGCGAGCAGCGGGTCCAGTGGATAATCGCCGTCGCAGACCCCCGCGAGGGCGGCTTCCACGGTCCCGACCGCCGCGCTGCGGCGCAGCCCCCCGGTCTGCCGCAGCACGATGCGCGCCGGGTCCTCGGCGCCCGGCGGGCCGACCCGCTCCTCCAGCACCCCCTCGGCCACCACGAGCCTGGAGCCGAGCAGCTCGGCGTCGGTCAGCCGGTGCGCCGTGGTGATCGAGCCGAGTACCTCGTCCACGTATCCGCCGACCGGCAGCTCCACCGGCCGCCCGTACTCCTCCACCCGCACGACGGGGTCGAGGCTCCCGGAGTCGTTCAGCGTGATCCAGCCGAAGCCGATCCCGGTGACGTTCGCCGCCTCGAACCAGCCGAGCCAGTCGTCGTAGAGCTCGCGGTGGCGCGGGGTGCCCTGCTCGGCGGCGTCCCGCAGCCACAGCTCGACGTACTCGGCGGGATCCTGGACGTCGCGCTGCACCACCCAGCCGTCGCAGCCGGTCCCGGCGAGCCAGCCGCCCACCCGGTCGCGCCAGTCCTCGCCGCCGACGTGCAGCCAGTTGGCCAGCAGGTGGCAGGTGCCGCCGGGCGCGAGGTGACGGGGCGCCCGGCGTACGAGGTCACGGCAGAAGTCGTCGGCGTGGAAGCCCGACTCGCGGTAGGTGAACCGGCCGGCCGGGGAGATCACGAACGGCGGGTTGGCGACGATCAGGTCGAAGCGGTCGTCCTCGACGGGATCGAACAGCGAGCCCAGCCGGGCGTCGACGCCGGTGATCCCGGACAGCGCCCAGCTGAGACGGGACAGCTCCAGGGCGCGCGGGTTGACGTCGGTGGCCGTGATCTCCTCGGCCCTGCCGGCCAGGTGGAGGACCTGCACCCCGCACCCGGTACCGATGTCCAGGGCACGCCCGACGGGGCGACGGGAGGCCAGCTGGGCCAGGTTCGCCGAGGCGCCGCCCGCGCCGACGACGTGGTCCGGGCGCAGGGCCGGGTCACCCGGCCTGACCTTGCGGTCGGAGACGACATAGCCAACGGAGCCACCGGCGCCGTCGGTCTCCCAGGGCTGCAGGTGGACCGTGGAGGTGATCCGGCCGCCCTCGACGGTCACCAGGCCCGCGGCGGCCAGTTCCTCCACGGGAAGGCCCGCCGGCACCCCGCGCGCCTCCACGGGAGCGCCGAGCCACCACAGCCGGATCAGGGCCGCGAGCGGGTCGCCCTCCGCGGTGGCGCGCAGCGCGGGGACCGTCTCCTCACGGGAGAGCGCGGTGGCGGCGACGTCGCCGAGGCGCTCGCGGACGCCGTCGATGGTGTAGCCGGTGTCGAGCAGGAGTCCCCTGAGCCGGCCGAGCAGATCGTTCACCGGGCAATCCTCGCACCGGGCACGTCCGGATGCTCCCGGTGATGAGACTGTTACCCATCGGGGTAAGCGTTCTGCAAGCGGACTTCAAGTGGAAAGCGGTACTTCTTGGTAACCGCACCACCCGCTCCAAAGGATCCATGATGCTGATCCCCTGTTTCGCCTGCGAGTCCCGTTTTCATCCTGACGAATATTTCCGCGCTTGCCACGACTACCACCGTGGCAAGGATCTGGTCGCATGGACCTGCCCGCGGTGCGGCAACCAGGATGAGTTACGGGTCTTCCCGGGGGAGCTGGGATTCGGCTACGCCCTGCGCGGCAGGTTCGACGTCTCCGACCGGGTGCGGGTGCCCGGCCTGCGGCGCAGGCGTCAGGACCTGCGGTTGGACATCTCGCTGGACGAGGACGTCTGGCGGGTGGCGACGCGGACCCGCCAGCTGGTGGGAGCACACTGAGACCGCTCCGGCCCGGAAAAGCCCCCGTGATCCGGGCCGGAGTATCGGTGACACCCGCCGGACAGGCGGCGCTCGCGGCGGTCGGACGGGGACGACGGCGGGCGAGCGGCGGTCTCAGGAGGTCTGCTGGGGGGCCTGCTGCCGCAGGCTCTGCCAGGCCGCCTCGCGGAGGCCGCCGATCTCCTCGGGGGTGGGCTGGTGCGCGCCGGCGAACCACAGGCGGCACATCTCGGTGGCCGGTCCCAGCCAGAGCACGTAGCACATCGTCGGGTGGACGGGCTGGAGCAGGCCGTCCTTCATGTGCGGGCGCCACCAGTCGGAGACCTTCCTGAAGAACGCCCTGCGCGACTCCGAAACCTCTGTGCCGCCCGGCTCGTCGCGCCTGGGCGGCCGCTCGCTGATCAGCAGGTGGGCACGTTCGCGGTGCTCGCCGCACCAGGACATGTGCAGCGCGACGATGGCCTCGATGCCGCCCCGCGCGCTCTCGTGGCGCTGGAGCTCGGCGAGGAACGCGTCCTGGTACATGCGCAGGGTCTCGGCGTACAGGACGCCGAAGACGTGTTCCTTGCTGGCGAAGTGGTGGTAGAAACTGCCGACGCTGACGCCGCTCTCCTCACGGAGGCTGGCCAGCGTGGTGGCCGAGACCCCGTCCTGGCTGAATCGGCGCAGGGCACCCTCGACGATCCTGGTGCGGCCGTCGCGTCCGCTCTTGGCAGTCTTCACGGATCCCATGGTGGAGCAACAGAACCTTGTTCCGCAAACTGCTCGGGAAACAGCTTGGACCACGTCGATCGTACCGCCTTGATCCGGGAGCCCGTATCGCCACCCCGGATGACCGGTCCGCCCGGTACGGCGGCGCCGCCCTCCGGGCTCCCGGCCCGGAGCCTCCCCCCGGTACGCCCCCGGTGAGACCGCTCGGCGAGCTCGGGCGGGGCCGCGCGGGAACCGGCCCGGACGGCGCTAGCGGAGAATCCTCGCGGTCACCTCGACCGTGCCGGAGGAGATGCGCATGGTCGCCTCCGGCCACGTCCTGCGGACCATGGCCAGGACCGTGCGGTTGTCCCCGAGCACGTCCATCCCCACGGTCCTGGCCCCCCTGGCCTCCGCGCGGCGCATCAGCGTGCGGACGAGCCGGGAGCCCAGCCCCATTCCCTGCCACTCGTCGCCCACCACCACGGCGATCTCGACGTCGGCCTCCTCACCTCGGTAGCTCATCGCGTGCCCGACGAGAAGGTTCCCGTGCACGGCGAGCAGGGCGTCGCGCCGCTCGTCCACCGTGAGCAGCGTTCTGACGAAGCTCGCGCTCGGACGGCCCATCCCGGTGAAGAACCTCCGCGCCTGGGTGCGGGGTGACAGTCCCCCGAGGAAGCGGCGGATCCCCTCCTCGTCGTCCGGTCGCGCGGGCCGGATGTCGACGGCCCCTCCGGGCACGGTCGCGACGTCCCCCGGCCTGGCCGCGACGTCCCCGGACGTCCGCGTGAGGTCCCCGTACACGGCAGAGGTGTCCGCGCACGCGGCCGGGGCGCCCCCGGGCGCCTGGACACCACCCGGCGACACCACCTGAGTTCGCATCATGGACTCAGAGTCTCGTGAGACAGCTGAGTATGTCAACTAGACTTAGGTGAACGTTGGAGGTGCTGCGATGGCGACTTACGATTCGCACATGAACGAGGCGGCTCCCGGCAACCTGCCCTTGCGATTGGACAACTGCTCCATCGAACGCGCCCTGGGCGTCGTCGGCGAGAAGTGGACGTTCCTGGTGCTGCGCGAGGCGTTCGGCGGCGTGCGGCGCTTCGCCGACATGCAGACCGCCACGGGTGCGCCCCGGCAGGTGCTCAGCGCCCGGCTGACCCGGCTGGTGGAGGAGGGACTGCTGCGCAAGGTCCCCTACCGCGAGCCCGGCCAGCGGCAGCGCGACGAATACCGGCTGACCCAGATGGGCCTCGACCTCTATCCGACCCTGGTGGCCCTGATGCAGTGGGGCGACCGGTATCTCAGCGACCACGAGGGACCGCCGGTGCTCATCACCCACCGCGGCTGCGGCGCCACGGTCGAGCAGCACTTCCGCTGCGCGGAAGGGCACGAGGTCGCCGGCCCGAGAGAGGTCACCCCGCTGCCCGGCCCCGGAGCGCGCCTTCGCCCTACGGCCTCCGCGTCTCCGGGCTCTCCGTCCCTCGCGTCTCCAGCCTCAGCAGGCAGTGCCTGAGGCTGAGCACCGAGACCAGCGCCACGCCGCCGAGCAGCACCGCGACGGCGGAGGTGCGTACGAGAAGGTAGGTCTCCAGGGTCTGGCTGAGCAGCAGCCAGAGGCTCAGCGCCCCGTTCAGCAGTTGCGCGCAGCCCCACAGCACCGACTGCGACACGAAGAAGCGACGCATCCGCGGGTGCTCCATCACCTGGTCGGGCAGCGGCACGAGATCGGCCACCACCCGCCGGATCAGCGGCCTCTGCAGCGGCGCGGTGAGCAGGAAGCCCATGCTCACGCAGAACACCCCGAGGCAGGGCTGCAGGAAGAACACGATGGGGTTGCCCGTCGCCACCGTCAGCACCACCCTGACGGTGATCGTGCCCGCCGCCAGCAGCAGCGTGCCGGGCGCCTCGCCGCCCCTGACCAGCCGCCAGGCGACGCCGCCGTAGACCCAGGCCGCCGCCACCGCCAGCGCGACGTTCGCGTCGGTGAAGACCAGCGCGACGTAGAAGACGAGAACGGGAAGGATCATGCTCTCGAACACCCTGGGGGCGGCGTGCCGCAGCAGGGTCCCGATACGGGGGAGTACGAGCGGAGCCGGGGGGGCGGGCATGAGCACAGTCATCAGGGGCGGGCTCCGGAGGTGGTGGAACATCCCGGGGGAAATCTCACCCGACCGTACGCGATGTCCGGAGTGTCCGGCGAGCTTTTCCATGACATCCGAGGATCGGGCGGTCCCGGGCACCTTACTACGCTCAAAGACGCACCCGGCCCCTCCCAAAGGCGCACTCGAAGGACGGGGCGGTGCCCCCGGTGCCTACCCTTGATGACGTGTACCGGTTCCTGCTGACTCCCCGATGGCTGGCCCTCCACGTGGTGGTGCTGCTGGTCATCCCCGCTTTCGTGCTGCTCGGCCAGTGGCAGTTCGGACGCTTCGAGGAGAGGTCCACCAGTAGCGACCAGATCACCGGCAACCTCCACGCCGCCCCCGTCGCGGTGGAGAAGCTCACCTCACCCGGCGGCACCGTCTCCACGCAGGACAAATACCGCACCGTTCTCGCCAAGGGAACATACGACGCGAACGCCCAGCTCCTGGTCCGGCGCCGCGTCCAGGACAGGGCGGTCGGCTTCTACGTGCTGACCCCGCTGGTCACGGCGGACGGCACCGGCGTGCTGGTGAACCGGGGCTGGGTCAAGGCGGGCAGTACCGCCGACGCCCTCCCCGAGGTCCCGGCGCCCTCCTCGGGTGAGGTGACTGTCACCGGTAGGTTACGTCCCACCGAGACCGAGGAGAGCTCGGGCATCCGTGACCGGGCGGGCCTGCCCGCGGGACAGGTCCTGCTGATCAACACCGAGGCGATCGGGCGCCGCCTGCCGTACAAGCTCCTCGGCGGGTACGTCGAGCTGATCGAGCAGTCGCCGGCGGCGGCCGCCGCGCCCGCGCCCGTCCCCACGCCGGACGTCGGCGAGGGAGGCGGCCTCAATCTGGCCTACGGCGTGCAGTGGTGGCTGTTCATCGGCGTCGCGATCGGCGGCTGGGCGCTGCTGATCCGCAGGGAGGCCGCCGACCTCAGGGCTGCGGCCTCGGCACCGGCCGGGCCCGGCGACCCCGCACCCGGTGACCCGGGGCCCGAACCCGGGCCCGGCGAACCCGCCACGCCGGGGAAGCCCTCCGCGTCCGACGAGTCGTCCACGCCCGGCGACCCCGCCGACCTCCGCGCCTAGTTCCTGAGGAGGTTCAGGAGATAGCCGGCGGCCACCAGCAGGCCGTAGGAGAGCAGGCCCAGCCCGATCGCCGCCAGGAAACCCCATCCTCCGCTCAGCCGCCCGCGCGGCGCGGGACGCCGCCCGGCCGCGAACCAGAGCGGGCGGGGTTCGAGCAGCAGGAACAGGAGCGCGCCGACCTGCCCGACGGTGAAGAGCCAGAGCCAGGCCCACCGGTTGCCCAGCCGGGGCGTCGAGCCGAGCATGATCAGGAAGGCGAGTATCCAGCCACCCATCAGCCACGGGCCGCCGACGGGCCCCGGCATGTCGGCGACCCAGACGGGTATCCACCCCGTCCTGTCGAAGCGGTCGCGCTCGATCACCCTGACCTGGCTCCGCCCCAGGTCCTTCCTCAACTCCGCCCACACGTAGGCGGGCGAGCCCTCCGCGGGCGGCGACAGCCTGAACTCGCGCCAGAGCAACGGGCCCTGGGCCCATCGGACGTAGTAGATGACGCCGTTCTGCCCGTTCTGCCCGTCCGGTCCGCCGTATCCCCATCCCCTGTACTCGTCGTACTCGACGAAGGAGACGCGGTCGGCCGCGGCCGCGGCGCGGAGCTCGGCCCGCGTCCCCTGCAGGGGCGTGACGCTCAGCGTGAAGACCAGGACCCCGAAGGTCAGGCAGAGCAGGAGAACCGACCGGATGGTGATCCCGACGATCCGCCAGCCACGACGCACCTCGACCGCTTCGGGAGCCATGCCCCCTTTACTACCCGACGATCACGCGTTGACCATCGCCATGCCGAAAAGAAGCGCCACCGCGATCGCGAAACCGCGCGTCCCGTCGAGTTTGGCCGGTGCGGGCAGCGCCTCGTACGGGTCCCGCCACAGGGGTCTCGGCTCCAGCAGGACGTAGAGCAGCGAGCCGCCGGTGAGGAACATCCAGAACCACGCCCAGCGGCTGGCGTAGCGGGGGTTCGGCCGGGCCAGCATGAGCAGCCAGGCCAGGATCTCCGCCGCCACCGCCACCGGGCCGAACGGCCCCCACCACCGCGCGTAGGCGGGCGAGCCCGCCAGGGCCCCGAAGCCCTCGGTGCGCACGATCTCCACGGAGGGGTCGGCGGCGGCGCGCACCTGGGCCAGGAAGGCCTCCTGACGGCGCTCCAGGGCCTCGGGGACCAGCCGGGTGGTCCGGGGATCCCAGACGTCGTCGGGCTGGTCGAAACGGGCCTGGCTCCAGGAGAGCGGCCCGTGGGACCACGTCAGCGTGCCGTAGGCGGGCCAGTTGCGGTCGTAGACGACCTTGGTCACCTCGCCCGCCCGCAGGTCCGCCACGAGCTCCGCGGCGGGCCGCAGGGGAGGCGCCTGGTTGATGTGGACGATGACCGTGGACAGCGCGAGCACGAACAGCAGTGCCACCCGCACGGCGTACGGGATGTCATCCCGTGCCGGAATCACCACTCGCATCCCTGCCCCCATTACGCGAGACCCACCGCTGGATAGGTTAGAGGGCGTGATCCGGCATATCGAGTTCGCGCGGCTGTACAACTTCCGCGACGTGGGCGGCTACCGGACGGACGGCGGGATGGAGGTGCGCTGGCGGCGGCTCTACCGCTCCGCCTCGCTGCACATGCTCGCCGACGACGACCTCGACCGTTTCCACGCGCTCGGCGTACGCACCGTGATCGACCTGCGCCATCCCGACGAGGTGGCGTACCGCGGCCGTGCCCCGGAGGGGCCGAGCTACCACAACCTCCCGGTCGAGCACCGCAGGTGGGACACCGCAGGCGACTACCACCCCGGCGCCGGGGTCGCCAGGTTCTTCGCCGACCGCTACCTGGAGGTGGCCCAGGACGGTCACGCCGAGCTCAGGAGCGCGCTGGAGGTGATCGCCGAGACGGACAACGCGCCCGTGGTGGTCCACTGCGCGGCGGGCAAGGACCGCACGGGGCTGCTGGTCGCCCTGGTCCTGCGGCTGCTGGGGGTGTCCGAGGAGGACGTGATCGCCGACTACGCGCTGACCGGGCTGGCCAGGCCCCAGATGGTCGCGTACTGGGAGAGGGAACATCCGGGCGAGCCCCGGTGGGCGGGGTTCGGACAGGCGCCCGCCGAGGCGATGCGCCTCTTCCTGGGCGAGCTGGGCCCGGTACGGGACTACTGCCTGCGGACCCTGGGCGTGGACGAGAACGTTATGTCCGCTCTTAAGAATCATCTTTTGAAAAATCCTGATATTGAGGCGATCTCTGGGTAGGCGCTCTCGCAGGGCCCGCCATGGGCAGCACCCTCCGGCGGGCCCGCCCCCCGGGGCCGCCTCACCCCCCTCCGGTGGCCCCGGGGCCCGCCCGGCCGCCTGCCGAAGACGTCACGGCGAGCATCCCGGGAGACGTCGCGAAAGATGTCGTGGGAGACGTCGTGGGAGACAGAGATACCAAGCGGAGACCTTGCGGCTTGATGAGTGTTATTCCAGCGGAATACGGTTGACCGTGTGACTACGCCGCTGCTCCCCGACCCCGAGCCCAGGCGGCGGGACTATGTGATCATCTCAGCCGACGACCACCTGATCGAGCCGCCCGACATGTTCGACGACCGGCTCCCGGAGAAATACGCCGACAAGGCGCCCAAGGTGGTCGAGACCGACTCCGGTCACCAGGTCTGGCGTTATGGCGGGGCCACCTACCCCTGTGCCGGGCTCGACGTGGGCGCCGGCCTGCCCCGCGAGCAGTGGACGCTCGACCCGGTGCGGTTCGAGCACATGCGTCCCGGATGCCACGACGTCGAGGCCCGGATCGAGGACATGGACCGCGCCGGCGTCTGGGCCGCGCTCTGCTTCCCCGGCATGCTGGCCGGGCAGTCGGGCATGGTCTTCGCCAAGACCCGCGACCAGGAGCTGGGCCTGGCGGTGCTGCGCGCGTGGAACGACTGGCACGTGGAGGTCTGGGCGGGCACCTACCCGGAGCGGATCATCGCCCTGCAGCTGCCCTGGCTGACCGACCCCGAGGTGGCCGCCAAGGAGATCCGTGACAACGCGGCGCGCGGCTTCAAGGCGGTGCTCTTCCCCGAGTTCCCCACCCGGCTGCGCCTGCCGTCCATCCACAGCGACCACTGGGACCCGTTCTTCCAGGCGTGCGAGGAGACCGGCACCGTCGTCTGCCTGCACGCCGGTGCCGGTTCCTGGGCCCCGGTCCCGTCTCCGGACACCCCGATCGAGGCGATCACCACCTTGATGCCGGCGAGCGCCATGTTCGCCTGTGCCGACTGGCTCTGGTCGGGCATCCCACTGCGCTTCCCCGCGCTGCGGATCCTGATCGTGGAGGGCGGCGTGGGCTGGCTGCCGATGCTGGCCGAGCGGGCCGACTACGCGCTCGACCACCCGGTGGCGGGGGAGGCCTCGTGGGAGGGCGGCCTGAAGCCCAGCGAGGTGCTGCGGAGAAACTTCTTCTTCGGCACGCTCAACGACCACGCCCTCTCCGGGGTGCGGCTCGCCGTCGGGCTGGAGCACGTGCTTCTGGAGAGCGGCTACCCGCACTCCGACTCCACCTGGCCCGACACCCAGCAGGCCGTCGCGACGAACCTGGGCAGCCTGCCGCCCGCCGACATCGCCCGGGTGGCCTACGGCAACGCCGCCCGCCTGTTCGGCCACCCGCTGCCCTCGCGCGCCTGGCTCAGGATGGAACAGATCTGACCGTTCGCGCGTCCGGCTCAGGAGGGGGCCGAGGCGGACTCGCTCGAACTCCCCGCCGGGGACGGAGCAACCTCGACCCGCTCGCGCCCTCGGCTCAGGGCTGAACGGACCTGACCCGCTCGCGCTCCCAGTCGACGTAACGCCCGCCCTCGCCGAGCAGGGAGCCCATCAGCCAGAGGAACACGCCGAAGTCGTCGGCCACCCCGAGAAGAAGCAGGAAGTCGGGGACGACGTCGATCGGCGAGATGATGTAGAGCACGCCGAGCCCCATCATCGCCAGCTTGCCCTTGCCCATGCCGGAATACTCCCCGCGCATGACCGCGCCGACCATCCTGGGGAGGGCGCGCAGACGAGCGCCGAGACCGGGCGAGCCCGGCTTCGTCACGTCCTTGTACGTCCGCCACGCCTGCGCCGCGCGCGCCGCCTTCGCCATGGAATCCTCCTCGGAACCACGTTCGCCTGGCGGCGTACTACCCCACCGCCTCACGATATAACGCGTGACTTCCGGGCAGGGTTCCCGAAAGCCACACCGGAGCGGCGTGCGGCGCTAGCGCATCGCCGCGTGCCGGAAGGGGCGTTCCTCCTCGATCTGGGCGGCCACCCGGATGAGCAGGTCCTCCCGCCCCGCGGCGGCGACCAGCTGCACTCCCACCGGCAGCCCGTCCGCGGTGTGGTGCAGCGGCAGGGAGATCGCGGGTTGCCCGGTGGCGTTGACGGGCGAGGTGAACGCCACCGCCCGGTTGGTGCGGCCCCGCGAGGTGCTGACGTCGTCGGGAGGCAGCCAGCCGAGCGGGAAGGGCGCCACCCCCAGGGACGGCATGAGCAGCAGGTCGTGCGACTCCCACCAGTCGGCCATCCGCCGCCTGAACCCGTCGATCCAGTCGCGCGAGGTCACGTAGCCGACCGCGCCGAGCTCACGGCCCGCCTTCGCCAGGATGCGGTTGCGCGTCTCCAGCTCGCCCGGCTCGACGGGCCTGCCACGCCAGCGCCCGATGTCCTCCACGTCGGCGGCCACGTGGGCGGCGACGATCGTGCCGAAGTGCGAGGCGAAGCCGTCCTCGGCGAGCGCGGAAGGCCCTCCGGGCTCGACGTCGTGACCCAGCGCCTCCAGCAGCCCGGCGGCCCCGGTGACCGCGGCCACCAGGTCCGGGTCGGACGGGACGCCCCCGCCAGGGTGCTCGGTGAGGAAACCGATCCGCAGCCGCCCGGGGTCCGCCCCGACCTCCTCGGCGAGCGGGCGCCTCCAGGCGGGCGCGCCGTACGGGTCGCCCGGCATCGTCCCGGCGACCACGTCGAGGGTCGCCGCGCTGTCCCTGACCGTACGGCAGAGCAGGCCCGCGGCCGAGAAGCCCGCCCAGGGCTCGCCTCCGGAGGGGCCGGAGCTGACCCTGCCCCTGCCGGGCTTCAGCCCGACCAGCCCGCACATGCTCGCCGGGATCCGGATCGACCCGCCGCCGTCGCTGGCCGAGGCCACCGCGACCATGCCCGCCGCCACCGCCGCCGCCGACCCGCCGCTCGATCCTCCACTGCTGTAGCGGAGGTCGTACGGGTTGCGGGTGGGACCGCACGTCACCGGTTCTGTGGTGATCGCGGTGCCGAACTCCGGGGTGTTGGTCCGGCCCAGGATCGTGAACCCCGCCCGGCGCAGCTTGGTCACCGCGTAGCCGTCGCGCTCGGCGAAGATCCCCTCGAGGGTGCGCGACCCCGCGCGGTACGGCTCCCCCGCCATGCTCCAGCCCAGGTCCTTCAACAGCGTCGGCACGCCCGCGAAGGGCGCCTCGGGGTCGGCCTCGCCCGCCTCCGCCAGTGCCCGCTCGAACCGGCGGTGGACGACCGCGTTGATCGCGCCGTCGCACGCCTCGATCCGCGCGATCGCCGCCTCGGCGAGCTCCCTCGAGGAGATCTCTCCCTTTTTCACGGCCTGCGCCTGTCCGAGCGCGTCGAGCTTCAACAGGTCGTGCAAGGGTCACTCCTCGACGGGGGCCAGTTCTCGTACGGCCTGGGCGATCGGGATCCCGCCCCCGGGGATGGGGGCGAGGACCGGCGTGTTCAGGCCGTTGCGCACATACTCCCGGATCCTGGCCCGGCACGTGGCGGCGTCGCCGTGCACGATGAGCTCGTCCACGACCTCGTCGGGGATGGCCTTGAGCGCCGCCTGCCGGTCTCCGGCCGCCCAGGCCTCGTGCATCGGCCGCAGCACCTCGCCACGTCCCAGCCAGTCGTGGAAGGCGGCGTAGACCGGGACGGTCAGGTAGCCCGCGAGCATCCGGCGGCCGAGTTCGCGAACCTTCTCCGCGTCCTCGCTGACGCACACGAACAGCCGGGCGATCAGCTCGGTCTCCTCGCCGACCTCGGCCCTGACCTTCCGCACGTCCAACGGCGAGAGCCAGTTGGTGATCGCGCCGTCGGCCTCCTCGGCGGCCAGGCGCAGCATGCGGGGACGCAGCGCGGCGAGCACGATCTTCGGCGGGATCTTGGGGGCTCGCTCCAGCTTGAAGCCCTTGACCTCGAACGTCTCGTAGCGCTCGCTGACCTTCTCGCCCGCCAGGGCCTTGCGCAGGAAGCGCAGGGTGTCTCTGGTCCTGGCGAACGGCTTGACGAACTCCCCTGCGTTCCAGCGTTCCACGATGGCCGGGGAGGAGGCCCCGATGCCCAGGACGAAGCGCTCGGGGGCGAGGTCGGCGAGCGTGGCGGCGGACATGGCGAGCAGGCCGGGACCCCGGGTGGAGACCGGGACGATCGCGCTGCCGAGCCGCAGCTCCGGGGCCCATTCCGAGGCCATCGCCAGGGGTACGAAGCCGTCGACGCCGTTGACCTCGGCGGACCAGGCGTCGGTGTAGCCGAGTCCGGGGAGCTCGGCGATCAGATCCCTGGAAGCGGCCAGCGAACGGTCGTAGAGGGGGATCGTCATACCCCAGCGTGGGCCCGTGGTCATGTGCCGCCTCCGTGTCGGTGCTCGCCGCCGGGGACCTTTCCCCAGAACGATGTTCTGATGTAGCTTGCCGCACCCGCTCGGGGCGCCGTCAATAGCTTGACCGTACCAACCGGACGGTATGTAAGAAAAGAATGATCTCCACCGACCGGCCGCTTACCGCCTCATCACTTTCCGTATGATGTTAGAAACTTTACGTGACGAAGCATCGGCGGAGGAACCAACGACGGGGCCCGCTCGGCGTGGCGGTCCTCGCGACCTGCATGGCGGCCCCCGTTCTGGCCGGAACACATCCCCTCGCGGCGGAAGGCGGCTCTGGGCCGCCCCCACCCCGCGGAGGCTCACACGCGGCCCTGAGCCTGGTCTCCGGCCGATCGGCGCTCCCTGAGCCCGAGCCGTCATCCCCGGCTCCCCTGCCCCCGGCGCCGGAACACCGGCCGAAGCCGGACACCGGCCACTCGGCCGCGCTGAAACCCGAACCGGACCATCCGACCGTGCCCCCGCCGGGGGTGGACGACCGGAAGATCCCGTGGTGGCACTGGTGGAACTGGTGGAAGCCCACATCGGACCATCCGGCGGACCTCCCGGCCAGACCGAAAACGGAGCCGAAGCCGGAACCGAAGCCCGAGCCGAAGCCCGAGCCGGAACCGAAGCCTGCGCCCGAGCCTGAGCGGCCGACGCCCACCGTGTCAGCTCATCCCGTCCCTCCCGTCCCTCCCGCCCCGGAGCCTTCCGTACCCCCCAGGCCCCGCGCCCCCGCGCCCCCACCCCTTCCCGTTCCCGTCCCCGAAGTCGTCGCCACGCCGACGCCGACACCGACACCGAGCCGCACTCCCCGGCCCAAGGCGACGCCCTCCAGCGCGCCCCCTCTCCTGCGGCAGCGACTGGTGCTCGATCGCTACGCCGAGCGGCGCAAGGGCACCGACAGAAAGCTGGTCCTCCTGGTGATGTTCACCGGCGTGATCTCGGTCGCCGCGGTCACCGCCCTCAACCGCAGAGGCCGCGGATGATCCGGGCGGCGATGATCCGGTCGGCACGGACGGCGAAGCCCGCCGGTGGGACATCCACCGGCGGGCTTCCGGGCCGCCGTGCGCGCCGGGCCAAGGCCCGATCGCCGATGAGGGCTACGGCTGGGCGGGGAAGTGGCCGTCGATCTGGTCGTACTGCCGCTGCGCGGCCCGGAACGCTTCGGGCTCGACGGCGCCGAGCCCGCTGAACGGGTGGCTGATCAGGATGATGAAGCACACGCCGATGACGACCACGCCCACCCGGACCAGGTCGGCGATGATCGACGAGGTCGTGGGCCGTGCCCCGGTCGTCCAGGGCAGCGCGATCACCAGCAGCCCGGAGATGATCAACAAGATCACGAAGGTGCTCTCCAGGCCGGTGCTCGCGTCGTCGTTCCGCACGATGCGGGCATGGAAGACCTCGGAGATCCGGTCGAGCGTGGCCTGCTGGAGGTTCTTGCTGTCGTCGCCGACCGGACGGAGCCTGAGCACCGTGGCCCGCATGTCCGCGAGGGTCTGGCCGGGCAGCGGGGACATCTCGCGCCCGGCCATGAGCGGCCAGTCGAGGTCGATGGTCTGCGCGGTGTACTGCCGGATCTGGGACCGGACGGGTGCCGCCTCGGGGATGGGCGCCACCGACCAGTACATCTCGGTGAGACTCTCGGCCTCGGCCTGGACGTCGGCCCCCGACACCGACAACCCGTCCCGGCACAGCACCGCGGCATAGGCCAGCACCAGCAGGTAGACGGCGAGGGCGAGATTGGCGGAGAAGTCGACGGCCGACGAGCCGTGGTCACCGTCCTCCCGCCCCTTCCTCCTGAGGACGCGGAACGCGATCAGCACGATCGCGACGGACACCACCACCAGCACGGCTACCCAGCCCATGGGACTCCCTTGAATCCGTCATCGAATCAGCTACTCAGGGTAATCAGATCGATACGGTTGTTCATGGGGTTCCGCCGGGATTCACTCGCGAAGTTCGTGAACCCCCGCGATGAAGTCACGGGCGACCCCGCGCAGGCCGGGCAGGTGTGAGAGCCCCACCAGGCGGTCCACCAGCGGCACGGTGAGGTCGATGAACCGGTGTGTCCTCCGGCATCCCTCCGATTCGTCGTGCACCCAGAACAGGACGACGCCCATCGACATCAGCCAGAGCAGCTCGGGCAGCTCGGCCCGCAGCTCGCTGTCCATGCGGTCGGAGGACCCCTCCACGACCCGCCGGTAGATCGCGATCGACGCCTCCCTGGAGGGCGAGGACTCGGCGCTGAACGGGTTGAGCGGGTTGTTCGGCTCGGCCGCGTGCTTGAAGAACTTCACCGCGAACTCGTGGTACGGCTCGGAGACCCGCACCCATTCCCGCAACACCCCCGCCAGCCGCGCGGCGAACCGGTGCTCGGTGGCCAGCAGTTTCTCGCACGCCGCCTCGTGCTCGGTCTGGGCCCGGTCGTAGTACGCCTGGACCAGGATCTCCTTCGAGGCGAAGTAGTAGTAGGCGTTGCCCACCGACACCCCGGCCTCGGCGGCGATGGCCCGCATGGTGGTCGCCTCGTACCCCCGCTCGCGAAAAAGCCGCAGGGCCGTCTCCACGATGGCCTCACGGGTCTTGTCCGATCCACGGGTTCTCGGGGGCGGCTCGGTCATGGGGTGCTCGTCACCTGTCAATCGGAGCTGGGAGAACGGGCTCATCTGGTCTTTCTCCACTGGACGAACCCTAGATCATCCGTCCCGCACCACCGGGGATGAGCCTCAGTGAACGACCCTAAGCGCGCCACATTGCCCTCGCCACTCATATCCGTGATTGCTCCGCCGCTCTCGATGCCGCCCCGCCCCGCGTCACCCGTCGAGGACGTGACGATGGTGCCGTAAGCGGCAAATACCGACATGTCGCCTATCTCTGGAACTGCCGTCTCAGCAGGTCATCAGGCCGCCCGATCATTCCCACTACCGGGCAAAAATCACTCTTCGTGAGGGATCATCCGGGTTCGGGGGTGGGATTGATCCTTTTGGCGGAAGGGCTCCCACGACAAGGGATACATAAATGGGGACATGTCCCTGTAGACAGCGGGCTGCCCGGTTTACCGCCGGAGCACTGCTCGCTCTGCAGCTATCTTTCATCGCGTCGGCTCCGCACCACAGCGCGACCGCGGAAAGCGGTAACGCGTCGGCCGGTGCCGCGATCGTGAGCCGGCCCGTCGCGGCCGGCCCGGCGGAAGGACGCCGGTCCACGATCATCGGAGTGTACGACATCGGCACCCTGGAAACCGCCGGGCGCTACATGCGGGAACTGTGTCACCCGGCGGCCGCCCAGCGGGGCCGGGAAACCGCGTTTCCCCTCTGGCCGGAGGACGCCGCTCCCGCGGACACGCCGCCGCGGCCCGCCGAGATCACCGCGACCACCGCGCGAACACGGACCGCCACCCTGCCGAGCGAACACCGTGAACAGGCCGCCACCCAACCGCCCGAGAACACCGCGCGAACACGGACCGCCGCCCTGGCGGGCGCACCCCGCAAGCCCGCGGCCCCCCGGATCCCGCAAACCACCTCTCGGACCCCCGAGAAGACACGGGCGTTCCAGGCCCAGGGAAGCGTGCAGGCCCCTCCGGCCGCCGTCGCCTCAGGGGAGCAGGCTCCCGCCGCCCTCGAAAAGCCGGCCGAGGCCAACCCTCCTCAGGCACAGCAGGCCCGGCACCCCACGCGGCTCCAGCAGACGGACGCCAAGCGGCTCCTGCGGGCGGCGGGCCTGCGCTGGACCTCCTCGGGTAAGTGCGCGAACCGCCAGGGGCGGAACTGCACCTCGCTGGAGGCCGTACGGTCCGCGACCGTCTCCAGCGCCATCGAGCTGAAGCGGCGCAGCGGCTGTCCCCTCGTCGTCACCGGCGGCACCGAGGTGGGCCACGCCCCCGGGCCCTACAGCCACTACGCGGGCTACAAGCTGGACATAAAGCCCAACGCCTGCATCAACCGCTACATCATGAAGAACTATCCGTCGCAGGGGGTACGGGGGGACGGAGCCCGCCTGTACGGCCAGTCGGCGACGTCGGGCCCCCTCTTCGCCCGCGAGGCGGACCACTGGGACATCCTCTTCCGCTGACCCCGTGGATCGCCCGGCCGCGCGAGGGCACGGGCCCTCGATCCACGACCAGGCGAGATCGCCGGCCCGCGGTCCGGGAGCGCACGGGGCCGGCGATCCTCGATCCCACTACCACGCGGGATCGCCGATCCTCGAAGTGCCCGTCCTGGCCTTCTCCCCGCCCGGCGTTCACGCCCCCCGCGACCGCGAGGGCCGTACGGCGGCGTGGCGTCATCGGACACCACGCCGCCGTACGGCCCTGGAGAAACCCCGGAGAACCCCGGAGAAACTACGCGAACTCGGCCGCGACCAGTTCGGCGATCTCCGCCGCGTTCAGGGCCGCGCCCTTGCGGAGGTTGTCACCGCAGACGAACAGGTCGAGGGTGTTGGGGAAGTCGAGCGCCTGGCGGACCCGGCCCACGTAGGTGGGGTCGGTTCCGACGACGTCCGCCGGGGTCGGGAAGACGCCGTTGGCCGGGTCGTCCATGACGACCACGGTCGGAGCGGCCTCAAGGATCCGGTGGGCGTCGGCGACGGTGATCTCGCGCTCGAAGGTCGCGTGCACGGCCAGCGAGTGGGTGGTGATCACCGGGACGCGGACGCAGGTCGCGGAGACCTTCAGGTCGTGGATCCCGAGGATCTTCCGCGACTCGTTGCGGAGCTTGATCTCCTCGGAGGCCCAGCCGCCGTCCTTGAGCGAACCCGCCCACGGCACGACGTTGAACGCCACCGGCGCCGGGAACGGCGACTCCTCGTCCCCGAGCTTGTTCTGCAGGACCTTGCGCACGTCACCGGCGGTCTGCCCGACCGTACGGTCACCCGCCAGGGCCTCGATCTCGTCGTAGAGGCGGGCCGAGCCCGCCACGCCCGCGCCGGAGACCGCCTGGTACGAGGCGACCACCAGCTCGCGCAGGCCGTACTCCTCGTGCAGGGCGCCCATCGCGGCCATCATCGACAGGGTCGTGCAGTTGGGGGTGGAGATGATCCCCAGCGGCCTGGTGCGCGCGTCCTGCGGGTTGACCTCCGGCACGACCAGCGGAACCTCGGGGTTCATCCGGAAGGTGCCCGACTTGTCGATGACGACGGCACCGCGCTCGGCGGCGATCGGCACCCAGGTCGCGGAGACCTCGTCCGGCACGTCGAAGATCGCGATGTCGACGCCGTCGAAGACCTCGGGGGTCAGCTCCTGGACGACGAGGTCCTCGCCGCGGACCCGCAGGACCTTGCCGGCCGAGCGGGCGGACGCGACGAGCTTGATGTCGCCGTAGACGTCCTCACGGTTGGAGATGATGTCGCGCATCACGGTGCCGACGGCACCGGTCGCGCCGATCAGGGCAAGGGTGGGCTTGCGGCTCATCGCCCGCTACCTCCGTAGATCACGGCTTCAACCTGGTCCGCGTCGAGATCGAACGCGCGGTGCGCGGCGCTGACCGCCGTGTCCACCTCGTCCTGCCCGACGATCACCGAGATGCGGATCTCCGAGGTGGAGATCATCTCGATGTTCACCCCCGCGTCGGCGAGGGCGGCGAAGAACGTCGCGGTGACGCCGGGGTGCGAGCGCATGCCCGCCCCGATCAGCGAGATCTTGCCGATCTGGTCGTCGAAGAGCAGCGACTCGAAGCCGATGCGCTCCTGGATCTTCTTCAGCGCGGTGAGCGCGGCCGAGGCGTCACTCGTGGGCAGCGTGAAGGAGATGTCCGTCCGCCCGGTCGTCGCCGCCGACACGTTCTGCACGATCATGTCGATGTTGATCTCGGCGTCGGCGAGTGTTTTGAAGATCGTCGCAGCCTCGCCGACCTTGTCGGGCACCCCGACAACGGTGATCTTGGCCTCGCTCCGGTCGTGCGCGACGCCGGAGATGATCGGCTGCTCCATCTCTGTTCCTTCGCTGTCGGGGTCGGAGACGACCCACGTGCCTTCCTTGGTGCTGAACGAGCTTCTGACGTGGATCGGCAGGCTGAAACGGCGAGCGTACTCGACACAGCGCAGGTGCAGGATCTTCGCACCGCACGCCGCCATCTCCATCATCTCGTCGTACGAGATCTTGGGGATCTTGCGGGCGGCCGGGACGATGCGGGGGTCGGCGGTGAAGACGCCGTCCACGTCGGTGTAGATCTCGCACACGTCGGCGTTCAGGGCGGCGGCGAGCGCGACCGCCGTGGTGTCGGAGCCGCCCCTGCCGAGCGTGGTGATGTCCTTGGTGTCCTGCGAGACGCCCTGGAAACCGGCCACGATCGCGATCTGGCCGCCGTCGAGCGCCCCGCGGATCCGGCCGGGCGTCACGTCGATGATGCGCGCGCGGCCGTGCGAGGAGTCGGTGATCACGCCGGCCTGGGATCCGGTGAACGAGCGCGCCTCCTGACCCAGGTTGGCGATCGCCATCGCCAGCAGCGCCATCGAGATGCGCTCACCCGAGGTGAGCAGCATGTCGAGCTCGCGGCCCGGTGGAAGCGGCGAGACCTGCTGGGCGAGGTCGAGCAGCTCGTCCGTCGTGTCGCCCATGGCCGAAACGATCACCACGACGTCGTTGCCGGCTTTTTTCGTCGCGACGATCCGCTGCGCGACCCGCTTGATGCAGGACGCGTCGGCGACGGACGAACCACCATACTTCTGAACAACGAGCGCCACGAGATGTCTCCGAAGCAATCTAGGGCTGTGGAGCTCACAGTCTACTGGCGCCCTCGCTGAGGCCTTCTGATCAAACCAGTATGTGGACGATCACACCGTTGTGCGCTCCTCGGCGACATCGAGTCGCGTGTGGGCGACGAGCGCCTGAAGTGCCCGCATCGCCGCGCCGGCGTGGTTGCCCCAGGTGTTGAAGTAGGAGTACTGCCACCACCAGAGCGCCTCCAGGGGGCGCCCCGCCCTGTGGTGCCGCAGGCCGTGCAGAAGGTCGGCGGCCACCGCCGTCAAGTCGTCCGACAGGCGGTACGGGGTGACCGCGGTGTCCTTGTAGGGGTCGAAGACCTCGGCGTAGTCGTCGACCGGCCCCAGCCGCTCGGCGAGGGCCGTACGGACGACGTCGACGTCCGGGTCCTCGCCCAGGTGCGGCTCCCAGTTGCCCGACAGGATCACGTCCTGGCTCGCGCCGAGCTGCGCGCCGGCCGAGCTGACCTGCGCGACCTCCACCAGCAGCAGCGGCAGGATGGCGTCGCCGCCCTCACCGCCCGCCAGGCGGGTCAGGCCGTCGATGTAGTTCTTGGCGTGCTCCGCGATCCGTTCCGCGAGAGCGCTCCACGCATCGTCAGACATCAAGGAGCCTTCTTCCTTCGAACGCGCGGCCCAAGGTGACCTCGTCCGCGTACTCGAGGTCACCGCCTACCGGCAGACCGCTGGCCAGTCGTGTCACTTTCAGTCCCATCGGCTTGACCAGACGGGCGAGATAGGTCGCCGTCGCCTCCCCCTCGAGGTTGGGGTCGGTGGCGAGGATCAGCTCGGTGACCTGGCCGTCCGCCAGGCGGGTCATGAGCTCTCGGATGTTCAGGTCGTCGGGGCCGACGCCGTCGATCGGGCTGATCGCCCCGCCGAGCACGTGGTATCGGCCCCGGAACTCGCGGGTCTTCTCGATGGCCACGACGTCCTTCGACTCCTCGACGACGCAGATCACGTGGAGATCGCGCCTGGTGTCGCGGCAGATCCGGCACTCCTCCTCCGCGGCGACGTTGCCGCAGACCCGGCAGAAGCGGACCTTCTCCTTGACCTCCAGCAGAGCGTGCGCGAGCCGCTTCACATCGGCCGGCTCCGCGGCCAGCAGGTGGAACGCGATGCGCTGCGCGCTCTTGGGACCGACTCCGGGAAGCATCCCCAGCTCGTCGATCAGGTTCTGGACGACCCCTTCGTACATGACCTAGAACCCGGGAAGCTGGCCGAGCCCGCCCCCGCCGCCCAGCCCCTGCGCGAGGGGACCGAGCTTCTCCTGCTGCAGGTCGGCGGCGGCGCGCACGGCGTCGCGAATGGCGGCGATGACCAGGTCGGCGATGGTGTCGGCCGTCTCCTGGGGGTCGCCGGGGTCCACGGCCTCGGGACTGATCTTGAGTTCGAGCAGCTCGCCCCCGCCGTTGACCGTGGCCACGACAAGTCCGCCGCCCGCGGAGCCCTCGACTTCCGCGTCGTTCAGCTCCTGCTGGGCGCTCACAAGCTGCTGCTGCATGAGCTGTGCCTGCTCCAGCAGCTGCTGCAGGTTGACATCCCCTGGGTTCACCGTCGTTGTGCTCCTCGTCCGTGACATCGGTCGTCACGAGCCTACGGGGTTCGGGCCGGGTGTTGTACTGCAGCGAGCACGCGTTCCCCCAGTATGGGGATTAAACCCCCGTCGGGCCCCGGGCCCCCCTCCAGACGTCCGAGACCCGACGTGACACGCACCGGAGCGGCCGCACACGGCAGCGTGTGATCGGAAGGTAGCCCTCCGAAGGTTGCACACACGTTGCGATCGTTCACTCACCCTTCGCACACCCTCTTTGGCCGAACGGGTTGCGGGCGGGGGTCTCGACCGTTGATGCTTCGGCCATCGGCTCTATTCCGGGGGGATATGTGCGCGACAGCCACCGGGGAGCTGTCCAGGCGGCCGATCTCGACCCCTACTCGTCACGACTGCGACGCCTGCACGAGGCGCTGATCAGGGGTGAGCGGCCGGCGGGCGAGGGCCCCAGGAGCGTGATCTCCGCGTCGTGGCGGCGGTCCCTGGACGCCGGGGTCGACCCCGACGCCAGGTCGGCCCCCCTCGCCTTCGAGGGCGAGGACATCCGCGAGGTCCGCTCGGCGCACCCGATGAGCAGGCTTCTGCCGATCATCACCGGGACCCTCCTGGAGGCCGTCGACGCGGACGACCAGATCCTGCTCGTCACCGACGCCCGCGGCAGGGTGCTCTGGCGCGACGGCAACCACCGGACGATGGAGAGCGCCGACGAGGTGGGGCTGGCCGACGGCTTCGACTGGAGCGAGGACGCGTTCGGGACCAACGGGCCGGGCACCGCGCTCGCCACCCGGCGGCCCCTGCACGTCTTCTCCGCCGAACACCTGGTCAGGGCGCTCCACCTCTGGTCGTGCTCCGCCGCGCCGATCGTCGACCCCGACAGCGGCGACCTGCTGGGCTGTGTCGACATCAGCGGCAGGACGCGCTCCATGCACCCGGCGAGCGTCGCCCTCGTCGAGGCCGCGGCACGGCTGGCGGAGAGCCACCTCACGCTGCGCATGCTCGAACGCGACGAGCGGCTCAGACGCCGTCACGAGCGGCACCTGAGCGCGCTGCGCGGCGAGCCGGGCGCCCTGGTCACCACGACCGGGCGGATCATCGCCGGCGACGACGCGCGCCAGTGGGCTCCGCGCATCCGGCTGCCGGAGGCGGGCGACCGGGTGATCCTGCCCGACGGGCGGAGCGCCTTCCTGGAGGTCCTCGGCGACGACGGCTTCCTGCTCCGCCTCGCGGGCCCGGCCAGGGGCCCGGTGCTCGCCCTGTCCTTCCTCGGCGCCGAGCACCCCTCGGCGCACCTCGACGGGGCCCGCCTGGCGCTCTCCCTGCGCCACGCCGAGATCCTCGCGATGCTCGCCCTCAACCCCCGCGGGATGACCGCCGCCCAGCTCTCCTTCCACCTGTACGGCGACGCGGGGAACCCGGTGACCATCCGCGCCGAGATCCACCGCCTCCGCACCCAGCTCGGCCGTACGATCGCCGCCAAGCCGTACCGCCTGGCCTGCGTGGTGGAGGCCGACTTCCTGGAGCTCAAGCGGCTGCTCGCGGGCGACGAGGCCGCCCCGGTCGCCCGCGCCTACCGCGGTCCCCTGCTGCCCCGCTCCGAGGCGCCCGCCCTGCGCCTCGAACGCGAGGAGCTGGAGGGACAGGTGCGGGCCCGGCTGCTGTTGCGGGGAGGTCCCGAGGACCTGTGGGCCTACGCGGAGACCGAGCACGGCAGGAACGACATCCAGATCCTCGAACGCCTCGTCACGGCGCTGCCCCGCCACGACCACCGCGCGGTGGCCGCCCGGATCCGCCTCAGCGGCGTCGACCTGCCCTGAGCCGACCGTACCGGCGGGCCTGGAACCTCGCCGGGCGCGGCCTCGTCGGGTGACGCCTTGTCAGGCGAGACCTGTCAGGTGAGGTCTTCCAGGTGGTGCCGGCCGTCAGGTGTGGTCGATCTCGCCGATGACCTGGCCGCCCAGCTCCCGCTGGAGGAGGGCCATGCCGGTGAGCGCGTCGACGTCGGCGTCCGCGTCGTTGAGCGGGTCGACCTCGTCGGTGTCGGGGGTGGTGCCGCGGGCGGGGATCGCGTCAGGCCAGGCCGCCGCCTTGGCGCCGGTCTTGACCGCGGCCTTGGGCCCGGCCTGGGCCGCCGCCCTGGCCGCCGAGCGGGCCGCGGCCAGACCGGGGCTCGGCATGGAGCTCGGCGGGGGAGGCGAGCCGGGGTCCTCGGGCAGGGGGGCGTCCGGCCAGGATTCGTCCGTCGCGGGCGGCGCCTGCTTGGGCGCGGCCTCCCGCGAGTCCGCGGGCGCGGGCGACGGCCCGGGAGCGGGTGCCTGGCGGGCGGGCGCCTGGGACGGAGACTGCGGGGCCTGCGCCTGCGGGGCCTGGTTCTGGGACGCCTGGTTCTGGGACGCCTGGTTCTGGGACGCCTGGTTCTGGGACGCCTGGTTCTGGGACGCGGGGTGCTGGGACGCGGGGTGCTGCGGCGCCGGGGGCTGCCTCGGAGCCGGGGGGCGGCTCCCGCCCGAGGGAGCGGGCCCGCCGCCGACGACGGCCTCGACCTTCCAGGTGCCGCCCAGGACCTCCTGCAGCACCGCCGCGACGACCGCGTCCTTGCCTCCACCGGTGAAGTTCTTCATCGCGCCGACCTGGGCGAACCCGAGAGTGACGATCTTGCCTTCGACCCCGACGACCTGGGCGTTGGTGTTGACGTTGGCCCACACGACGATGCTGCGCCGCTTGAGCGCCGCGAGCACCTGGGGCCACGCCTGCTGCACGGCCCCGGCACCCGAACCGGACGCCGGCGCCGTGTCGACCGGCGTGGACGTGCCGGGAGCCTGCTGGACCGGGGCCGGTGCCCGCTCTCCCCGTGCCTGCTGTTCCTGAGCCGGTGCGCCGGGCCTGACCGCCACGGGCCAGTCGTCGCCCTGGCCGCCGGACCGCTCGGCGGGCGCGACGGGCTCGACGGCGGGTGCCTCCGCCTGCGGCGGAGGGGCCGCGTGGACCACGGGCGCGGGGGCGGGAGCCTGGTGCGGGAGGGACGCGGGAGCCGCGACGACTCCCCCCTTCTCCAGCCGCTCCAGGCGGGTGAGCAGCGCCGCCTCACCCTGGGCGGCGCCGGGAAGGAGGATCCTGGCGCACATCAGTTCGAGCAACAGCCGGGGCGAGGCCGCCCCGCGCATCTCGGTCAGACCGGCGTTGAGGATCTCCGCCGCGCGGGTCAGCTCGGCCGGGCCCATCGAGGCCGCCTGGACCTGGAGCCGTTCCAGCTCGTCGGCGGGCCTGTCGAGCAGCCCGCTGGTGGCCGCCTCCGGCACGTTGGCCAGGATCACCAGGTCGCGGAAGCGCTCCAGCAGGTCCATCGCGAACCGCCGGGGGTCGTGGCCGCCCTCGATCACCCGGTTCACGACCTGGAACACCTTCGCCCCGTCACGACCGGCGAAGGCCGCGACCACGTCGTCGAGCAGGTCCCCGTCGGTGTAGCCGAGAAGGGAGACCGCGCGGGCGTACGTGATGCCCGCCTCGTCGGAACCGGCGAACAGCTGGTCGAGGATCGACAGCGAGTCGCGGGCCGAACCCGCGCCCGCCCTGACCACCAGCGGCAGCGCGGCGGGCTCGAACGGGACCTTCTCCGAGGTGAGGATCTCCTCCATGAGCGCGCGCAGCGCGGCCGGGGGGATCAGCCGGAACGGGTAGTGGTGGGTCCGGGACTTGATCGTCCCGATGACCTTCTCCGGCTCGGTGGTCGCGAAGACGAACTTCAGGTGCGGGGGAGGCTCCTCGACGAGCTTGAGCAGCGCGTTGAAACCCTCGCGGGTCACCATGTGCGCCTCGTCGATGATGTAGATCTTGAAGCGCGACGACACCGGCGCGAAGAAGGCCCGCTCGCGCAGGTCGCGGGCGT
The DNA here is from genome assembly GCF_052983175.1 of Streptosporangium sp. G12. Classification (NCBI taxonomy): domain Bacteria; kingdom Bacillati; phylum Actinomycetota; class Actinomycetes; order Streptosporangiales; family Streptosporangiaceae; genus Streptosporangium; species Streptosporangium sp. G12. Next base: position 30,421 of record NZ_JBRIQO010000032.1, on the reverse strand, counting down.
CGTCCACGCCACCGTGCGAGGCGGCGTCGATCTCGATGACGTCGAGGTGGCCCGGGCCGGTGGGCGCCAGTGCCACGCAGGACTCGCACTCCCCGCACGGGTCGGGGGTCGGGCCCTTCTCGCAGTTCAGGGAGCGGGCCAGGATGCGCGCGCTGGACGTCTTGCCGCATCCCCTGGGCCCGCTGAACAGGTAGGCGTGGTTGATGCGCCCGCTGCGCAGCGCCTGGCGCAGCGGATCGGTGACGTGCTCCTGACCCTTGACCTCGGCGAAGGTCCCGGGCCGGTACTTGCGGTACAGCGCAAGACTCATGCGGCGATCCCACCTGCGAGGGGTCTCAAACGAAGAGACCCCTCGCACACCCGCCAGAGCCCGCTTATCCTTGCTGCCTTCCGGCCCTGGGGAGGTTCACAGGATGACGCCGCGCGAGGGGTCGGCCCCCAGTCTAGCCTCAGATCCGAGTGGTCGGTATCGGAAAAGATCCGAGTGGTCGGTGTCGGAAATTGATGGTCCGTGCCGCTCCGAAAGTTAGGTAAGCTTCTCCACGGAGGATTCGCCTAGTTGGCCTAGGGCGCACGCTTGGAAAGCGTGTTGGGGGCAACCCCTCAGGAGTTCGAATCTCCTATCCTCCGCCAGCTTCACCGGTCGTAACACGAAAGCCCGCTCCGCCTCGGAGCGGGCTTTCGTGCGTCAGGGTCTCAGCTGGCCTGTTCGGAGGGGTTCTCTCCCCCGTCCGGCGCGTCCTCGTCGGGTTGGCCTGGGCGGTGATCCACTGATCCAGGTGCGGGATCCCGAACCAGGACTGGTCGCGCTCCTCGGGCCTCGGCATGTTCGGGACATGTAATCCCCAGCCATGGCAGGAGCAAGATATGACGATCGACGGCTCGTGGCTCTCCTGCACGAACATGCTGCTCAAGGGCTAGGGCAGCCACCTATGACGTCTCTTTTCCCCGCAGCGGCCTCAGTTGAGGGCTTGGTACCTTTCGGCCGCGCCCATATCAGCCATCTCTCATGCGGTTCGGCTTCCTCTTGCGAGTGAGCCGCCTCGACCGAACGCCCCAGCCGCGACAGGGAGATGCCGAGCAATCGAGCCCCGTTCGACCCCGGTCCGGAGGGATCGGCTGCACCTGTCGGTCCAGGAGGCGGTACGCATGGTCATCGTTCAGAGCAGCCGAACGGGGCCGGCGTCGATCGGTGTGCGAAACAGCGCGTAGGGGTAGCGGCGCAGGTCTTGCCCGTTCTGGTAAGCCGCCTGCCGGTGGAGCTGGTTGGAGGTGACGTAAAGATGACTCTGGGTGACCGACATGGTGTCGGGCCACAGCAGCCTCGGGTCGTGCACGAGAGTCTCGAAGGTTCCGTCCGGGAGGCGGCGCATGATGGCGTTGTGCTCCCAGTTCGTGATGTAGACGCGTCCGGCGTCGTCGGTTTCCAGGCCATCGGCCGAGCCGCCCTTGTCTCCTTCGTCCGTGACTGTGACCGCCACCTCCTCCTCGCTGATCGCTCGGTCGGCCAGGGCGTCAGCCGACACGCTGTACAGGTGTCGTGACATGAGCGGGCAGTAGAACAGCCGTTTGCCGTCGGCCGAGATGGCGATGCCGTCGGCGCCCATCAGGACCGGCTTGGGCGGGCCGTCCTTCGGGCGTTCTACGAAGACGCGGCCCTCAACGATCGGCAGGTAGCCGGGCGGCCTTTCCGCCTTGGTGCTGGGATGATCGTCCAGTCGCCGCCATGCCTGTCCGGTCGCCAGGTCCACCACGACGATGGCGTTGGGACCGTTGCCGGAGGAGTCGGTGATGTAGGCGACGCCCTCGGTCGCCTTGCGCAGGTCGAAGCGGACGTCGTTGAGATAGGAGGTGCTCAGCGCCACGTCGGGTTCGAAGGCGATGACCCGAACCACGGTGTCGCTCCGCAGGTCCACGCAGACCAGCTTGGGGCCGCCCGGTTCGGTCGGCTCGAACAGCGGACTGCCGGTGTCCAGGATCCACAGACGGTCGGCTGGATCGACCACCACGCTCTGCACCGACACCAGCCGCTCGAACAGGTCGCCGGACCTGGCGTTCCATGCCCGGTCCGGGAACGGCACGGCCTTGCCGTCACGCAGCTCGGCCACGGTGGCGGCGACGTCGTCGCCCCACAGCGGGTAGTTGATGAAGATCCGGCCAGTGTGGGACACGGTGACGCCGGTCGGCATGGGGCCTTCCTTGAAGGCGTGTACCAGTTCCAGCATGCCGAGCGGCCGGTCGGTCTGCTCCCTGATGTTTTCATGGTCGTTTGCCGTCATGTCTTCTGCCGTCATGACACCGTTCCCCTTACTCAGGATTAGTTGTTCTCCCCACGGAGCGTCACGGAGTCCTGGGAGCGACACCGCGGCGCGGAAGGTGACCCATGCCCCTCGGGTGAGATGTGGATGACGGTCTTGCCCCTGACGTAAAGCAAGATCCAGAGATACACGGGGGCCTCCCCTCCCCATCAGAGATCACACAGGTTCGCAGCGGGTCATTGCACTCACCAGGCGAGGAAATGGCGATCCACTCCCAACCCGGCGGCCGCAGGTTCGAACCTCCTGTCCTCCGGCCCCTCCGGCGTTGCCCTCCCCTGGCGTGGCGGCCCCGCCTCCGGTCCTGGTCGAGAGAGTCTCCGGCCCAGGCCCGGAGAGGTGGCCTCACCTCCGGTCCCGGCTGAGAGCCGTCGAGGTCGCGCGGTCTGGTGCGGACCCGCTCGGCGTCGGAGTGGCCGAGGTCATCGAGCGGGGAACGTCCAAGACAGCGAAGGGAGAAGCCCGCTCCGCCCGGTCGCCCGATCGCGGCCCGGCGGACGAGACGGGACCCGCGGGCGCCTCGCCCCGGTCGCCTGATCACCCGAGCCACGGCGCCTTCCCCGAGGGGTGTCCGGCCCCGTCGGCATGGCCGGCCCTCCCTGGGGCAGTCGGAGGGTCCCAAGCGGATCGAAGGGACGTCGGCGATGGACTTCAAGGATGACGCCCAGCTGGACAGCTCGCAGGTCGAGAGTCGCGGCGGTGGGGGGAGGATCCCCGGTGGTGGGCTCGCGGTCGGCGGCGGCGCGGCGGGAATCATCGCGCTCATCGTGGCCCTGGTATTCGGGATCAACCCCGGGGACATCACCGGAGGCTCCTCTCAACCGGCCCCGGTGGGTCCGAGTTCCGATCTCACCGCCCAGTGCAAGACAGGGCAGGACGCCGACCAGAACGAGGAGTGCCGGGTGGTCGGCGTCGTCAACAGCATCCAGGACTACTGGCCGAAGGCGGTCCAGGGGTACGAGCCGGCCAAGACCGTCATGTTCTCCGGCCAGGTCGACACCGCGTGCGGTGCCGCCGACGCGTCCGTCGGGCCGTTCTACTGCCCGGCCGACCGCCAGGTCTACCTGGATCTCAGCTTCTTCAAGGAGCTGGAGAGCAAGTTCGGCGCCAAGGGCGGTCCCTTCGCCCAGGCTTACGTGATCGGCCACGAGTACGGTCACCACGTCCAGAACCTTCTCGGTACCAACGCCAAGGCCCAGGAGGGTCCGGAGCAGGGCCCGGAGAGCGGCTCGGTCCGGCTGGAGCTGCAGGCCGACTGCTACTCGGGCGCCTGGGCCAAGAACGCGTACGAGACCGGCCTGTTCGAGAAGCCGTTCACGAAGACGGACATCGAGGAGGCGCTCAGCGCGGCCTCGGCCGTGGGCGACGACAGCATCCAGGAGCGGACCCAGGGCCGGGTCAATCCCGAGGGCTTCACCCACGGGACGTCGGCGCAGCGTGTCAAGTGGTTCACCACCGGTTACCAGAGCGGCGACCCCGCCAAGTGCGACACTTTCGCCGGGAGCATCTGAAAACGGCCGGTGAGCTGCGACGAGAGAAACCCGCCGGGCAGGAGGCGGGTTTCTCTCCTAAACTACATACCGTGATCTTTAAGTTGGTCGGCGACGAACGGCCCTATCCCGAACACGGCCTCTCGCATCGCGAGTGGGCGCAGATACCGCCGCGACAGGTCCGGCTCGACACCCTGATCACCACGAAAGCGGTGCTCGACCTGCACTCCCTGCTCGCCAAGGACTCCACCTTCTACGGCGACCTGTTCCCGCACGTGGTCCAGTGGCGCGGCGACCTCTATCTGGAGGACGGCCTGCACCGGGCGCTGCGCTCGGCCCTTCACCAGCGCTCGGTCCTGCACGCGCGGATCCTGGAACTGCCCGCGGAAAGCTGAACCCTCCCGCGGGCGGATCCTGGACCCGCCCGCAGAGAACCGGCTCTTCCACGAGGCGGCCGGCGACAACCCGTCCCGCACATACTCGCCCGAAATCAAGATCGGGATCAGGGCCGGGACCAGGGCCGGGATCGGTGCCGCCCGAGCATGGTGGTGATACGCGAAGAGCCCCTGACCGCGTACGCGGTCAGGGGCTCTTTCGGTGGCGGTGGAGGTGGGATTTGAACCCACGGATAGGTTGCCCCATCACACGCTTTCGAGGCGTGCGCCCTCGGCCACTAGGCGACTCCACCGCGGAGCAGCTTACCGGATAACCGCTATTGCTCGCGCATCCGGCGAGCGGTGAAGAACTCGGTGAGAACCGCCGCGCATTCGCCGGCCAGGACTCCTCCGAGGACCTCGGGACGATGGTTGAGGCGGCGGTCCCTCAGCACGTCCCAGAGTGACCCCGCGGCGCCGCCCTTGGGGTCCGCCGCACCGTAGACGACGCGATCGACCCGGGCGAGCACGGCGGCCCCCGCGCACATGGTGCAGGGCTCCAGGGTGACCACCAGCGTGCAGCCGCTCAACCGCCACTGGCCGCGCGCTCTCGCGGCCTGCCGCAGGGCGAGCATCTCGGCGTGCGCGGTGGGGTCGGCCGAGACCTCCCTGTCGTTTCCCGCGTGCGCCAGCACGGAGCCGTCGGGACCGAGGACGACCGCGCCGACGGGCACCTCTCCACGGGCTCCGGCCTCGACGGCCTGCGCCAGGGCAAGCCTCATCTCCCGGACGTAACCCACGGGCACCGAGCCGGTCACCGTACGCCCACCGGCGCCGGGCCGTTCAGCGTGCATCCGCCGACATCGAGCTGGTCACGGCGCGTCCGTCAGCGCAGCCGGTCGAGCTCGTCGGCGAAGGCCAGCCGCTCGGCGATCACCGAGAGCGTGTCCGCGGGGAGGGCGCCCTCCTCCATGCTGAGCTCGATGAGCTCCTCGGAGCTCACCCCGAGGTCGTTCAGCAGCTCGAAGTCGCCCGCCGGCCGCACGCCCAGGTCCGGGGTGTCCTTGTCGACCGCCACCCCGGCGAGCTCGGTGAAGAGCTCACCCAGGTCGTCGGAGAGACCCGCGTGGGCGTCGGACAGGAACGTGCGCGGTTCCAGGTCGCCCTGATAGCGAACGATCGCGAACCACTCGTCCTCCACCTCCACGCACAACAGGGCCAGCTCGTCACCGGTGAGTCCCAGATGCTCCTGGACGGCGTCGCCGAGATCGTCGGCGATCTCCGCCTCGCTGAGGTCGACCTCCGCACCGTTCCAACCGTCCGTCGTACGGACGAAGGCGGCGGAGAACACACTGCTGGATGGTCTGGAGGGCATGGCCGATCTCCCGAGGTCAGCCGAACACAGAGTCGATGGCGCGTTCGAACGGCTCGGAGAACCCCAGCCGCGCGGCGATGCTTGAGAGGACGTCCTCGGGGAGGAGGTCGATATCCCCTGACAGGATGCCGAGCTCCATCTCGTCGAGGCCCAGGTCGGCGAAGATGGACAGGTCGCCCGCGGGGAGCGCCGTCTCCTCGTCCTGGAGGATCGCGTCGAGTTCGTCCTCGTCGGGAACCGGCACGTCCAGGTATTCCAGCGCCTGCTGCGCGAGCGGAAAATCCCAGGACGCGGCGATGTCGGAGAGGAACACCTCGACCCTCTCCCCGAACACCCGTAGCGCCACGAAGAACTCATCCCCAACGGCGACCAGGCCAATCGTGCCGTTCATGCTCGGCTGCTGGCGCAGGGCGTGGATGAGACCCTCGAGGTCGGAGGTGAGCGACACCGGGAGCATCTCCGCCTCCCAGCGGTCGTCCTCGCGGTAGATCACGATGGCAAAGTCCAGCGAGTCTTCGTCTGACATGGCCATCCCCACCGAATGCTTTCTCTACGGAGGTCAATGCTTTCAGAAGCGAAGCACCGACGTGGGCCTCTCCGACCAAATTGTGATCAAATCCGAGTGAGCGGGCGATGTCGAACAGGTGTGGCCCGTCTTCCCCCCGGCTCATCGCCGCCCACCGGCCCAGGATACCTTTGACCACCATGGAAACCCTGGTCGTCGACCATCCCCTGGTGGCCCACAAGCTGACCGCGCTGCGGGACGTGAACACCGACTCCCCCACTTTCCGGCGTCTCGCCGACGAGCTGGTGACCCTGCTGGCCTACGAGGCGACCAGGCAGGTCCGTGTCACTGAGTGGTCGGTGGAGACCCCGGTGGCTCCCGCCAGGGGCGTGCGGCTGGCGCACCCGTATCCGCTGGTGGTCCCGATCCTGCGCGCGGGGCTGGGGATGCTGGAGGGCATGACCCGGCTGCTGCCGACGGCCGAGGTGGGTTTCCTCGGGATGATCCGCAACGAGTCCACGCTGGAGGCGGAGACCTACGCCACCCGCCTGCCCGAGGACCTCTCGGGCCGCCAGGTCTACGTGGTCGACCCGATGCTGGCCACCGGCGGCACCCTCGCGGCCGCGATCCAGTTCCTCTTCGACCGGGGCGCCGACGACGTGACCGCGCTGTGCCTGCTGGCCGCGCCCGAGGGGATCGCCCACCTCGACGAGGCCTTCGCCGGCACCGGCAGGCCGATCCGCCTGGTGACCGCGGCCCTGGACGAGCGGCTGAACGAGAACGGCTACATCGTCCCCGGGCTGGGCGACGCGGGAGACCGCCTCTACGGCGTCGTCTGAAGCGCTCCCGGCATCCCCGTCCAGACGCCGAGGTTCCCGCCTCCGAGATTCCAGCACCATCCTTTTCCCTTAAAGGATGGTTCTTCTACCCACCGACCGTTACATAATGCGGTTCCCCGGGTACTAAGCGTGGCGAAGACATCTCTTCTGTGTCCCCGGTCCGCCGAGGCCGCGGGCGCACACCAGGGAGAACCATGAGCGAGCGAATCATCCCGGACACCGAGCCGGACCCGTACGCGGACTTCAGCGCCGCGCTCAGGGACGAGTTCTCGGAGATCCATCCGGCGACCACGGTGACCCGTTGCATAGAGGCGGCCCACTACGGAGCGCTGGAGGTCGTCGGCCACGCCCATCCGGCACTGGTCGAGCGGATCGCCCGCAAGCACCTCGAGGTCCTCGCGCTGGTCGCGAGCGAGCGCGGGTGACGCAGGCGGCGGACTGAGGGCGGGCGCGCCGGCGGAAAGTGCCCCGCGAGGACCTCGGACAGGATTCTCGCGACGCGCACGAGACCGAATCGGCCGATGCGCTTTACCTCGGCATGGCCCTGGGTAATGTATATGGCGGGTGCAGTGGGTGAGCGGTAGTAGGAGGCCAAGGTGCAGGTCAAAAAGGTGCTGACGTACGGCGCTGTCGGATTCGTGGCGTTTTTCCTGTTCACACGACCAGGTGACGCGGCCAACGCTGTGAAGGGTGCCATGGACACGGTTTACACGGCGGCCGATTCTCTGGCCCAATTCGTCTCACATCTGTCATGAGGCTCGTGACCCACGGGGACTCCGCTCCCTCGTCGGTCAACCGCTACCTGCTCCCCCACGAACACCAGGTCATCATGGTGCGGCGCCACCCGGCCGTGCTGCTTCGCGCGGTCGCCGAGGTCTTCGGCGGCCTGATCCTCGCCGGACTGCTGAGCAAGTGGTTCGGCGACCAGGGCGGCGGCGGCGCGCTCGTCGTCGTCTGGTGGGCCTGGCTGCTGTTGCTGATCCGCTTCGTCTGGAAGGTCGCCGAGTGGTCCGTCGACTACTTCGTCGTCACCTCCAAGCGAATGCTGCTCACCACGGGGCTCATCACCCGCAAGGTCGACATGATGCCGCTCGGCAAGGTCACCGACATGAGTTTCCAGCGCTCGATTCTCGGCCGCATGCTGGGCTACGGCGAGTTCGTCCTGGAGTCGGCCGGCCAGGACCAGGCCCTGTCGAGGGTCAATTACATTCCGTACCCGGAGACCCTCTATCTGGAGGTCTGCCAGATGCTCTTCCCCGGGGGTAACGATTCAGATGATTAGCGTCCTGTGTCCGCAATGGCACAGGAATCACGGATCCGCAGGGCATGAGGGCTGTTGACACTTTCCGGTGAAGATTTTTCACTCGGGGTTACCTGATTCGACCGCTTCATGCAATCATGGCGAGAACATTGACCATCCCCCGCCCTGAGAGATCAGATGCCGAGTCAGGGAACCATCGGTGACCGCGTCCGCGGACTGCGCCTGAGCAGGCGCATGTCCCAGGCCCAGCTCGCAGGGCCGGACCTTTCCGACAGCTACGTCTCCCTCATCGAGTCCGGCAAGCGGACCCCGACCCCCGTGGTCGCCCGCCTGCTGGCCGAGCGCCTGGGATGCACCACCGAGTTCCTGCTGCACGGGATCGAGCCGCGCCAGCGCATCGACACCGAACTCGGCCTGCGCCACGCGGAGCTGGAGCTCCTTCACGGGAATCCGTCCGTCGCGGCGGATCGCTTCGGCGAGATCGTCAAGGTCGCCGGCGAGGAGAACGCCATGCTGGCCGCGCACGCGCGGTTCGGCCGTGCCCGCGCCCTGGAGGTCCAGGGCAAGGTCGGCTCGGCGGTGAAGGCGTTCGAGCGCCTCCGCCGCGAGGCGGCCACCCATCCCGAGCGTCTGGCCGACCTGCCGCTGGCGGTGGCGCTGAGCCGCTGCTACCAGCGCGCCGGAGACATCCTTCGCGCCCGCGACCTGGCCGTCCACGCGCTCGGGGAGGTCAACCGGCTGCCCCTGGCGCAGGGAGAGATCGCCATCGAGCTGGCCGCCGCCCTGGTGGGGATCGGCGGCACCCGCGGGTCCGGTTCGCCGAGCATGTCCTACGTCCGCAACATCCTGTCGGTCAACGGCGTTCCCGCCGTGGTCAACCGCACCGCGGAGATCCACGCCCTCTGGCAGGCGAGCATCACCGCCGCCGACGGCGAGGACTCGGCGCTGGCCGTCCGCCTCGCCGACGACGCGATCGCGACCGGCCGCCCGGCGCGGATGGCCTCGCAGCTCGCCCTCATCGCGACGGACTGGGCCCGTCTCGCCGCCGGCGGTGACGAGCCGCTCGACGAGGCCCGCGAGCTCGCGACCGCCGCGAGCGAGGTCTTCGCCGTGTTCCCCGAGCACGTCCACGAGTACGTCAGGAGTCTCGTCGTACGCGCCCACGTCCAGCTGGGGGCCGGAGACGCGCTGGGCGCCATCGCCCTGGCCGGTACCGCCCTCGACACGCTGGGCGACCAGGCGGGCGCCGTCGGGGCCGGCGTGCAGCTGGTTCTCGCCCGTGCCGCGCTCACCCGCGGCCAGGACGACGCCGCCACGACGGCCCTGAACGCCGCCAGGCAGATGCTGAGCGGCGTCCGGCACGAGCTTTCCGGTCCCGACCGGGAGGCCGCGCGGACCTGGCGTGACCTGGGAGACCTGTATGGCCAGGTCGGTGTGGTCGACGAGCAGACCAGTGCGTATCGTAGGGCTCTTGAGACTGCCGGAGTGCGCGATGCGATGGTGGGCATGACAGTCGATTCGGCTCTGGTCCGTTAAGACGGTCCCACTTCTGGAGTTCCAGATTTGTTTTTGCACCTCCGGAATAACTAGGGTCTACCAGTCATTGATTCGTAGGATGATTGGTTTCTCCGGAGGAGGCGGACGGTGAGTCTGCGTACGGCGCAGCGAGCATCCCTCGTCGACCAAGTGATCGATCAACTCAAGGAGCAGATCACTTCTAACTCCTGGCAGATGCACGCGAAGATTCCTACTGAGACCGTGCTCGCCGAGCAGCTCGGGGTGGGGCGCAACACCGTGCGCGAGGCGGTGCGTGCCCTCACACACGCCGGGTTGCTGGAATGTCGCCAGGGCGACGGGACGTACGTCCGTGCCACGAGCGAGCTCTCCGGGGCCATGCTGCGGCGGCTGCGCACCGCCGAGCAGCTCGAGATCCTGGAGGTGCGGCGCGCGCTGGAGGTGGAGGCCGCCAGACTGGCCGCCACCCGGCGCACCGACGCCGACATCACCGGGATCGAGGCGGCGCTGGCCGAGCGGGAGCGGGCCTGGGAGAGGGGAGAGCCCGACGCGTTCGTCGAGGCCGACCTCGCCTTCCACATGGCGGTCGTCCGCGCCACCCACAACCTCGTGCTGATCGATCTCTACGAGGACTTCTCGGCGGCGCTGCGCGCCAGCATCACCGCCGCGGGCACCTCACTGAACAGCACCCTGAACAGCACGTACATCCCGCACGAGGCGATCGCCCGCGCGATCGCCGTCGGTGACGCCGCCGCCGCCGAGCGCGCGGGTCACGCGTGCATGGAGCACATCCTGATCGCCCTGACGGAGGAGCAGGAGCTCTCTCTCTGACCCTGTCCTCCTTCGCCTTCTCATGATGTGGGCCCCCTCACCGCCGGTGAGGGGGCCCACATCGTGAGAAGCGCCGTCCTGGGCACGGCGGCGGGCGTGGCCTCGCGCCCCGGGCATCGGGCGATCAGGTCAGGCGCAGGGACATCACGAGGTAGCGGAAGGAGGGGGCGGCGTCGCCGGGAACCTCCGTGATGAGGGCCGGGCGGCTCGGCGACTCCATGTTGAGCCGGACGAGCTCGGTCTCGACCCCGCTCAGGCCGTCGAGCAGGAACTGGGACTGGAAGGCGATCTGGATGTCGGCGCCGGACAGCTCGGCGTCGACGACCTCGGTGCCCCGGCCGATGTCACCGCCGCCCGCCTGGATGAGGACCTGCCCCTGGACGAAGGAGAGCCGGATCGCGGTGTGGCGCTCGGCGACCAGCGCCACCCGCTTGATCGCGTCGATGAACGGCGCCACCGGCAGGTCGGCCCGGATCGACCAGTCGCCGGTCAGCCGCGAGCGGTAGTCGATGAACTGCTCGTCGAGCAGGCGGACCGTGGTGGCCCGGCCGACGCTCTCGAAACCGGCCACGCCGTCGCCCAGCGCCACCGACACCTCGCCGCCGCGCAGCGACCTGGCCACGTCGACGAGCACCCGCGCGGGCACCATCGCGGCGGCCGTGGCACCGGCCGCCTCGGGACGCCAGCCGAACTCCCTGGCCGCGATGCGGTAGCGGTCGGTGGCGGCCATGGTCACGTCTTCGCCGGAGATGTCGATCCGGACGCCGGTCAGCATGGGAAGGCTCTCGTCGCGGCTGGCGGCCGGAGCCACCTGGCCGACCGCGCTCGCGAAGACCACGCCGCCGACCGCGCCGATCTTCGGCGGCATCTCGGGGAGGGAGGGGAAGTCCTCGACCGGCATGGTCAGCAGGCCGAACTCCGCGCTGCCGCAGGTGAGAATCGCTTCGGAGCCGCTGGTGAGGACCTCCACCACCTCGCCGGTCAGGCTGCGGGTGATCTCCGCGAGGATCCGGCCCGGGATCAGCACCCGGCCGGGCTCCGCCACGACCGCGTCGATCGAGACACGGGCGGAGACGTCGTAGTCGAAGGCCGACAGCACGAGGTCTCCGTCGTCGGCCTCCAGGAGCAGACCGGAGAGCACGGGAATGGCCGGCCGGTTCGGCAGCACCCGGGCCACCCAGGCCACCGCGTCGGCCAGGACATCACGGTTAACCCGGAACTTCACCTGATCATCCCTTCGTCCCGAACGGCACTCCCACACGCGGAAGCCGTACTTCAACAGCACGTTATCCGCTGAGACCGACAGAACCGCTACCCGGTCGGGGAAAAGGGAACGGGGAGCCTCAGCCGCGGGCGGCGTTGAGGTAGGTCAGGACGGCGAGCACGCGGCGGTTGTCGTCGTCGGAGGGGGCGAGGTCGAGCTTGGCGAAGATGCTGGCCGTGTGCTTGCCGACCGCGCTCTCGCTGAGGAACAGGCGCTGGGAGATGGCCGCGTTGGATCGGCCCTCGGCCATCAGCTCCAGCACCTCGCGCTCGCGCGGGGTCAGCGCGCCGAGCGGCTGGTGCCGGGCGGTGCTGGCCAGCAACTTGGCGATCACCTCGGGGTCCATCGCGGTGCCCCCCGCGGCGACCCGCCGGACCGCGTCGACGAACTGCTCGGCGTTGAAGACCCGGTCCTTGAGGAGGTAGCCGATCGCCCCCGAGCCGTCGGCCAGGAGCTCTCGCGCGTACAGCTGCTCGACGTGCTGGGACAGCACGAGCACCGGCAGGCCGGGGACGGCCCGGCGCGCCGCCAGCGCGGCCTGGAGCCCCTCGTCGGTGAACGTGGGCGGCAGGCGCACGTCGACCACCGCCACGTCGGGCCGCAACCCGGTCAGCGCCCCCAGCAGCTCGGGTCCCGACTCCACGGCGGCCACCACCTCGAAGTCGTGTGCCTGGAGCAGGTGGACCAGGCCGTCCCGCAGGAGGTACAGGTCTTCGGCGATGACGACTCTCAGGCTCACCGGCCCAACCATAGGCGGACCGGCAGGACCTCCGCCAGCCGCTGCTGGCGGGCGTGCATGACGGGGATGAGCATGCCCGCGGCGTACATGGACAGGCCCAGGAGGATGTTGAAGACGATCAGCGGCCACTGCAGGGCCTCGGGCAGGTAGAGCGCGAGGAACCAGCTGCGGTTGTCGGTGTCGATGAGCTTCATGATCATCGTCACCAGTCCCTGCGGGAAGAGCGGGAGCCAGCCGATCCCCCAGCAGACCCCGACGATGGCGGCCTTGCCGCGGGGCAGGGACGGCTTGCAGTCCGGCCCCTTCTCGCTCAGAAGGGCGTAGGGCAGGTCGAACGTGGCCGTGGTCGGGCCGCCCCGCGGGCTGCTGACCGCGAGCACCCCGTCGAAGGCCGCCAGCCTGCGCTCGATACCGCGCAGACCGCTGCCCAGGGACGGGTCGGCGCCCCCCGAGCCGTCGTCGGTGACGACCACGCGCAGCGCGTGGTCGTTGCTGCTGATGTCGATCCACACCCGCTCGGCGCCGCCGTGGCGGGCCGCGTTGGTGAGGAGCTCGCTGATCGAGAAGTAGGCGGCCGACTCCACGGGCGAGTCGGGGCGGATGTCCAGGTCCACGGTGACCGTGACCTTCAGCGGGCTGTCCAGCGCCAGGGCGCGCACGGCGTCGCCGAGGCCGCGCTCGGCCAGGACCGGCGGGTGGATGCCCTTGACGAGGTCGCGCAGCTCGACGAGCGCCGTGGAGGAGGCCTCCCTGACCTTGGCGAGCAGTGCCTTGGCCGCGGCGGGGTCCTTGTCCATCAGCTCCTCGACCGCGCCGAGCGTCATGCCCATCGCGACGAGCCTCGCCTGCGCCCCGTCGTGCAGGTCGCGCTCGATCCGCCGCAGCTCGGAGGCCTGGGAGTCGACCGTCGCCAGCCGTGCCTGGTCGAGTCGCTGGATCCGCGCCGCGAGCACGGACCTGTCCGTGGGAGACAGCAGTTGCTGGTTCCACCACGCGTACCCCCGCAGCAGGAGCGGCGTCGCGGCCAGCGCGACGGCCGAGGCGCATCCCAGAACCAGGGGCAGCGCCGCGGGGGCCGCGGACCACGCCGCCAGGACGGCGCATCCGGCCAGGGTGAGGGGCAGCAGCGGGAGGGCGCAGACGACCACCGGGTTGAGGTAGAGCCAGAGCCCGTCCCGCCAGGTGGCCGGGTCGCCGACGATCCACTTCCAGCGGTTGTTCCAGTCGGGCCACCGCGGCGTCTTGTAGAGCTGGCGCTCGTGGCGGTACCAGCCGTCGGGCTGGGGCCGTGTCGGCAGCGGCGGAGGCAGGTAGGGCACCGGCACGGCGGTCCCGAGCCACGTGCCGTTCAGCCTCCTGGCGAGCGCGGTGCGGTGCCTGATCAGCTGGGCCGCCGGAGGGAACATGAAGACCATCCCCAGGCCGAACGCCAGCACGAAAGCGGCCAGGGTCACGACGACCAGGACCGTGTCCAGCAGCGCCATCGCTCCCAGGGCCAGTGCCCTGCCGACCGTCACCGCGTACGTCTTCATGGGTCAAGTGTCGGTGATCCGGCCGGGCGTGCCCAGTGGTGGCGAGTGCCGTGAGGGGGTGGAGGTAGCCACACCTCCCTCGGGTGCCTGGCCCGTCCCCGCCGGGGGTGTAGACGGATTCTCCGGGCGCGGCGCGGCTCGTAGCGTCGGTGAGCATGAAGGTCATCGAGGTCAGCAACCTCCGCAAGCAGTACCGCGACCAGCTGGCGGTGGACGACGTCTCGTTCACCGTGGAAGAGGGCGAGATCTTCGGCGTTCTCGGCCCCAACGGCGCCGGCAAGACGACCACCGTGGAGTGCGTCGCCGGCCTGCGCGTCCCCGACTCCGGCACCGTCAGCGTGCTCGGAGGTCTGCACCGCGCCGAGCTCAAGGAACAGCTGGGGGTCCAGCTGCAGAGCTCCACGCTGCCGGAGAAGCTCAAGGTGCGGGAGGCGCTCGACCTGTACGCCTCCTTCTACCGGTCCCCGGCGAACTGGGGGGAGCTGCTGGAGCGCGTCGGGCTCGCCGACAAGCGCGACACCCCCTACGGCAAGCTCTCCGGTGGCCAGCAGCAGCGGCTCTCGATCGCGCTGGCGCTGATCGGCAACCCCCGCGTGGCGATCCTGGACGAGCTCACCACCGGCCTGGACCCCCAGGCCCGCCGCGACACCTGGGAGCTCATCGAGCGGGTCCGCGAGGACGGTGTGACGATCCTGCTCGTCACCCACTTCATGGAGGAGGCCGAGCGGCTCTGCGACCGGCTCGCGCTGATCGACTCCGGCCGGGTGGTCGCGATGGACAGCCCGTCCGGCCTGATCGCCCGGGTCGGCGGGCGGCAGACCATCAGGTTCCGGCCGTCCGGACCGCTCGACGACTCCCGGCTCGAAGCCCTGCCCGAGGTCACCGGGGTGAGCCGCAGCGGCGGGCAGGTCGCGGTCACCGGCACCGGCAACCTGCTCCTCGCGGTCACGACCGTCCTCTCCGCCATGGGTGTCGTGCCCACCGACCTGCGCATGGAGCAGGCGACCCTCGACGACGCCTTCCTCAACCTCACCGGAAAGAAGATCTCCTCATGAACAAGATGCTCCTGACCGAGGCCAAGCTCTTCCTGCGGGATCCGGGCGGCCCGATCTTCTCGATAATGCTGCCTCTCGTCCTCCTGCTCGCGCTCGGGCAGATCCCCACCCACCAGAAGGCGATCCCCGAAATGGGTGGGGAGCGGATCATCGACACCCAGCTGCCCGCCATGATGGTGATCCTGGCGGTGGTGACGATGGCGCTGACCGTCCTGCCGGCGACGCTGGTGACCTACCGGGAGAGCGGCGTGCTGCGCCGGATGTCCACCACCCCGGTCAACCCGGTCCGGCTGCTGGTCGCCCAGCTCGCCAACAACCTCGCGACGGCGATCGTCGCCACCCTCCTCCTGATCGGCCTGGGCTATCTCGTCCTCGGCTCGGTCCCGCCCAAGAGCCCGCTCGCCTTCGCGGGGGTGTTCGTGCTCGGCACGGCGTCGATGCTGGGCCTGGGGTTGCTGATCGCCGCGTTGGCGCCCAACGCGAAGGTGGCGCCGGGCATCGGCTCGCTGCTGATGTTCCCGCTGATGTTCATGGCGGGGATGTGGATCCCCCGGGACCTCATGCCCGACCTGGTGCAGCGGATCGGGGACTTCCTGCCGATGGCGCCGTTCGCCGACGCGCTCCGTGACACGTGGGCCGGGCAGGCTCCGCAGCCGCTGCACCTGGTGGTGATGGCGGTGACCGTGCTGGTCACGGTCGGACTGGCCACGCGGCTCTTCCGTTGGGAGTAGCCGGTGGGTACGGCCTCCGATCCGCTGTGGCCCGTCTCTTACCAGGGGCAGAGACGGGCCACAGCTTGTTTGACCGATCATTCTGGATTGTTCTACGTTTCCTTCATGGTGCGGACGAAGGAGTTCGATCCGGACGCCGCCCTCCGGGCGGCGCTCGACCTGTTCTGGGAGCGCGGCTACGAGGCGACGTCGATGAGCGACCTGGTGGAGCGCCTGGGAATCGGCCGGGCCAGCCTGTACGCCACGTTCGGTGGCAAGCACGAGCTCTACCTCCGGGCGCTGCGGCGCTACCGGGAGATCCGCCGCCCGTTGTACATGGAGACGCTCTCGCGTCCGGGACCCGCGCTTCCCGCCGTACGGGAGTTGGTGGAGGGCTACGTCCGCGACTCCGTCGGGGACGCGGGGCGGCGGGGCTGCATGATCGGGAACGCGGCGGCGGAGATGCTCCCCGGCGACGAGCAGGTGGCCCGGTGCGTGGACGGCGAGTGGACCGCGCTGGAGACCGCGCTGGCGTCGGCGCTGATCCGGGCGCGGGCGCAGGGGGAGCTGCCCGCCGACCGCGACCCGCGGGCGCTGGCGGGCTTCCTGCTGGTCTTCCTCCAGGGGTTGCGGCTCACGGCCAAGGGGACGTCGGACCCGGTACGGCTGCGTGACGCCGCCGCTCAGGCACTCACCATTCTGGACTGATCGATCTACTATGAAGGCGTCATGAAATTTCAGGACAAGGTGGTTCTGGTGACCCGGGGGCGGCACCGGCATCGGCAGGGCCGTTCCACCGCCTGACCCGGCGCCCCCCGATACGGCGTGCACCCGGCCGCCCGGCGTCGCCGTCCGACTCGCGTCGTCCCCCGTTCCGCCGGCTCTCTCACACCGGCTTTCCTCGCCCGGTGCGTTCCCGGCCTCCGTTCCGGATGCCCGGCGACAGGAAGCCGGATATGTCACTCTTGATTGATGCTGATCCTGGCGCACGTAAGTGACGTCCACATCGACGGTTCCCCCCGCAGCATCGACAGGACCCGATCCGTCATGCGGCACCTGGAGAACCTGCCCGGCCCCCTGGACGCGGTCATGGTGACCGGCGACATCGCCGACAACGGCCTGATCGAGGAGTACGAGATCGCGCGCGAGCTGCTGACCACGCGCCATCCGACGATCATCTGCCCGGGTAACCACGACGTCCGTTCGGCGTTCCGCAAGGCGCTGCTCGACCTCGACGAGGACGGCGACGGGCCGATCAACCAGGTCCTCAGGCTCGACGGGCTCACCGTCGTGCTGTGCGACTCCAGCGTCCCCGGGCGGCCGGAGGGCTTCCTGGAGGACGAGACGGTCACCTGGTTGAACGGCGTGCTCGCCGAGACCCCGGACACCCCGGTCATCGTCGGCATGCACCACCCGCCGGTGTCGCTGGGCACCCCGTACGTGGACTCGATCCGGCTGCGGAACCCGGAGCGGCTGGAGGCGGTCGTGCGGCGGCACCCGCAGGTGGTGGCCGTCATCACCGGTCACGCCCACACCGCGGCGAGCACCACCTTCGCGGGTCTGCCGCTGTCGGTCGCCCCGGGGGTCATCTCCACGCTGCGGCTCAACCAGGAGCTCGACGCCCCGGTCCCCGTCGACTACGACCTGCCGCCGCAGATCGCCATGCACGTCTTCGACGGCGGCCGCCTCATCACCCACGTCCGCCCGGTCCTGTGACATCGCCGCGGCCCGCCCTCACGGCGTGCCGCGGCCCGAGCGGCACGCCGCACGAGACCGGCCACCCGATGTCCGCACGACCGGCCCCGCCCCCATCCCGCACGCCGCATGACGACCGGCGGGCGCCGTACCCCGTACCGGAAGGCCGCACGACGATCTGTCGCGCCCCGTACGAAGGCCGGTCCCGCACTCCGTACCCGCCGTGTCCGGCCGGGAGGCCCCATGGTGGCTCACCGGTTCGAAGAGATGCCTTTGCCGGGAATTAACCGATTTTTCCTCTTATGAGAGGCTAGTTCGGCTAATAATCGAAAATCCACGCGATCCGTTGAACCTCCTGGGATCCGGCGCCGTACTGCCTGCCGACACCGGAAATCGTCCGGCGGCCGACCCCCGGAGGGCACAGCGTGATCGTGAACGCCCTGCGGCGGCCCGCTCCAGCGGGCACCGCCGTGATCGCGGAACCGCCGTCCGGCATCCGCGCCCACGATGAGGCAGGCGATACCGCCCCGTGCACCCGTCACGATCCCCCGGCGCGAACCGCGGGGCGCGCGTGATGACGCGGCAGGACGCCTGCCCCTCCCCGCCGGCCGATTTCTCCGGAGAGAACCTCGACGTGAAAGCCTCTTCCTGGCCCGGTGACCGGCGGAACCGGTCCCGCCATCTGCGACCGGTCGACGCCCCCGACGACGAGCTGATCGTCGCGGAGCTGTACCGGGTGTACCACCGGCCGCTGCTCTCCTTCGTCGTACGGCTCACCCGCGGCGACGTGCAGTGGGCCGAGGACGTGGTGCAGGAGACCATGGTCCGGGCGTGGCGCAGCGCGGACCGGTTCGACGCCGACGCGTCGTCCCTGATGCCTTGGCTTGCGACGGTCGCCAGACATATCGTGATCGACGACCAACGCCGTAAGGACGCGCGTCCCCACGAGGCGGGTGAGGGACCACTGGAGAGTGTGCTCATGCCCGATCAGATGGAAGATCTTTTGCGACAGGTCGTCGTGTCGGACGCGCTCGACTCGCTGTCTCCCGCCCACCGCGAGATCCTCAAAGAGACGGTCCTGCGTGACCGGTCGGTGAACGAGGCCGCCGAGACGCTCGGCATCCCGGTGGGCACGGTGAAGTCGAGGGCGTACTACGCCCTCCGCGCGCTGCGCGTCGCCCTTGAGGAGAGAGGGGTGACGGCATGACCTCGCAGGTGGAGCACACCGACGTGGGCGCGTACGCCCTGGGCATCCTCGAAGAGCCCGACCGGACGGCTTTCTCGAACCACCTGGCCGCGTGCCCGTCCTGCACCGCCGAGCTTCAGGAGCTGTCCGGAGTGGCGGGCGCCCTCGCCGGCATCGGACCCCTGGGAGACGAGCACGACGACGCCGATGCCGGCGACCGGGGTCCCGCCGAGGTGGTCAACCTGCTGCGCCGCCGCAAGGCGGCCGACCGGCGCGCCCGCAGGGGCACGTTCGTGATCGGCGCCGCCGCGGCCGTCACCCTGGTCGCCGGCGGGATCGCGGTGGGCACCTCGATCTCCGGCGAGAGCGGGAGCGCCCCCGTCGGCCATTCCGCGCACGGCCCCGCCGAGGACGCCTACCGGTCCGGCACGCCGCTCGCGGGCACGGGTGCCTCCGGTGTCACCGGCGGCCTGGTGCTGGAGACGAAGGGCTGGGGCACCCACGCCGCCCTGGAGCTCAGGGGCGTCAAGGGGCCGCTGGAGTGCGAGCTGGTCGCGGTCTCCCGGAGCGGCGAGCGGCGCGTGGTCACCGGATGGGCAGTGCCCGAGCGGGGCTACGGGGTGGCCGGCTCTCCCGAACCGCTCTACGTGCACGGCGGGGTCGCCTGGGGGCCGGCCGGGATCGACCGCTTCGAGGTACGCACGACCGGCGGCGACACGCTGCTCACCGTCATGGTCTGAGCGGGGCATCCTAGCCCTTCCCCGGAACGGGAGCGCCTTTCTGGAGCCGTTTCCTCATGTGCTTTTTTACGTATTTGAAGATTGAACCGTATGTGGCCGTGGCGCCGTACAACCGGCAGAAGAACGCAGCAGCCCCTACAGCTACAAGAGGTTCACGATGTCCAAGCGCACCCTCACCGTCTCCGGCGTGGCCATCGCCGCGGCCCTGCTCGCCTCGGCTCTCGCCCCGGCCGCGCAGGCCGCGCAGGCCGCGCAGGCCGGCACAGCCTCGGCCACGCAGTCCGATACCGCGAGCACAGCGGACGCCTACTTCGCGGGCACCCTGCTCGGTAAGAACGAGGTGCCGGTCAGCGGCGGTCCCGCCGTCGGCGACAAGGACGGCAAGGCCATCGCCATCGTCCGCATCCGCGGCAACGAGGTCTCCTACGCCGTACGGTGGGAGGGGACGGCCACCCCCACCGCGTTCCACATCCACCAGGGCAAGGCCGGTAAGAACGGCGACGTGAAGGTCGGCTTCTTCATGGAGGCCCTGCCGGGCGGCAGCAAGGCCATCCTCGGCAGCGTCAAGATCAACGACGGCGGCCTGCTGTCCGGGATCAAGAAGAACCCGAAGAACTGGTACCTCAACCTGCACACCGCCGAGTTCCCGGGTGGCGCGGTGCGCGCCCAGATGCACCGGATCCACCCGACCAACCTGGCCAACGTGCTGGCCAGCGGCGTGCACCCCAGCTACCACTCCAACGCCGACGGCCGCCAGGAGGTCCCGGCCCCCGGCAAGAAGGTCGGCGACCCGAACGGCCGCGCCGAGTGGCTCGTCGGCATCAAGGGCTCGAAGGTCTACTACGCCACCATCTGGGAGAAGCTCGCCGCCCCCACCAACGGGCACATCCACCGTGGCAAGAAGGGCCAGAACGGCGATGTCGTGATCGACTTCTTCGCCGACACGAACGGTCTGCCCAAGGGCGTCACCGGCATCGCCGGCACCGCGTCGGTGAAGTCCGACATCGCCCGGGGCATCAAGAAGAACCCGAAGAACTGGTACACCAACCTGCACACCACCGAGTTCGGCGGCGGCGCGGTGCGCGGCCAGCTCTACCGGTCCGGCAGCGGCTGGTAGAACGACGTCCGGGGATCACGCGGCGGTCGTGAGCGTCCGGACGCGGAGGGGATCCACGGCGGCCACGAGCCACCCGTGACCCCGGAGACGACGGCGCCCGCCGCCCGGAACACGATTCCGGGCGGCGGGCGCCGTCGCGCGTGGCGGCCGATGACGCGCTCGGGTCCGCTCAGCCCATTTGGACGGGCCTGGGTTCCTCGGCCACGCGGAGGTCGTAGAGCTCGCGAGCGGCCATGATCTCGGCCACGTGCTTCTCCGACCAGCTCTTGACGCCCTCCATCAGCGTGACCACGCTCCGTCCCAGTGCGCTGAGCTCGTACTCCACCCGGGGCGGGATCGTCGGGTAGACGGTGCGGGTCACCATCCCGTCGCGTTCCATGTTCCGCAGCGTCTGGGTGAGGCTCTTCTGGGTGATCCCGTCGATCCTGCGGCGGAGCACGCCGAACCGGATCGGGCCGTCCCGCAGGGCGTCCACCAGCAGGCACGTCCACTTGTTGGCGATCGCCTCCAGGACTTTCCGCGAGCCGCACTCCCGAAGGTACGCGTTCGCGGCGCCGTGCTCTCGCAGGCCAGAAGTAGTTTCCATAAGGTACCTATATCTCCAAAAGGTGCCTTCTTTCAATGAGATACCGGTGTCGCCGACGATTGATCCCGAAGAACTTCCCTTCAGAGGAGATCACGATGCGCGTCATCACCCAGTCCGCCGTCGGCGACCCTTCCGTGCTCGGTGTCGCCGAGGTCGACCGGCCGGAGCCGGATCACGGGCAGGTCCTGATCAAGGTCAGGGCCGCCGGGGTCAACCCGGTCGACGGAGCGGTCCGCTCCGGCCTCTTCCCGCTGCTCGGCCCGCCGCCCTTCACCCTCGGCTGGGACGTCGCGGGCACGGTCGAGTCCACCGGGCCCGGCGTGTCCGCGTTCGCCCCCGGTGACGAGGTGCTGGGCCTGCTCGCCTTTCCCGGCGCCGGCAACGCCTACGCCGACTACGTGCTCGCCTCGCCCAACGAGATCGCCCACCGGCCCGCCGCGCTGCCCGTGGAGCAGGCGGGAGGGCTCCCGCTGGCCGGGCTGACCGCCTGGCAGGCGCTGGTCGGCATCGCCCGTGTCGCCGAGGGACAGCGGGTTCTCGTGCACGCCGCCGGAGGAGGGGTCGGTCACCTCGCCGTCCAGGTCGCCGCGTCTTTCGGGGCGCACGTCACCGGTACCGCTCGAACCGCCAAGCACGACCTCCTGCGCGAGCTCGGCGCGGACACCCTGGTCGATCACACCACTGCGGACTTCGTCGCGGAGACCGCACCGGTGGACGTGGTGCTCGATCTGGTGGGCGGCGAGTACGGGGAACGTTCCGCCGCCGCGCTCAAGCCCGGCGGCCTGCTCGTCGGAGCGCTGGGGGGCAACCTCGGCATCACGCGGGAACGCGCGGCCGAGTTGGGCGTACGGCTGGCGGTGGTGAGCGTGCGCCCCTCGGCGGCCGACCTGTCACGGCTGACGGCCCTGGCGGAGTCGGGCCGGCTCAGGGTCCACCTGGATCAGGTGCTGCCACTGGCCGAGGTGGCCAAGGCACACGAGCTCCTGTCGACCCGCCGCACCACCGGGAAAATCGTCCTGATCCCCTGAGCCGCGGCGACCAGGTGGCCCCGCGGAGTCTTCCCACAGACGTGACCGCGGTCGAGCCGGGCGGTGTGGGCCTCGCCTTTCTCGCGGTGATCCACCGATGGGCGGACGGGGCGGGTGCCGGCCGATCCGTCGATTCAGACGCGAACACCGGGGTAGAGCGTAGCGCTGCTGGTTGCGGGGGCTCTGACCTGCGTCATCAGCGCGCGTTGCGCACAGGCGGATTCGGTTCTCGGTGGCGGCGGGTGCTTCGCCACCGTCACGATCTAGGGGGATAAACGATGGAAGAGTCCCACCCGGTGAAGGAAACGGTCGGCAAGATCGTTGACGCGGTGGCCGACGCGGTGGCCGGCGGCGAGCCGTCCGGCGTGATCCCCGGCCGGCCGGGCGGCGAGACACCGTCGCTGCGGGAGCCGACCGAGCCTCGGGCGCCCCTGCCCCCCAAGCCCGACCAGAGCGGGCCGGAGGCGTTCTCCCCGACCGGGCAGCCCACCGACGTGCCGGCGGCGGCGCGGGCACAGGGCGGGGCGTACCTGACGACCGCTCAGGGCGCACGGCTGCCCGACACCGACCACTCGCTCAAGGCCGGTCCTCGGGGTCCGGTGCTGCTGCAGGATCACCATCTGCGCGAGAAGATCATGCATTTCGATCACGAGCGCATCCCCGAGCGCGTCGTGCACGCCCGTGGGGCCGCCGCGCACGGCGTCTTTCGCGCGTACGGCACCGCCTCGACGGTGACCAAGGCGGCCTTCCTCGCCAAGGACGTCGAGACCCCGGTCTTCGTGCGGTTCTCGACCGTGCTCGGATCACGGGGGTCGGCCGACACGGTGCGTGACACCCGGGGGTTCGCGACGAAGTTCTACACCGGTGAGGGCGTCTTCGACCTGGTGGGCAACAACATCCCGGTGTTCTTCATCCAGGACGCCATCAAGTTCCCCGACATCATCCACGCGGCCAAGCCGCACCCGGATCGGGAGATTCCCCAGGCCCAGAGCGCGCACGACACGTTCTGGGACTTCGTCTCCCTCCACACCGAGGCCACCCACCACACGTTGTGGAACATGTCCGACCGCGGCATTCCCCGCTCCTACCGGACGATGGAGGGCTTCGGCGTCCACACCTTCCGGCTCGTCGACGCCGAAGGGGCGACGTCGCTGGTGAAGTTCCACTGGAAGCCCACGGCCGGGGTGCACTCGCTGGTGTGGGAGGAGGCGCAGCTGATCAACGGCGCGGATCCGGACTTCCACCGCCGTGATCTGGCCGACGCGATCGAGGCGGGCGCCTATCCGCAGTGGGAGCTGGGCATCCAGGTCTTCCCCGACACCCCCGAGCAGACCTTCGAGGGCATCGACCTGCTGGACGCCACGAAGATCGTGCCCGAGGAACTGGCGCCGGTCCAGCCGATCGGCCTGCTCACCCTCAACGCCAACCCGACCAACTACTTCGCCGAGACCGAGCAGGTCGCCTTCCACCCCGGTCACCTGGTGCCCGGCATCGACGTCACCGACGACCCGCTGCTCGCGGGGCGGCTGTTCTCGTACCTGGACACCCAGATCAGCCGGTTGGGGGGCCCCAACTTCGGGCAGATCCCGATCAATCGCACGCACGCCCCGGTCAACGACATGCTGCGTGACGGCTTCCACCAGACGGCGGTGCACGCCGGTGCCGCCCCGTACAAGCCCAACTCCCTGGACGGCGGCTGTCCCTTCTTCGCGGGGCAGCAGGAGGGCGGCTACCGGGAGACGCCCGTGCAGGTGCCGGCGGCGAGCAAGGTGCGTGAGGCTCCGGCGTCGTTCGCCGACCACTTCAGCCAGCCCCGCCGGTTCTGGCTGAGTCTGACCCCGCTGGAGCGCGAGCACGTCATCGCCGCGTACACCTTCGAGCTCGGCAAGGTCTACGAGCAGCCGATCAAGGAACGTACCCTGCGGGTGCTGGCCGAGATCGACCCCTACCTGTGCGCGCAGGTGGCCGAGGGGCTGGGCCTGCCGGTTCCGGCGCCGGCGGGCCCGCTGCCGTCGGTCGAGCCCAGCCCCGCGCTCTCCCAGCTCGGGCGGACCTGGCCCGTCACCGGCCGGGTCATCGGCATCGTCGCCGGCGAGAACAGCGATCTGGAAGCGGTCCGCGCCGTCCGCCGGGCCGTCCTGGACGGCGGCATGGTGCCGCTGGTCATCGCACCGGCGGGCGGCCTGCTCGGAGCGGGCGGCGACGATCCCGTCCCCGTGCAGCGCACGTTCGCCACCGCCCGGTCCGTCGAGTTCGACGCCGTGGTGCTGGCCGGTGCGCCCGCGCCGGGCAAGGACGCCTACGGCGCCCGGGACGCCAAGGCCGGCAACGGCGTGCCCGCCACCGCGGACGTCGACCCGCGGGTGCTGCTGATGCTCGGCGAGGCGTTCCGCCACGCCAAGCCGCTCGGCGGGTGGGGGGACGCCGGCCAGGCACTCGCCGCCGCGGGAATCGACACCGCCGCACCCGGCGTACTCGTCGCCGACGGCGGCGAGGCGGTGCTGGAGGAGATCGTCCGGCTGCTGGGGCGGCACCGGGTCTGGGACCGCTTCCCCGCCGCGGCCGACATCGTCTGACCCCTGCTGATCCACTGTCCGGCTCGGGCCCCGGCCTCGGAAAGAAGGGCCGGGGCCCGAGCCGGACTGCGAGGGAGGCGATCGGTGTTTTTTCGCGGACGCGTCGGGCACAAGCCCTCATATGGCGCCAAAAATGGATGATTCGGTCAGCATCACCCCGTGTGAGGATGGGCCGCTACTGATCCGGGGGCCGTTCACCCTGCTCACTCAGGACGGGACCGTCATCGATCCCGGCCGGGCGACGGTGGCGCTGTGCCGCTGCGGCCGATCCTCGGCCAAGCCGTTTTGTGACGGCTCGCACAAGCGGTCCGGTTTCCGGGCCGCGAGCGAGCCCGACGCGGTGGCCTGAGCTCGCGTTCTGAGCCGGCGGGACGAGTGCGCGGCGAGCGATATCCGGCGCCCGGCATAGAAGATCCCGCCGCGCAGGAACCGGGCCGCCAGGGCCGGCCAGCTGCAGACGGCCCGCTCCAGCAGCCACACCGGGGCGAACAGGGTGGTGGTGAAGGGAAAGACCCGCCGCCCGCCCGCGCGGCGGCGGCCGAGCTCGGCCAGGCCCATCGCCATCCCCGCACCGGCCAGGACCGGCCCCGGGCGCCGCCGCAGCAGCGCGGCGGCCAGCGCGGGCACGATGGCGAGAAAGAACGCCATGCGGGCCGGTTGCGCGAGGTCGTCGTAGGCCTGCCGCACCCGCTGGGACCAGAAGTGGCGCGGATCGGGCGGCAGGCGGCGGACGTAGAGATCGAGGGGGCGCTCCTCGCGGCCGCCGTGAGCACGGACGGTGCGGATGAGTTCGAGGTTCTCGAACATCACGTTCCCGTCGTAGCCGCCCATCGCCAGGAAGGTCGAGCGGCGCACCCCGAACGTACCGGGGTAGTCGGCGCCGAACCCGCGGTTGAGCAGGGTGCGGGCGCTGTCCCAGCGAGCATGCCACGGCATCGGGTCGAAGTGGTTTTGCGGGCGGACCAGGTCCGCTCTTCCCAGCAGGGCGTCGAGGCGGGCCAGTTCGCTCTCGCCGTAGCGGACGTCGTCGTCGGCGATGATCACGTGCTCGGCACGGGCCAGGCGCATCCCGGTGATCACTCCGTTGACCTTGCCGTTGGCGAAGTCGAGGTCGCCGTCGGGTCGTACGTGCAGCGCGAGGCCGTCCCAGCGGGCGGCGTGCCGGGCGAACAGCCCGGCCGGGGAGTTGTCGACGACGATGACACGGACACTGGAGCGCAGCCGGCGCAGGTAGGCGGTCAGCTCCGCCAGCCCGGCGTCGTCACTCCAGCGCAGCGGCAGCACGTAGTCCATGTCGAGATCCGTCTCCCGGCCCGTGTCCAGGCCTGTCACCGGGTCCCTGCCATCAGGTCCGCCTCGCGCAGTGAGGAGACGCCGCACCGCCAGCTGTCCATGACGTGCTCGGCGAAGAGCCGGTCCAGGGCCAGGGCGCAGGCCGCGCCGTACAGGACGTCGCCGGCCCGCGAGGCGTGCTGCGCCACGAAGCCGCCGCACATGTCGTGCGCCGCCACCTGCTCGTGAACGGCGTCGGCCTGCACGTGCTCGTCGTAGAAACGCCGCGCCGTCTCGTCCCCGCCCAGCCTGCGCAGGCCCAGGGAGTAGCGGTGGTTGGGCACCGAGGAGGTCATCTCGAACGCCGCCAGGTGGCCCAGCAGCGCTCCGAGGTGACGCCGGTGCAGCCCGAACAGCGACATGGTGTTGGAGATCGCCAGCGTGATCGCCGGAACCCGATCCAGGTAGGCGCCGTAGGAGTCGTCCAGGCCCAGCCCGCGCATGGTGGCTCGGAACAGCTCCGAATGCATCCGCTCGACGCGCCCGCCGCCGTACTCGTCGGCCTGGATCTCCACCAGCGCCGCCTTGGGACGGCCGCTCAGCCGGGGAATCGCCCAGGTGTGCGGGTCGGCCTCCTTGAGGTGGTAGATCGACCGGTGCGTGACGAACTCGCGGAACTGCTCCAGGTCGGCCTGCCTGGCCAGGAACGCCGACAGGCGGGGCCCCTCGTCGGCGGCCACCAGCTCGGCCAGGGCGCGCCGCATGGGCACACCCGGCATGAGCGGCGGACGCGGCACGGCCCGCGCCAGGCCCTCCTCCCATCGCCGCTCCAGCGCCTTCCTGGCCGCCAGCAGCGACGGCTCCCACTCCCACTCCTGCCGCACCTCCTCGAAGCCCTGGTAGTGCAGTTCGTAGCAGGCGAAGAGCGCCAGCTGGAGATCCTCACCCTCGACGGCCGGCCCTCCGGCCGGTACCGGTGGCGGATCGAAGGTGTGCGGCGGGCGCCTCAGCCGTTCGAAGAGCGCGGCGGTGAGAGGGCCTCGGGGCGTGGGAAGCTGCATCACGATCTCCCATGGCGACGAAAGGCTCAGGTGAAGGACTCGGGGAGAAACTCGGCGGTCTCATCTTCCGGAAGGGCGTCTCGCCGTGAGGTCGCGTCGCCGGTTCGCTCCCAACCCGATGGAGGTGCATGCCACGGTGACGGCGCGACCGTCGGTGCCGATGTAGCCATATACGGTCATATATGGACTTATCGAACACGCGTACCATACGCCCCTGATGCCCTCGTCTTTCCCGCCCTAACCTCCCGGCCGTACGCATGGTGAGAAAAATCGTGATCGACAACGAGAGACGGCGTGAGCGCGGCCTGTCATCCCAGGCACCGGTCTGCGGGCAGGAGGTCGGCGCGCATGTTGCGCTCCATCATCCGCAGTGACGCCTCGGCGAGGTCGGGATGGATGTGGGCCACGCAGTCGGAGGCCACCCGGACGGAGAACTCGCGCACGTAGGCGTCCAGCGCGCTGTAGAGCACGCACTGCTCGGTGACCTGGCCGGCCAGCACGACGGTGTCGATCTCCTCGCGGCGCAGCAGGTACTCCAGCGGCGTGCCGAAGAACGCGCTGTGGCGCACCTTGGGCAGGAAGGCGCAGTCGTCCGGGGGAAGCACCGGCTCGACCAGGTCGGGGCGCCGGCCCTCCAGGGCGCGCCGCCGCAGGTCCTCGGTCGTGGCGGTGAAGTCGCCGTGGTTGTCGTTGACGACTATCAGCCGGGCGTCTCGATGCCGGTGGGCGCGTCGCATCAGCCCCGCCAGGGGCTCCACGATCTGCTCGACGCTCTTTTCTAGGGTGTCGGCGTCCTCGTGGTCGTAGGGATTCAGCATGTCCACCACGATCACCGCAACAGCACCCATACCCCTCACCCCTCGCCCCTCATGATCGGGCCGCGGGTGATCACGGCCACCCGTACGGGAAACCGTGATCACCCGCGGGTCTCAGCCCTGTCCCGTCTCTTCCTTGCCGTAACCGAGCGTCTGCGCCACCTCCGCCAGAGTGGCGAAGGTCTGCTCCGGCAGTGACCGCACCGCCTCGAGCACCGCGTCGGGCGCGCCCTGCTCCTCGGCTCGGGCCAGCAAGGCGGCACGGTCGGCGGGAAAGACGCCGGCGCCGCTGATCCACCGGGCCAGCTCGCTGCGGGCCTCCACACCCTGCGGGCCGATGCCCTGCGGCGTGCCGGGCTCATGGCCGGGCGGCCGCGATGTCGATGTCATGTGTTCTCCCTCGATGTGACCACAGAGCTCGTTCTTTGCCTCAGATCTCGCAGATAGGGAGCCGAGCCCCGGGTGAGCCTCTCGTGCCGGTGTCGCTCCCCCAGGTGCGCCACGACCTCTCGGGCCACGACGCCTCGCTTCCACCCGCGAGTTTTCTGCCTGCGAGCGGGCCCTTACCCGCTCCCCGGTGGACAAACATCCACGTGAGTGGCACAGACCCGCCGATCCGGCGGGCGCGGCGAAGACGTGGAGGGCAGGGGAAGGGAGAACAAGGAGAACAAGGAGAACAGGGCCGGGCGGCGGCCGGGTGAGCTCCAACCGGAACTCGTGGATCACCGAACCGCGGGCGGTGGCCCAGCCGCGGGAAACGAGAACCCGCGTCACGCCTGCAGGGTCCGGGATTCGGTGAGCATCGGCTCCTGCGGAAACACCAAAAATCCGGAGAACGTGAGCACCCGGATTTTCCAGGCCGATGAGCAATCGGCCTGGTTTGAGCCTCGGCTCTGGTTACTTAGCGTGTGCTTCCAGGAGCCTCAGAAGGAGGGGTCCAGTAGGAACAGAACGGTAGGCCTGGCTTGGTGTCACATTCGTTGACGTGATCATCGTGAGTCGGTGTATTGCCAGGCACAGCGAGCGGAGTTCGAAAGCCGGCGGCCGTGTTCTGTCGCGCGTGTCGGTGGTGTCGGCTGTCAGCGGTGGTGGTCGGCTCTGCGCCACCATGCCGTGGTGGCGAGCACGCCCGTGGCTCCGACCGCGAGGACCAGCAGGAAGCCGATCGGGCCGGGCCGGTCCTGGTCGGGGCCGGCGATTCCGGCGTACAGGCCGGGAACCGACCAGGGGAAGTGGTGGCCGAAGCCGAGGGCGGCGATGACCTGGGCGCAAAACAGTGCGGCGAACATGGCGCCCACGGCGGCCAGGTAGCCGCGTCCCAGGCTGGCGGCCAGGGACAGCGGGGTGGTGAGCAGGGCGGTCAGCGCGGCGGTGACCAGGAGGCGACCGATCCCTTCCAGGGCGATCTGGGCCGACCAGCCGGGCAGGGTGAGCAGTGCGCCGATCAGCACGCCGAACGCGGCCACCTGCACGGCCAGGAGCATCGCCCATCCGGCGGCGAGGATGAATTTGGCGCCCACGATGGCGGTGCGGGAGGTGGGCAGGGCGAGCAGGTCTTTGGCGGTGTGGTCGCTGAACTCGCGACCGAACAGCCAGATGGCGATCATCCCGTAGATCAGGAATCCGCCCACGCCGACTGCCTGGGCCAGCAGGGCCAGGTAGCCGGGCCAGTCGGCGACGGCGCCGGACAGCTGGGCCTTGCCGCCCAGGAGCCCGAGGGCGCGGGCGCGGGCGGGGTCGGCCAGGATGAACATGAACAACCCGCAGACCAGTGCGGCGAGGGTGAAGGCCAGGGCGGTAAGCCAAGGCAGGCGACTGCGTCGCGCTTTGAGCAGCTCGGCCCACAGCGCCTCACGCATTGTCGGCTCCGACCATGCGCAGGAAGTAGGCCTCCAGATCCTCTTCCTGCACGAGGAGCTTGGTGGGGGGCACGCCGGCCTCGACCAGCACGGTGGCCACCTCTTCGGGCCGGGCCACAGCGCGTTCGCCGGTGAGGACGAGCCCCGCGCCGCGGTCGTGAGCGGCCTCGTAGCCGCGGGCGTGCAGGACCGCGTGGGCTGTGGTGTCGTCGCGGGTGGTCACGGTCAGGCGGCGGCGCAGGCGCTCGTCCAGGGCGGCGGTGTGGAGTTCCTGGATCAGGCGGCCCTGGTGAATGATGCCCACGCGGGTGGCCAGGCGCGCGACCTCGGCCAGCAGGTGGCTGGACAAGAAC
Source organism: Streptosporangium sp. G12 (assembly GCF_052983175.1). NCBI lineage: Bacteria > Bacillati > Actinomycetota > Actinomycetes > Streptosporangiales > Streptosporangiaceae > Streptosporangium > Streptosporangium sp. G12. Next base: position 328 of record NZ_JBRIQO010000032.1, on the reverse strand, counting down.
ACCGTGACGCCGTGTTCGCGGGCCAGGCCGGCCAGCAGGGTACGGATCTCCACGACGCCGGCGGGGTCCAGGCCGTTGACGGGCTCGTCTCCGCCGGCTCGACCCGCAAGGAGATCTCGTCGACCGCGAGCACCCGGCCGTAGCGTTTGGTCAGGCCAGCCGCCTCGATGGTGGACACCGGCCCACCCTCTCTCGAATCGGCGATCATTGATAAGGTCCGTCGAAGGTGAGCCAGCAAGCCTGCGTCGGTGGTTCTGTCGCCGATCCCGGAAGGGCCCTCATGCGTGCTCGTGACCTGCTCGTCGATTTTCCCACCGTCACCCTCGGC